>JAEYXD010000113.1 GCA_023428645.1 Pseudomonadota bacterium
ATCTCCTTGTCCTGCGCACGAAAGAACGCGTAACCGATGCTGAGGCGGAAATCGTCGATATCGAAGCTGCTCCTCGCCACCGCGTTGACGGGAATGTTCAAGTTGCCCCATTGCACGGTTTTGGACAGCTGTTTCTCGTTATTCCGGTTGAGAGCGAAATATTCGGCCTCGAACTGAAAGCGCCTCGAGATGCGCCAGCGAAAACTGTAGAGGCCGATGACGTCGTACTCGTCCAACCCCAAGTCATCCTCGAAGTCGATGAGCGCGCCCACGCCCAGGGTTCCCGAGTTGAGATTGGCGGTCACATTGGATGCCGACCAAAGCGCGCCTGCGCTGAGATAGAAGCGATCCCTCATGATCGGATGATCGGGAACGGTGACCTCTTGCGCCGACGCGGGCTGGGCGAACGGCAGGAGGCCAAGTCCCGCCCCGATCAACAACGCGCTTGCACACTCGAGTCTCATCGCAACGCTCCGCTGCCCGGCGTGACGTCACGCTAGACGCATCTCGCGACGTCAAAATCTGTAATGCGGGCACGAACGGCTGCATCGAGGCGCACGCGCACGGCCGCTGCACGAGGCGTCGACGCAGTGCAAGCTCGCGGAGCGAGCGGCTCAACGCTCCGTCGGACGAGAGCCGCGACCATCACGCGGCGCAGCTCCGAGCGGCACCTCCGCGGCGGGTCTGCGCTCGAGCGATTCCGTCGCACGCCGGCCGAGATCGAGCACCTGCTCGGGCCGCAGCACCTCGAACATCTGCAGCAGACGCGCGATGACGCCCGTCCATCCGGTTTGATGACTCGCGCCGAGCCCGGCGCCGTTGTCGCCGTGGAAGTACTCGAAGAAGTACACGTAGTCACGCCAATGCGGATCGGACTGAAATTTCTCGGTGCCGCCGTACACGGGGCGCCGGCCGCTCGTATCGCGCAGGAAGATCGCACCCAACCGGCGCGCGATCTCATGTGCCACCTCATAGAGATTGGCGTACACGCCGGAGCCCGTCGGGCATTCGACGCGAAACTCGTTCCCGTAGTAGCTGTAGTACTGCAGCAGCGCGCGGATGATGAGCGCATTGACGGGCATCCAGATCGGGCCGCGCCAATTCGAATTGCCGCCGAACATGCCGGAGTCGGATTCCGCGGGCAGATAGCCCACGCGATACTCCTGGCCTGCCGCGCCGAACACATAGGGATGCTCGGCGTGATGACGCGATAGCGAGCGAATTCCGTAGGGGCTCAAGAACTCGTTCTCGTCCAGCATGCGTGCGAGCACGCGCCGCAGACGATTCTCGTCGAGAATCGCGGCCAGCAGCCGGCCGTTGTGTCCCGGCAGCAAGGGGTTGTGGATGCGTGCGCCGAGTTCTGGATGCGCCCTCAGGAACCCACGCACCTGTTCCGCGACCTCGGGATACTTCGCGCGCAGTTCGCCCTCGTAAGTCGTGACCGCGCAGAACGGCAGCAGCCCGACCATCGAGCGCACCTTCAGCCGCACCGAGCGTCCATCCGGCAGACACAGGACGTCATAGAAAAAGCCGTCCTCTTCATCCCACATGCCATCCCGGCCGTCGCCCGCCGATATGGATGCCGCGATCCACATGAAATGCTCGAAGAACTTCGTGCACATCCGCACGTACGTCGGCCGCTGCAGCGCGAGCTCGATCGCGATCTCCAGCATGTTCTGGCAGAACAATGCCATCCACGCCGTGCCATCCGCCTGTTCCAGATGACCGCCGGTCGGCAACGGTGCGCTGCGATCGAACACGCCGATGTTGTCGAGCCCGAGAAAGCCGCCGTCGAAGACGTTCTTGCCGAAGCGATCCTTGCGGTTCACCCACCACGTGAAGTTGAGCAGGAGCGTATGAAACGATCGCTCGAGCCAGTCGATGTCGCCTCTACCGCGCCGCACCGCTTCGAGGCGATACGTGAAAATCGTCGACCACGCGTGCACCGGCGGGTTCACGTCGCCGAAATTCCACTCGTATGCCGGCAGTTGGCCGTTCGGGTGCAGGTACGTCCCGCGCAGCATCAGCTCCAGCTGATCCTTGCCGAAGTCCTCGTCGACGAGCGTCAGAGCCAGAATGTGAAACGCAAGGTCCCATGCGGCATACCAGGGGTACTCCCACTTGTCCGGCATCGAGATGATGTCGGCGTTGTGCAGGTGGCGCCACGCATCGTTCCTTGCGACGCGCCGGCGGCCGCGCATCCAGCCCTCGATGTCATATAAATAGAACTGTTTCGTCCACATCATCCCCGCGAGCGCTTGCCGCATGACGTTCGCGGCGTCCTCGCTCAACGATGCAGGAATGATCGAGGCATAGAATTCATCGGCCTCGCGACGGCGCATTGCGAGCACCGCATCGAAATCATCGAACGGTCTGCGTTGCAATTGCGACGGCGCGACGTTCGTCAAGCGAAGGCGCAGCACGTGCGACTTGCCAGCGTCGATCTCGAGCGTGTAGTGCGCCGCGGATTTCGTGCCGAAACGCTGCGGGTTCACGGCACCGCGCACCCCCCGGACGACGTAGTCATTGATCCCGTCCTTCACATACGGCCTGGGATTCGCGACACCCCACAGCCGCGACGAATTGGTCTCGTTCTCGGTGAACAGCAGCTCGACCGCATCCTGGCTGTACACGTAGCGCTCGCCCAGCCGCGCGTGTGAAGCCTCGATGATGCTTCCCGAGCCATTGCTGCCGAGCTGCCGCAAGAGCGGGCGTTCGCCAACCTCCTCGGAAGTCCACGTGTCGCGATACCAGAAGGTCGGCAGCACATGCAGCGGCGCACTCAAGGCGCCGCGATTCCAGATCGTGATCTGAATCAGAATGTCTTCCGGTGCTGCCTTCGCGTACTCGACGAACACATCGAAGTAGCGGTCCTCGTCGAATACGCCAGTATCGAGCAGCTCGTACTCGAACGCGCCGCGTCCGCGGCTGCGATTCGTGGACACGAGGTCGTCATAGGGATAGGCGCGCTGCGGGTACTTGTAGAGATACTTGCAGTACGAATGCGTCGGCGTCGAATCGAGATAGAAGTAGTACTCCTTCACGTCTTCGCCATGATTGCCCTCGCTGTTCGTGAGCCCGAAGAGGCGCTCCTTCAGAATGGGATCGGCTTCGTTCCACAACGCCAGCGCAACGCACAGCTGCTGGCGATCATCGCTGAAACCCGCCAGGCCGTCTTCGCCCCATCGATAGGCGCGCGAGCGCGCTTGGTCGTGCGTGAAGTCGTTCCATGCATCGCCGGTGTCGCTGTAGTCCTCGCGCACCGTTCCCCATTGGCGCTCGCTAAGGTACGGACCCCATTTCTTCCAAGGCGCGGCGCCCCGGCGCGCAGCATTCAGCCGCTCGTGTTCGGCGTTCATGAGTTGTTCTCCGGTTAGTCCCGCTCATGCCGTCGAGACGACAGCACCCTCCGCGCCATGCTGCGAGGCGCATCCGTCGCCAGCAATACGAGTGAGGGGCAGCGGCTCGACGATCGCATTTATGCCGTTAGGTACAGGGGGCACCGCGCTTGCACAACGCCTCGAAGCGGCGAGGCGCGTGGCTTGTCACTCTTGGCGCCTACTCGCTCTTGGCTGAACGAGCCGCCGCCATGCAGTCAGCTCGCACGACCGTCCTCACACACGTCCTCATCCTCGGCAGTGGATTTCGAGGACGACGACCCCGCGGCCATATGCAGCAAGGCGTTTAGCGCCAGAGCAATCGTGAACCTCCACCTGAGGCGCGTCACGCGCACGGCCATCGCTGCGTTCCGCATGCGCCGATCGCCGCCACACCATCCCCACTCACGCAGGAGACTCAAGCCATGCACCCTCGCCACTTCGCCACCATCGCTGTACTCGCGCTCGCCTGCGGCATCGCGCACGCCGAACGCGAACCTGGTTGGGAATTCGGCGCCGAAGCCATCTATCAGTTCTCCACGGATGTCGATTTCAAGCGTGGCTCCGCCGCCTCTCTCGATGACGACCTCGGTCTCGCGATCGTGTTCGCCTATCGCTTCAACAACCGCTTCGATCTGCAATTCAGTCTCGACTGGAACACGGTCGACTACGACGTCACGGTGGCACCCGGCGGCGAAGGTCTGCTCGGCTTCACGGGCCGGGGCGATCTGGAATCGTTCACGCCGCGAGTCGCCGGGACTTTCAATATTCTGGAAGGCGACATCACGCCCTATATCACCGCGGGCGCCGGCTGGGCCTTCATCGACACGAACATTCCCAACGGACCGCCGGAAACCTCGTGCTGGTGGGATCCGTGGTGGGGCTATTACTGCGGCACGTTCCAGAACACGCGCAGCGTCGACAATCTGACTTACAACGTCGGCGCCGGCGTGCGCTGGGATGTCTCCGACACGATCACGCTGAAGCTCGGCTACAACCGCAACTGGCTCGATCTCAAGCAAGCGAGCGGCACGCCGGGCTTCGATCAAATACGGCTGGGAGTCTACGGGCGCTACTGAAGCGAGGCTCGCGGCGGGTGGTTTCATGCCGATCGCGACGACACTACGGCATCGACTTCACGGCGGCCAGCACACCGCCCTGGCCACGCTGCTGAGCCTGTCGCTCGTCACGGACGCCCGCGCTTCGCTGTTCTCCGGAGAGACGCTCGATACGGTTGCGAACGTGCTCTCCTGGATCGTCCTCGTCATCGCGCCGATCATCGGCATCGGCGTGTTCTGGATGGTGCACATTCTCCCGGAGCGGATTGCCGAACAGCGCCATCATCCGCAAGTCGGCGCGATCAAGACGCTCTGCCTGCTGTCGCTGTTCTTCGGCGGCCTGCTCTGGCCGCTGGCCTGGCTCTGGGCGTACACCAAGCCCGTGCTGCACAAGATCGCGTACGGCACGGACAAGCACGACCCCGGCGAAGTCGTGAACGAGGCGCAGGTCGAAGACGTCGTCGTCGAAGCGTCCGAGCCGAGGCAGCCGGAACCCACACCGCCCCAGCCCACGCGCGGAACGCCCGCCGACAAACGCTAGGAGCGCCACATGGAATTGCTGCTGCTCGGCATCTACTCCGCCATCGTGTGGTTGATCTTCTTCAAGTTCAAATGGCTGCCGTGGAACACGGTGAGCCAGGTCATCGTCATCACGATCCCGGTCATCGGCATCGCGGCGCTGATCCTGTATCTCAACGTCGTCGCGCCCTCCTCGAGCGACGTTCGCGTCGTCAACTACGTCGTCCCGATCAACCCGAGCGTGAACGGCATGGTGACGGAAGTGCCGATCGAGCCGAATCGGCCGATCGCCAAGGGCGAGATCCTGTTCAAGATCGACCCGACGCCGTTCGAGCTGGAAGTGAGAGGGCTCGAAGCGCAGCTCCAGCAGCTCGATGTCCAGCTCATCACCGCGAACGCGAACCAGCGCGGACTGTCGCAGCAGCTGCGCAACGCGAGCAGCACGCGCCAGGCGATCGAGTCGCAGCTGTCGCTCGCACGCATGCGCGAGCAGCAGCAACGCGAGCTTGCCGCGAGCGGCGCGGGCAGCCAGTTCGAGTTCGAACAGGCCCAGACCGAGCTCGCCAGCCTGACGGCGCAGCTCGCCGCGGCGAACGCAAGCGAATCACAAGTGCGCGAAAAGCTGTCGGCGCAGACACCCGCGGGCGAACTGGACGAGATTGCCAGCGTGAAGGCACAGATCGCGCGGCTCGAAGCGCAACTGAAGGACGCGCGCTGGCGGCTCGAGCAAACGACGTACCGCGCTCCGGCGAACGGCAGTGTCGTCGCGCTGGCGCTGCGTCCCGGTGCGATGGCCGTGCTCTTTCCCATGACGCCGGTCATGACGTACGTCGAAGACGAGCAATGGATCATGGCGATCTTCAGCCAGAACGAAGTCCGCAAGATCAAGCCGGGCCAGGAGGCCGAGATCATCATGAAGATGTATCCGGGCCGCGTCATCAAGTGCAAGGTCGATTCGATCATGTGGGCGACGGCGCAAGGCCAGCTGCCGATCGGCGGCGCGAGTACGACAGCCGGCATCGCGCCGATACCCCCGCTCAGCCTCGCCGTTCGCCTGTTGAAGGACGGACCCGATGCGAACCTGTTCCTCGCGTCGGGCGCGCAAGGCTCCGGCGCGATCTACACGGACAGCGGCAAGCCAGTGCACATTCTCCGCAAGATCATGCTGCGGGTCGGCACGAAGATCGATTGGCTCGTCTTGAAGCTGCACTAGAGGAGTGTGCGATGTGTCGCTCGAGGCTCAGCGCTCTGAGACCAGCACGGAGCTCGTCTCGCCCACCCGCACTCACCTGCCTGCTTGCGGCCGTGACGTTCGTGAGCGGCTGCGCGACGCAGCCGCCGCCGACGAGCCCGGACATTCGCCGGCAAGCACTTCCAGGCGTCACCGTCGGAGGTCCCTGGCATGCTGTCACGACATCGACGAGCAATGAGCGGCAAGCGCTGCAGGACGACTGGCTCAGCACCTTCCGCGACGCGACGCTCGATGCGCTCGTGCGCGAGGCAATGACGAACAATCCGGATCTGCGCGCCGCGAGCGCGAAAGTTGAACAAGCCTCGCAATATTTCGCCGTCTCCGAATCCGCGCTACGTCCGTCCGCCGGCCTGTTCGGCACAGGCGGCTCGAAAACAGGCGGCGGCGGCGATGCGACCTCCGCGTTGCAAGCCGTCGTGCTCAGCGCGTCATGGGAGCTCGACGTGTGGGGCCGCCTGCGCTATGCGCGCAATGCCGCGCGCGAAAGTTATCTCTCCGCCCAGGCCGACTACGAGTTCGCGCGTCAGTCGCTGGCCGCCACGGTGGCCAAGGCATGGTTCACCGCGAGTCAGTTGTCGATTACCGCGCGCGCCGCCGCGGACACGCTCGAGGCGACGCGCCAGTTGCAGTCGTTCGCGGAAGCCCGGCAGCGCATTGGCCCGGGTACCGAGGCGGAAATCGTGCTGGCACGCGCGCGGGTATATGAAGCCGAGAGCGCGCTGCGTAAAATTGAATTCAGCCGCGGACAGGCCTTGCGCGCACTGGAGCTGCTGGTCGGGCGCTATCCAGCGACCGAGCTCGCGGCGCGCGAACAACTCCCCGCGCTGCCCGACGCCGTTCCACTCGGCGTGCCGCTGCAGATGCTGGAGCGCCGGCCCGACATCATCGCGGCCGAGCGCCGCGTCGCCGCGGCATTCAATCGGGTCGGCGAAGCGAAAGCGGCGCGGCTGCCGCAACTCACGCTCACGTTGAGCATCGGCGCGTACGCCAGTGAGATTCTGGAGCTGCGGGAAGATTTCGAGAATCCGGTCGGCGGGCTCGGCGGCCGCCTGCTCGCGCCGATCTATCAGGGCGGCGCGCTCGAGGCCAAGGTACGGATTCGAACGGCCGAGCAGAAGGAAGCCGTGGCCGACTACGCGCGGGTCGCCCTGCGTGCGCTCAACGATGTCGAAGATGCGCTTGCCGCGAGTGAGTCGCTCGGGGCACGGGTCACGCTCCTGTCCCGCGCCTTGGACGAGCAGACGCGGGCCCTGGAGCTCACGAGCACGCAACTGCGCATTGGACGCGCGGATCGGCGCGCGTTGGAACAGCAACGCCTCAACGTCAATGCAGCACGCGTCGCGCTCGTCGGTGTGCAGGCCGAGCAGCTCGCGGCGCGCGTCAATCTCCATCTCGCGCTCGGCGGCAGCTTCGACGCCGTGGAACGAAGTGCAGCGACACACACGGGTGTCACTCACCCGCTGGAGAGATGAACATGGCGCAGCCATCCTCTGGCGAGGTCATTCGCATTGCCCTGCTGATCGTCGTGCTCGGCTGCTTGATCGCTGGCAGCTTCTGGACGCTGCTGCCCTTCCTCGGCGAATTGATCTGGGCGGCGACGATCGTGGTTGCAACGTGGCCGCTCCTGCTGCGTCTTCAGCGCAGCATGGGCGGCCGCCGCTGGCTCGCGACGACGATCATGTCGGTCGTCATTCTGATCGTCGTGATCGCGCCCATCTTCTACGCGGTCCACGCCGTGCTCGACGCCATCACTCACGGCACCGACGTCGTGCGCGAGTTCCTCTCCGACGGGCTCGGCCCACCGCCTGCCTGGGTCGACAACATCCCTGTTGCCGGACCACGAATCGCCCAGCGGTGGTCGGAGCTTGCGGCGGGCGGGCCGAAGGAGCTGCAGGAGGCCGTGCAGCCTTACGCGCGCGAAGCGGCGAGCACGGTCGTGGCCGCCACGGGCGGGCTCGGCACCACGGTATTGCACCTGGTCATCACGATCGTTCTCACCGTGATCCTGTACTCGACCGGAGAGATCGCTGCGCGCGGACTGCTTGCCTTCGGCTATCGCATGGGTCGTGAACGCGGCGAGCGCACGGTTCGGCTCGCGGGGCAAGCCGTCCGCAGCGTCGCGCTCGGCATTCTCGTCACGGCGCTCGTGCAATCGATTCTGGCGGGGCTCGCGCTGTGGATCACGGGTGTGCCGCGTCCTGGCCTGCTCGGCGCGCTCGCGTTCGCGCTCGGCGTCGCGCAAATCGGACCACTGCCGATCATGGTCGCCGGCGTCATCTGGCTGTATGTCAAAGGCAGCGTGATGACGGCCGTTGTATTGCTCGTGCTGAGCATTCCGATCGTTGCGCTCGACAACGTGCTGCGACCGATTCTGATTCGACGCGGCGTGCAGCTGCCGATGTTGCTCATCATCGCCGGCGTCGTCGGCGGACTGATCAGCTTCGGCGTCATCGGACTGTTCGTGGGCCCCGTCGTCCTCGCAGCCGCCTACACGTTGACAAAGGATTGGATCGCCGAAGGCTGGCCGGACGACACATCGAAGCGAGCCGCCGATGATGCATCCGCAACCGCCACGGAGACCGAAGTGCACGACATCGCGCGCGATCCGGGCAGGTGATCGATTTCCGTCCGGTGCCCTTGATGCGGATGTCGACGCGCGGCCAGCGTCGCTACCGTGCAGCGATTCCTTCCGGTCCGCGACACCTCCAAGCGGACACGTATCGCCCGAGAACGCATCATGGCCAAGCGCGCGCAACCGAACATCCTCGTCATCTGTGGCGACGATATCGGCATCTCGAACCTCAGCTGCTATTCGCATGGCTTGATGGGCTATCGAACGCCGAACATCGATCGCATTGCGAAGGAAGGCATGATGTTCACCGACTCGTATGGCGAGCAATCGTGTACGGCGGGCCGCTCGGCCTTCATCACCGGACAAAGCGTGTGCCGGACGGGCCTGTCGAAGGTCGGCATCCCCGCCGCGCCGATCGGCATGACGGAGAAGCTCGTCACGGTGGCGGCGCTGCTGAAGGAGCAAGGGTACGCGACCGGGCAGTTCGGCAAGAATCATCTCGGCGATCTCAACGAAATGCTGCCGACGAATCACGGCTTCGATGAGTTCTTCGGCAATCTGTATCACTTGAACGCCGAGGAAGAGCCGGAGATGTACAACTACCCGCAGGACCCGCGCTTCAAGGAGAAGTTCGGTCCACGCGGCGTCATTCACTCGTGGGCGACGGACAAGGACGATGCGACCTCACAGCCGCGCTGGGGCAGGATTGGCAAGCAAAGAATCGAGGATACCGGCCCGTTGACGAAACAGCGCATGGAAACGTGCGACGACGAATTCGTCGACGCCGCCGAGACGTTCATCAAGAAACAGGCACAGGCCGACACACCGTTCTTCGTGTGGTTGAACACGACGCACATGCATCTGTTCACACATACGAAGCCAGGGAGCCTCGGGCAAGCGGGGCGCTGGCAATCGCCCTATCACGACACGATGATCGATCACGACAAGCATGTCGGGCGAATGCTCGACCTGCTCGATGAGCTCGACATCGCGGCAGACACGTTCGTCATGTACTCGACGGACAACGGCCCTCATCGCAACAGCTGGCCCGATAGCGGCACGACGCCCTTTCGCAGCGAAAAGAACACGAACTGGGAAGGCGCCTTCCGCGTGCCGCTGCTCGTGCGCTGGCCGGGCAAGATCCAGGCGGGCTCGATCTCGAACAGCATCGTTCAGCACCACGATTGGCTGCCCACGTTCCTGGCGATGGCCGGCGCACCGAACGTCGTCGACGAGCTCAAGAAGGGCTACAAGGCGATCGGCCGCACGTACAGGAATCACATCGACGGATTCAATCTGCTGTCGTACCTGACCGGCGAGACCGACGAATGTCCGCGCAACTTCTTTTTCTACTTCAGCGACGACGGCGACCTGGTCGCGCTGCGCTATGACAACTGGAAGATCGTCTTCATGGAGCAGCGCCTCGAAGGCACGCTCGGCCTGTGGGCGGAACCGTTCGTCAGACTGCGTCTCCCGAAAATTCTCAATCTGCGGACCGACCCGTACGAATACGCGCCGATCACATCGAACACGTACTACGACTGGATGCTGCACAACGCGTACTTCGTCTACGCCGCGCAGGCAGCGGCGGCGCAGTTCGTCGCGACGTTCCAGGACTTTCCAGCGGTGCAACGGCCGAACACGTTCACGGTCGACCAGGCGCTCCAAAAGATGAACGACGCAATGGCCGGGGCGAGCTGAGCGCTGGCGCCGCTCAGTCCGTTGTCTTGCGCTCCGCCTCGCGTTCGCAGTACTCGGGAAACATGAGCTGCTTGAGCTCCGGGTGCCAATCGCGCGTCATGCGCTCGTAG
The DNA here is from genome assembly GCA_023428645.1 of Pseudomonadota bacterium. Taxonomy (GTDB): domain Bacteria; phylum Pseudomonadota; class Gammaproteobacteria; order Steroidobacterales; family Steroidobacteraceae; genus Steroidobacter. Next base: position 10,590 of record JAEYXD010000113.1, read on the forward strand.
CGCTCGCGCCCCATCTCGGCGGGCGGACGCTTGCGGAAAGGAATTACATTGCTGTCGCTCATGGGGTCGTCATCGCTTCAGTACATATATATGTATCGGCTGATCTGCATCGAGATTCCCGCTGACGCAATTTTCCATATCTGCTTCCCTGGCGGTGTGGCCCAGGTCGCAGCTTTGAGGAGGCCGCCATGCGTATTGCGCACTCTTGGATTTCGATTCCCGCAGCGGTGCTTTTCCTCGCCCTGCCCCCTTGCACGACTGCGCAGACGACGGACGCGCTGCCATCGTGGAATGACGGTCCCGCGAAGACCGCCATCGTCACCTTCGTCGATCGTGTCACGCGCGCTCAGAGCCGCGACTTCGTCACGCCCGACAAGCGCATCGCCGTCTTCGACAACGACGGCACCCTCTGGGCCGAGCAGCCGCTGTACTTCCAGCTCGCCTATGCGAACGACGTCATCAAGGTCCTCGCTCCTCAACATCCCGAATGGCACGACACGCACCCGTTCGCTGCCGTGCTCGACGGCAAGGAGCAGGCGCTCGCGGCGCTCTCCGAACGGGATATCGTGCAGCTCTTGACCGTGTCGCACGCCGGCACGACGACCGACTCATTCGCCGCGAACGTTCGCTCGTGGCTCGAGACCGCGCGCCATCCGCGCTTCGAGCGCAGATACGACCAGCTCGTGTATCAACCGATGCTGGAGCTGCTCGCCTACCTGCGCGCGCATGGCTTCAAGACGTTCATCGTCTCGGGCGGCGGCGTCGATTTCATCCGCGCGTTTGCCGACAAGGTCTATGGCGTTCCACCCGAACAAATCGTCGGCTCGTCCGGTACGACCCGCTTCGAAATATCGCCCGCCGGCACACCGACGCTCGTGAAACAGGCGAATGTCGACTTCGTCGACGACGGACCCGGCAAGCCGAGCGGCATTCATCGTTTCATTGGCCGCAGACCCATCTTCGCGTTCGGCAACTCCGACGGCGATCTACAGATGCTGCAGTGGACCACGGGCGGCGGCGACGTGACGTTCATCGGCCTCGTCCATCACACGGACGCGAAACGCGAGTACGCCTACGACCGCAATGCGCGCGTCGGCCGGCTCGACAAGGCGCTCGACGAGGCGAAACGCCATGACTGGACGGTCGTCGACATGAAGACCGATTGGCGTACCGTGTTTCCGCCCTCGCGCAGCGACGCACCGGCTCACTGACGTGACGGATTCGACTCACGACGCCTGCGTCGACGTCTCGGCATAGAAATTCATCAGCTCGCGAGCACCGATCGGCATCGAATAGAGATAGCCCTGTGCCATCTGTACACCGATCCCTCGCAACTGATCGGCCTGATACTGCGATTCGACCCCCTCGGCGATGACCTTCAAGGCGGTGTTCTTCAGCAGCGCGGCCAGCCCTTCGAACCATGTCGGCTGCGGCTCTTGCGGCTTGATCTGCCACGTGAGCTCGCGATTCAATTTCACGATGGAGAAATCGCTGCGCATGAGCAGCGCAAGATTCGTGCTGCTCAACGTCACATCGTCGAGAGCCAGCCGCACGCCGTGCTTCGCGAGCGCCTGCAGGGCCTCTTGTCCGAGCCGATCCGGAATGCCGCGCTCGGTGATTTCGAGCACGATCTGGTCGACCCGCCCCTGCAGTCCCGAGTGCAAGGTCGCGTAGGCGAGTCCGCCGCGCCCTAAAATTTCAGGTGGAACATTGATGCTGAGATGCGCGTCCGGGTGGTCGTCGAGCCATGCGCCGAGCTCCGCGGCGACCGTATCGATGACCCAATACGTGATCATTCCGGACACCGGCGTATTCTCGATGAGCGGGATGAAGGCGCCGGCCGGCAAGACCACCTTGCGGCGCCGCCAGCGCACGAGCGCCTCCGCACCCAAGCACCGCGCATCTGCGAGCGACATCGTCGGTAAATAGTTGAGGAACAGCTCGCCATGTTTCATGGCACGAGCGATCTCTTCCGATAACGACATGACGCCCCCTTTTCTGATGCACCGACGCGAGAGCGGACTGCGGTGCGTCGCGATTATCGAAAAGGCCGCAAGACCAGGCATGCGTAATTCGGGCGCGCCGCCGAGGCGTGCGCACGCGCATGGGGTGAGCCTTCCCGCAGCGCGCCATGCTATTTGCCGAATACCTGCAGCGGCCGCTGAGAGTTGTCGGCAACTCCGCATTCACTTGCGGTGAGCCGGTGGCTACAACGAGGTACTTGTTCACATCGCTACTGGGACGGCGGGATGAGCGACGAGCACACGGTATGCATCGTGGACGACGATCTCTCCCTGTTGCGGGCGCTGACTCGGCTGCTGACCCGCGAAGGCATTCACGTCGAGGGGTTCGAAGGTGCCGACGGGTTCTTCGAATACGCGCGGCTCAAGGTCCCCAGCTGTGTCGTCCTCGACATGGGCCTGCCAAGAACGAACGGGTTGCAGGTTCAGGCCGAACTGGTCGGGCGCGGTTTCGATTGCCCCATCGTGTTCTTGAGCGGACAGGCCGACATCTCCACCAGCGTACAAGCCATGAAGGCCGGCGCTTTCGATTTCCTCACGAAGCCCGCCGACCCGGCGGCCTTGCTCGACGCCGTCAGGGCCGCGCTACATCAGTATGCGACACGCATCGAAGATCAGCACGCGCGTGCCGCGCTCTCCGATCGCTGGGGTTCCCTGACCCCGCGGGAAAAGGAGGTGTGCCGCCGCGTCGTAGCGGGTCAATTGAACAAGGAAATCGCTGCGTCGCTCGGCACGGCCGAGAAGACCGTCAAGGTTCATCGAGGCCGCGCGATGCGCAAGATGCGCGCGCGCAGAGTGACCGATCTCGTCCGGATGACGGAGCAGCTCATGGCCTCACCCGACTCGTCGTTCGACGCGACGACGTAGGACCTAGGTCTAACTACTCGACCTAGGTCGCGCATGCGACGCTTTCGTGCTCGACGCGCAGACGGCACATCATCGAATCTCAGCCATCGTGGCCGCTGCGTGTACCAAGCTCCTCGGAGATCCTGCGACTGCTCGACACTCGAGAATCAAATGACAATCAATGGCCCGATCACTGCTTCCATCGCACACGAGCTTGCGCAACCGTTGAGCGCGATCTTGAGCAACGTCGAGACGGCGGAGCTCCTACTGCGTCGGCCGGAGCACGACTCGGCGGCGCTCGCTGACATCCTCGCCGACATCAAGCGCGACAATCTTCGTGCCACGGAGATCGCCAAGCGCATGCGCACTCTGTTGCACGAGCAGGAGCTGAGACTCTCGATCATCGATCTGAACGACCTCGTCACGGGCACGCTCGCACTGTTGCGACGCGAAGCCGTGCGCCGATCGATCAGGATCGAGGTGCACCTCGAACACGTTCCCCCCACACGCATGGACTCCATGCACCTACAGCAGGTGCTGATCAACCTACTGTTGAACGCGATGGATGCCACGATGGACGTACCGCCCGAGAAGCGCAGCATTCGCATTGGCACGCGGACGATAGAAGGCAACATCGAGATCGAGGTGGCGGACACGGGCTGCGGCATGTCGCCCGCACAGCAGCTGCAGGCATTCGAGCCGTTCTTCACGACGAAGCAGGACGGCATCGGCCTGGGTCTGCCGATCGCGCGCTCGATCGTGCAAGCGCACGGCGGTTCGATCTCGGTACACAGCATGGAACACCAGGGCACGACATTTCGAGTCACATTGCCAGTGCAGGAGTGCGAGCGGCCGGAAACCGCCCCCTGCGCGGCATCGAATCAGGAGGCTTCCTCATGGTGAATGCATTCGACTCAGTCGAAGAGTTTGCGGATCAGAAACATCGAGTCGCCGTCATCGACGATGACGACAGTTTCCGTGTCGCGGTCGTGCGCATGTTGCAAGTGTGCGGCCGAACCGCGGTCGGTTATCGTTGCGCCGGCGAATACCTGCTGTCGAATCCCACCGATTGCACGAGCTGCATCGTGCTCGACATGTACATGCCGGGACCGAGCGGCCTCGAGCTGCTCGACTCGCTCGTGAAACAGGCGACCTCTCCCCCGGTCGTCTTCGTGACAGGCTTCGGCGACATCCCGACGAGCGTGCGCGCAATCAAGGCAGGCGCCGTCGACTTCCTCACCAAGCCGATCGATCGCGATCGGCTGCTGCAAGCCGTCGACCGCGCCTTGGCGCTCGACGCGCAGCGACGCTCCGAATGGCGCGAGCAGCAAGAGCTGCACGATCGTTACGTGCAGCTCTCCCCTTATGAGCGCGACGTGTTCGCGGGTGTCGCGAATGGCAAGCTGAACAAGCAGCTCGCCGGATCGCTCGGCATCTGCGAGCGCTCGATCAAGTCATATCGTGCGAGGGTCATGCGCAAGATGCGGGTGACCTCGCTCGCCGGGCTCGTCAAGACGGCACGGCTGCTGGGCATCATCGCCCCGACGGCGGCCGGCAAGCCGAACTTCGACGCTCCGGCGCAGGGCAATCTGCACCATCACGTCTCCAGCGATCACCTGCCGATGTATTGAGAGCGCGCACGACTGGCGGCGCCGCATCGCCGAGCGCGGGCGAGCGACCCGGCGCCGGCAGTCGTTCTTACGCGCCTGATTGGCATATCGTGCGGGCGACTTGACGCAGGAGCTGAGCAGATCGTCGCGTCATTCGCGACGGGCGTCGCACTTTGCGTGGCGACACCCTGCGAATACGCATTGCAGCATCGAATGCCTTCGGAACTCCATCGCCATCTCCGAGACGTACTTCAACATCTCGCGAACACCTCTACCTGCACAATGCTTGTGAGTACATTCGAGGCGGTGGAGCACGCTGCCGGAGCAATCGACTTGAGTCCCAGCATTCTGGTCGTCGAGGACGACGACAGCGTGCGCAAGAGTCTCCTGCGAACACTGAGCGCGCGAGGGTTCACGGCCACCGGCGCCCGCAACGGGAAGGAGGCATTGCTGCGTGCTGCAGCCGATCCTCCCGATGTGATCATCATGGATCTGCAGCTGCCGGTGATGTCCGGCAGCGACGCCGCGCGCGCGTTGCGGCAGCATCCCGCGCTCGCGTCGGTGCCGATCATCGCGCTCAGCGCCACGCTCGAGGATGCGACGACGGAGCTCTTCTTTCGTCTGCTCACGAAACCGTGCTCCACCGACACGCTGCTGGCGGCGATCGCGGAGGCGATCGAAACGAGCGCGAGCTCGGGATGCGATCGCGGGCTCCAGGATTGACTCGTCAAGATACCGCCAGCGGCGCCGCCACGGGCTCGCACGGCAGCGACAGGTGAAACGTCGCACCGCGATCCGCATTGTTCGTGCTCCATAGCCTGCCGCCGTGCGCCCCCATGATCGTGCGCGAGATCGCGAGCCCGAGTCCGATGCTGTCGGTCTTCGTCGAATAGAACGGCTCGAAGATGCGCTCGGGCTCGCTGATCCCCGGACCGTTGTCGCTTACGCTGATGCGCAGCTCTCCCGCCTCCACCCGCGACACGATTCGTAGGCGACGCTGCTCCGCGGGCACGGCCATCATCGCCTCGCACGCATTCAGGACGACATTGAGCAGCACTTGCTGGAGCTGGATCGGATCGGCGCGCACGAGCGGGACGTCCCCGAGATCGAGTTCGATCGCGATGTTGCGCACGATCAAATCGCCGTACTCGAGCGCGAGCACGGTTCTGATGCAATCGCGAACGTCCACGGGCTCCGCCTGGACCGCGCCACGCACGAACAGCGCCCGCAGGCGACGGATCACTTCGCCCGCGCGCTCGTCGTCGGCAACGATGTCTTCGAATATCGCCCGCAGCTCGCCCAGATCCGGCGCGTCCTTCGCCAGCTCGCGCAGCCCCGCCTGCGCATTGAATTGTATGGCGGCGAGCGGCTGCCGCAGTTCGTGCGCGAGTGCGCCGGAAAGCTCGCCGAGCATGGCCACGCGGCTGAGCTGCGCGAGCTGGTTGCGTTGCAGCTGCTCCTTCGCCTCTCGCGCTTTCCATTCCGTCGTATCCATGAAAATGCCGATGATCCGATGCGGTTCGCCTGGGCCCTCGCGCGGACTCTTGCCCGTCACCATGATCCAACGGACCGCGCCGCTCAGATTGAAGCGGCACTCCACGACGCAATGACGCATTCCCGAACGCGCTCGCTCGATCGCTGTGACGACGGCCGCGCGATCGTCCGGATGCACGAGCTCCAGTACCTCGGCGCTGCGCATCGTGACCTCGCGGCGGCGCGGTCGCCAACGCCAGGCGAAACGATCGTTCGAGATATCCCAATCCCACACGCCCATGCGTGCGGCACGCAATGCCAGGTCGAGACTCTCCTCGCGACGCAGTGCGGTCGCGCGCGCCTGTCGCAACTCCGCCAGTGCCGCGGCGAGCAGCAGGAACGAGCTCGCCGCGAGCAGCAGGAAGGTCTGCACGAAATGGACCGCATCCCCCACGACGGCGCGCGAGAATGGGCCGAGGCCGCGCAACTCGCCCGCCAGCGATGTGAGCGCGACGACGCCCATGCAGGCTGCGACGCCACCGACGCCCAGTCGCAGCGCCGCCCAGATGACGAGCGGAAGCGGCGCGTAGAGATAGGCCGCGCCCTGCCCAAGCTCGTATTCCGAGTGGAAGACGAACCAGCCCGTCGCCGCGAGCAGCGCAAACAACAGCGTGGCTTCAATGCCTCGCTTGCGCGCCGCCCGCCGCACATCGCTCCAACGGGTTCGGCCCGCGATCACGATCAGCGGGACGAACACCGTGGCGGCGACGGCGTTCGAGAACAGCCGCGTCCGCCACACCTCCCAATAGTTGCCATCGAAGCGCCAGCCGACGGCCGCGACGAACGCCGCATCCAAGAATGAGCTGAGAAGCGGTGCAGCAAACACCGCGATGGCGAAGAACACGGTGACGTCGCCGACGAGATCGAACCGCGGCGTCCGCTTCAGCATCGCAAGGATGATCCCGGCGCCGAGCAGCGCCTCCGCCGTATTGCTGACGTACCAGCAGAGCGACATCGCGAGCGGCACGCCGGAGAGCAGCTGTGAGTACACATGGACGGGCAGGATCGCGGCGAGCAGCCACACCCAACTTCGCTTGGGCGCCAACAGCAGGGCGGCGAGGACGATGGCATTGGGGGGCCAGAACAGCGAGACCGCCGCCGGCTCTGAAGTAAAGGCGAATCCGATCTCGACGCCGACCAAATAGCCGGCGGAGAGCGCAAGCGCAGCAAGCACCGTCTTCCGCGCGTCCACTGCAATGGGATCTCTGGACCGAATTGGAGGATCCATCGAGCGGTCGAAACGCTGCGGATGATGCTTCAGAACGCAGGAATGATCCAGCGCCGCGGGGCGTCGCTGTCACCGAACGAAGACAGGCCGGCGACCGCCTCTATCGGGGTCTGACGCATGATGCCGGGGGCATTTGGCCAACTGGCGCGCCGAGCACGCTTCTCCGACAATCACCGCTCTCGACGCACCGCCCGCTTCCGCAACCGCGCATGATCAGAACATCCGGAACACGCCTCCTTCTTCTTCTCGGTCTTCTCGCAGCGCCTCTGCAGGCGGCGGAGCTCCTGAACGCGTCGTACGATGTGTCGCGAGAATTGTTCGAATCGATCAATCCCGCCTTCGCGGCCGCGTGGCGGGCCCAGACGGGTGAGAAGCTCACGATTCGCCAGTCGCACGGCGGCTCCTCGAAGCAGGCACGTTCCGTGCTCGATGGGCTGCGTGCCGATGTCGTGACGTTCAATCAAGCGACCGACATCCAGTTGCTGCAGCGATCGAAACTGGTCGCCGACGACTGGCAGCGACGCTTGCCTCACGCTGCATCGCCCTACTACTCCCTGCCCATCTTTCTCGTTCGAGCAGGCAATCCCAAACGCATCCGGGACTGGGCGGATCTGGCGAAGCCCGACGTGCAGGTCGTCTTTCCAAATCCCAAGACCTCCGGAAACGGCCGCTACACCTACCTCGCGGCCTACGCCTACGCGCTGGATGCGAATCGCGGCGATCAGGCAAAGGCGCAGGAATTCGTCGGCAAGCTGCTCGCCAACGTGCCCGTCTTCGACACGGGCGGACGCGGCGTGACAACGACGTTCATCGAGCGCAACATCGGCGATGTGCTCATCACGTTCGAATCCGAGGTCACCGCGATTCGCAAGGAATACGGCAAGGTCGAGCTGACCGCCGTCGTGCCCTCGCTCAGTGTCCGGGCGGAGTTTCCCGTTGCCGTCGTCGATCGCACCGTGGATCGCAAGGGCACGCGCACGGTCGCGACCGCGTATCTCGAGTTCCTGTTCTCGCCACAGGGCCAGGACATCATCGCGCGACACTACAACCGGGTTCACGACAGCGAGGTCGCCGCCAGGTACGCCGCTCAGTTCCCCGCGGTGCGGCTCGTCACCGTCGAAGAAATCTTCGGCGGCTGGGACCAAGTGACGAAGGACCACTTCAGCAACGGCGGCCTCCTCGACCAGGCACTCGTTCGCGCTCGCGCCCGCTGAAGCGGCGGCGGCGTAACGCTCGCCCGGTCACGAGCGGACCAGATTGCCGCCACGACTCTCGACGCGCGATGATCCGCGCTGAATCCCGAGTCTTCACTCGATTCGCAGCCGATAACCGAGCCCCGCCTCGGTGACGATATAGCGCGGCCGCGCGGCATCGGGCTCGAGCTTCTGCCTCAGACTGCGCAGACACACGCGCAGACTGCGCGTGTCGTTGGCGTGATTCGGGCCCCACACGTCCTTGATGAGCTGCTTGTGCGTGACGATCATGCCGGCCTGGCGGGCGAGTCGCTCCAGCAGTCGATATTCGAGCGGCGTGAGGTGGAGCGGACCGTCCGGCCCATGGCTTTCGCGACGTGCCAGGTCGACGTCGATCGCGCCGAGCCGCAGCCGTTGCGAACGCTCCACGCTGCGAACATTGCGGCGCAGCGCCGCTCGCACGCGCGCCAACAGCTCCGGTGCGCTGAACGGCTTCGTCACATAGTCGTCCGCCCCGGCATCCAAGGCCGCGATCTTCTGCGCTTCCATCGTTCGCGCCGACAGCACGACGATGGGCACGCTCGACCACGCCCGTACGCGAGCGATCAGTGCCACCCCATCGTCGTCCGGCAAGCCGAGGTCGACGAGCAGCAGATCGGGCTTGTGACTGCGTGCTTCGATCTCACCGCGGGAGGCGGTCGCAGCTTCGATGACGCGATAGTTCTCCGCGTGCAGAGCGGCACGGAGCACGCCGCGAATGTCGGGGTCGTCCTCGATCACGAGCACCTGGTGCATCGCCTGGGTCATGACTCGTGCGTCGGCAGATCGAACTCGAAACGCGCGCCGCCGCCCGCGCGCTCACCGGCTTGAATGTCACTGCCATGCGCACGCAGGATCGCACGACAGATCGACAAGCCCAGCCCCGCGCCGACGATGCTGTTCTCGTCGCGGCCGCGTTGGAACTTGTCGAACAGGCGGTCGCGCTCCATGGAAGGTAGCCCTGAACCTTCATCCTCCACGATGACGTGCAGCCGGTCCTCACTGCTCGACGCGATCACCCGCACGCGCGTTCCGGGGGCCGTGTACTTCGCCGCGTTGTCCAGCAGATTCGCGAGCACCTGCACGATCAAGCCCGCATCCACGTGAACCGGGGGCAGCTCCGCGGGCACATCGACTTCGACCCGATGACCCGCGAGCTTTTCGTCCACGCGCGCGACTGCCGCGCCGACGAGATCGTCCATGCTCTCCCACGCGCGGCGCAAGGTCATCGTGCCGGACTCGAAGCGCATGAGATCCAAGACGTTCGAGACCAGATCGGACATCTCGCGCGCCTTGCCCTCGATCGATCGGGCGAGCGCCGTGCGCGACGGCTCGTCCAGCGTCGGGCCGCGCTCCGCGAGTACGCTGCCTGCACCGGCGATGACGGCCAGCGGCGTGCGCAAGTCATGCGAGATCGCGGCGAGCAGCGTATTGCGCAGGCTTTCGCGCTCCGCGGCGACCGATGCGGCCTCGGCGTGCTCCGCGAGCTTCGCGCGTTCGAGGGCAATACCGAGCTGTCCCGCGAACGTGTCGAGCAGATGCCGCTGTTCGGGCAAGAGCACGCGACGCCGATTCCTCGGCAGCACGGCGAGCACGCCGAGCCGCGCGTTCGCGTCGCTCAACGGCACGTAGAGCGCAGGCGCCGCTGGCAGCGTATCGGAGTCGAGCCCGGCGCGCCTGCCGTGATCGACGACCCATTGCGCGATCGACAGATCGGCATTGCGGAAGGAGCGCTCGAGCGGCGGCTCGCTCGGATGCACCAGGCGGCCGGCGGCATTCGGGAGCAGCACGACCGCCTGGCAATCGAAGACTTCGGCGACGTGCCGTACCGCGACGCGCGCCATGCTCGCAACACCTCGTGTCGCGGCGAGCTCGCGGCTCATCGCATACAACAACGCGGTGCGCCGCTCACGCGCGCCGGCGACCCGCGTTTGTTGTCGCACGCTCGCCATCAGATTCGCGATCACGAGCGTCACGATCAGCATGACCGCGAAGGTCACGCCGTACTGAAAATCCGCGATCGAGAACGTGAACCGTGGCGGCACGAAGCAGAAATCGAAGGCCGCGACGTTCGCGACCGCAGTGACGACGGCCGGACCACGGCCGAGACGTACACCCGCGATCGTCGCGCCGAGGACATACACCATGACGACATTCACGAGCTCGAACGACGGCACCATCATGAACGCGATGCCCGTGCACACGAGCGTCATCGCGAACGCATGAACATAGCGCTGCCAATGAACGGGCTGCTTCACGTCCTCCGGAGCGAGCGCTTGCCGGGTCGCGAGCTCACCGACGAACGTTCCCTCACCGATCGTGAGCACATCGAAATCGCGCGCGCGCGCGACCAACTCCAGCGTCGTCGAGCGCCGGAACAACGCCCGGACGCCGCGCCGCTTCGGCGTGCCGACGACGATGCGCGTCACGTTGCGCGTGCGCGCGTATTCGAGCAGCGCTTGCGCGGCGGACGGGCCATCGATCGTGACGGTTTCCGCCCCCAGCGATTCCGCGAGCCGCAGCAGATCGATGCGGCGATTGCGCTCGGTCGCCGGCATGCGCTGTAACGCGGGCGTCTCGACGTACACGACGGTCCAATGCGCGTCGAGCGCGTCGGCGATGCGCTTGCCGCCGCGCACGACCTGCTCGGCTTGCGCGTCGGGACCGATCGCCACCATGACTCGATCGCGCGCCATCCACGCGCGCGACGTGCGATCACTCACAGCCGCCGAGCGCGCCGCGGCGTCGACACGATCGGCCATGCGCCGCAGCGCGAGTTCGCGCAGCGCGAGGAGATTCGATTTTTTGAAGAACCGGTCGATTGCTGCGGCGACCTGCTCCGGCAGGTACACCTTGCCGGCCTGCAACCGCGCGATCAGATCGTCGGGTGGCAGATCGATGAGCTCGACTTCGTCAGCCTCGGCGAAGATGCGATCGGGAATGGTTTCACGCTGACGAACGCCGGTGATTTGCGCGACGAGATCGTTGAGGCTCTCCAGGTGCTGGACGTTCACCGTCGTCCACACATTGATGCCCTGCTCCAGCAGCTCCTCTATGTCCTGCCAGCGCTTCGCGTGGCGCGGGGGCGGCTCTCCGTCGCTCAGATTCGAATGCGCGAGCTCATCGACGACGAGAATCGCGGGCCGGCGCGCGAGGCCTGCATCGAGGTCGAATTCGTGTCGAACGATGCCTCGATAGCGAACCGCCAGCTGCGGCAATTGCTCCAGTCCCTCGAGCAGCCGCTCCGTCTCGACGCGTCCATGGGGCTCGACGTAACCGACGACGAGGTCGACGCCGGACGCGCGCACGCCGCGCGCGGCCTCGAGCATCGAGTACGTCTTGCCGACACCCGCGGACGCACCGAAGAAGATCCTGAGCTTGCCTCGCTTTGCGCGTGCCTCTTCCGCCTTGATGCTCGCCAGGATCTGGTCCGGATCGGGACGCGCGTCGTTCATCGTTGTGCGTCAAGCAGGAGATTGAGTTCCAGCACGTTAACCCGCGGCTCGCCAAGAATACCCAGTGTGCGCCCCGCCGTCGCGTCGACGACGAGCCTGCGCACATCGCCTTCGGCCATGTTGCGCGCGCGCGCGACGCGGGCCACTTGGTATGCCGCGGCCGCCGGCGATATGTGCGGATCGAGGCCGCTGGCCGACGCGGTCACGAGATCGACGGGGACCGGCGCGGTGTTCGTCGGATCGACTGCTCGCAGCGCGGCGATGCGCGCCTTCACGGCCTCCTCCAGCGCGGGATTGAGCGGGCCTTGATTCGAGCCGCCGGAGAGTGCGCCGTTGTAGGGATGCGACCCCGTCGCGGATGGCCGGCTCCAGAAATACTGCGCGCCCGAAAAGGCCTGGCCGATCAGACGGGACCCCACGGCCCGGCCGTCCGCTTCGATCACGCTACCGTTCGCCGCTGCGCCGAAGACCGTTTGACCGATGCCGGTGACGACGAGCGGATACGCAACGCCCGTGAGCAGCGTCAGCAGGATGAACACGCTCAAGGCAGGACGAAGCTCTTTCATGACGACCTCCAGTGAACCAGGATTCAGACGGCCCCGAGCGTGACCAGCAGCATGTCGATCAACTTGATGCCGATGAACGGCACGACCAAGCCCCCCAGGCCGTAGACCAGCAGATTCCGCCGCAACAACGCGACGGCGGACGCCGCGCGCGTCTTCACGCCCGTCAGCGCGAGCGGCACGAGCAGGACGATGACGAGGGCGTTGAAAATGACCGCCGCCAATATCGCGCTTTCCGGGCTCGCGAGTCCCATCACGTTCAGCACGCCGAGCGCGGGATACGTCGCGGCGAACGCGGCGGGAATGATCGCGAAATACTTCGCGACGTCGTTCGCGATCGAGAACGTCGTCAGTGCACCCCGCGTGACGAGCATTTGTTTGCCGACGTCCACGATCTCGATCAGCTTCGTCGGATTGGAATCGAGATCCACCATGTTGCCGGCCTCCTTCGCGGCCTGCGTGCCGGTGTTCATCGCGACCGCCACGTCCGCCTGCGCCAGGGCGGGCGCATCGTTCGTGCCGTCGCCGCACATCGCGACGAGACGCCCCTCGGCCTGATGGCCGCGGATCAGCTCCAGCTTTTTCTCGGGCGTCGCTTCGGCGAGAAAGTCATCGACGCCCGCCTCCGCTGCGATCGCCGCCGCGGTCAGCCGATTGTCGCCCGTCACCATGATCGTCTTGATACCCATCTGCCGCAGCTCGGCGAAGCGCTCGCGAATGCCGCCCTTGACGATGTCACGCAGCTCGACGCAGCCAAGCACGCGCTTGCCGTCCGCGACGACGATCGGCGTTGCTCCCGTTCGTGCGATCGCTTCGACGGTATCGCCGACCTTCGCCGGCCACACCCCGTCCTGCAGCTCGACGAACTTGCGAATGGCTTCGGCGGCACCTTTGCGCAACTGCCGCCCTTCGATGTCGGCACCGCTCATCCGGCTCTGCGCCGAGAACTTGTAAAACAGGTGCGAGGTCGTCGCGAGATCCCTGCCGCGCAGCGCGAACCGCTGTTTCGCCAGTACGACGATCGAGCGGCCTTCCGGCGTTTCATCCGCGAGCGACGCGAGCTGGGCCGCATCAGCGAGCTCGTGCTCCATCACGCCCGGCGCCGGAATGAATGCAAACGCTTGTCGGTCGCCGAGCGTGATCGTGCCCGTCTTGTCGAGCAGCAGCACGTCCACGTCGCCGGCCGCCTCGATTGCGCGGCCGGATGTCGCGATGACATTGGCGCGCACCATGCGATCCATACCGGCGATGCCGATCGCGGACAGCAACGCGCCGATCGTCGTCGGGATGAGGCAGACCAAGAGCGCGACGAGCACCGTCAAGCTCACCACCGCGCCTTGCTCCGCCGCGTTGACTGCATATTGCGAGAACGGCGCGAGCGTCGCGGTTGCCAGCAGGAACACGAGCGTCAGCATCGCGAGCAGAATCGACAGCGCGATCTCGTTCGGCGTCTTGCCGCGTTTCGCGCCCTCGACCATGGCAATCATGCGATCGAGAAAGCCCTCGCCATCCCGGCTCGTCACCTGGACGACGAGCCAATCCGATAGCACGCGCGTACCGCCGGTCACCGAGGAGAAGTCGCCGCCCGCCTCGCGCAGCACGGGTGCCGATTCGCCGGTCACCGCGCTTTCGTTGACGGACGCGACGCCCTCGACGACCTCGCCGTCCGCCGGAATGAGGTCGCCTGCTGCCACGAGCACGAGATCACCGCGCGCGAGCTCGGACGACTCGCAAGGCTGCCATTGATCGCGATTGCCCGCGATCAAGCGCTTTGCCTGCACGTGGCGCCGCATGGAGCGCAGCGTTGCCGCCTGCGCCCTGCCGCGCCCCTCCGCGACCGCTTCCGCGAAGTTCGCGAACAGCACGGTGAGCCACAGCCACACGGCGATCGACGCGATGAACGTCAGGCCGCCGGCACCGACGATTTGGCCCGTCGCCGTGCCGATGCCGAGCACGGTCGTGAAGATGCTGCCGACGTAGACGACGAACATCACCGGATTACCGATCTGGACGCGCGGATCGAGCTTGCGCAGCGACTCGACGAGCGCGCTGCGTACGATCGCCCCGGTGATGTACGGCGCTTTTGGACGCGCCGCGGAAGGCGGCGGCGTTGGCGCGGGCGTCGGCGCCAATCGGACCGAGCTGGCTTGGATGCTCATGGTGTTCTGACGGGCCTAGCGGCGTGTCATTTGTATGTGCTCGACGATCGGACCGAGCGCCAGGGCAGGAAGGAACGTGAGCGCGCCGATCAGCAAGACGACGCCGACGAGCGTCGCGATGAACAGCGGCGTATGGGTCGGGAGCGTTCCGGACGTGATCGCGGTCGAGCGCTTCGCGGCCAGGCTGCCGGCAAGCGCGAGCACAGGAATCATCAGCCAGAACCGCGACGCCCACATCGCGACGCCGAGCGCGACGTTGTAGAACGGGGTGTTCGCCGACAAGCCCGCGAACGCGCTGCCGTTGTTGTTCCCCGCGGACGAGAACGCATACAAAATCTCGGAGAAGCCGTGCGCGCCGGGATTCGCGACGCTGCTCGTTCCTTGCGGCAAGGCACTGGCGATTGCCGTGCCGATCAGCACGAGCATGCAAGGAATCAGAAGCACGAGCGAGGCCATCTTCACTTCGTACGCCTCGATCTTCTTGCCGAGATACTCCGGCGTACGGCCGACCATCAACCCCGCGATGAAAACCGCGACGACGGCGAACATCAACATGCCGTACAAGCCGCTGCCTGCACCGCCGAACACGACCTCTCCAAGCTGCATGAGCCACAGCGGCACCAAGCCACCGAGCGGCGTGAACGAATCGTGCATCGCGTTGACGGAGCCGTTCGACGCGGCTGTCGTGGCAGTCGCCCACAACGCCGAGCTCGCGATGCCGAAGCGCACCTCCTTGCCCTCCATGTTCCCGCCCGCTTGCATCACGGATACGTTCGTGTCGGCGCCGAGGTCGTCGAGCATGGGATTACCCGACTGCTCGGCGACATAGGCGCCGAACGTGAGCGGCACGAAGATGACGAGCATCGCGGCCATCACGGCCCACCCCTGCCGCGTATCACCGACCATGCGACCGAACGTGTAACAGAGCGCCGTGGGAATGGCGAGAATCGCGAGCATCTCCAGAAAGTTCGACAGCGGCGTCGGGTTTTCGAACGGATGCGCGGAATTCGCATTGAAGAAGCCGCCGCCGTTGGTGCCGAGCTGCTTGATCGCGACCTGGCTCGCCGCTGGTCCCATCGGCAATGTCTGCTGAGTGACTTCCTCTGCTTGCATGACCGGTTTGCCTACCGCGTCGACGAGCGCGTTGCCGCTCGCGTCCTTGACGGGCACGTCGAGCCGCAAGGGCTCGACCAGCTCCACCGTCCGATAGGCCGAGAAGTTCTGAACGACACCCTGCGACACGAGCAGCACCGCGAGCACGAGCGACAGCGGCAATAGGACGTACAGGGTGCTGCGCGTGAAGTCGACGTAGAAGTTGCCGATGCGATCGGTCTTGCGACGCACGAAGCCGCGAATCAACGCGACCAGCACCGCCATACCGGATGCCGCGGAAAGGAAGTTCTGGACGTTGAGACCGAGCATCTGTGTGAGATAGCTCATCGTCGCTTCGCCGCCGTAGCCCTGCCAGTTCGTGTTCGTCGCGAAGCTCACCGCCGTATTGAACGACGAGTCCGGCGTGACCGCCGGCAGGTCCTGTGGGTTCAAGGGCAGCACATGCTGAAACCGCTGCAGCAGATAGACGACGAGGAAGCCGATGAAATTCGCGAGCAGCAGTGCGCCGGCGTAGCGCTTCCAGTTCGTCTCCGCCTCGAGCTCGATGCCCGCGACGCGATAGATCAGACGCTCGAGGGGTCCGAGCACGGGCGATAGCCACGTGCGCTCGCCCGTGAAGACGCGCGCCATGAACGCGCCGAGCGGCTTCGCGAGCGCGACGAGCGCGGCGACGTACACCACGATCTGAAAGACGCCGAGCCCGTTCACGAGAATTTCTCCGGAAAGCACAGCGCCACGAGCAAATACACGCCGAGCGCTACGGCAAGCCCGAGACCCACCCAGCTCATGACGCTCATGGGCGCGGCTTCAGTGCGTCGGCAAGCGCGTAGAGCAGCCACGTCGCGCCGACGAGCAACACCGTGACGATGAAGATCGTTGTCTCCATGTCGGACCTCACAATCTCTAAAGATGCGAGGCAATCTACTCGCCTCGATGTGAGGAAGGTGTTAGGAATTCAGGCCGTGCGCTCCCGCGACGGCGGTAAGGCTAAGCGCCGCGCGCGGCCGCACCGCGAACGCAGGCTTCGATGTTGTTGCCATCCGGATCGAGCACGAAGGCGCCGTAGTAATCGCCCGCCCCTTCGCGCGGTCCGGGCCCGCCGTTGTCGCGCCCACCCGCCGCGAGCGCGGTGCGATAGAACTCATCGACCACCGCGCGGCTCGGCGCCGCAAACGCGATGTGCATCTGATTCAAGCCGACGCGCGAACCCTCGGCCCAGTACGAAGGCCGCAACGTGCCGATCCATAGATAAGGAATCGGCTCCTGTTCGCTGCGCCCGAGCAGGAACGCATGCTCGCCGTTGTCGATCGTTGCCAATCCCAAGGCTTGCGCTACTGCATCATAGAAGCGACGCGATCTCGAGAGATCCGCAACGACGAAACCAGAGTGGTCCAGCATGTTCAGTAAGTGCATGCACACAGCTCCAAGTTCCCGGCGGCATCAGGCTGCAAATCCTACGTAGCGGGTTTTACCGGCGGCGCGTTCGGCATCGGTCGGCAGAACGGCACCATCACGAGCGCCGCGAGAAAAAGCCACCCCATGATGCGAAACACCTCACCGAACGCGAGCGTCTGCGCCTCCCGCGAGGCGAGCTGACCGAGCTGTGCCTGCGCCATCAGCGATGCGAGCTGCGGATCGGTGACGTACTCCCCAATCCGCGCGGCGAGTACGGCAACGAGCTCCGATGCGTGACGTCCCGCTTCACCCAATGTCTCACCCAGTCTCGCGACATGGATGCGCGCCTGATCGGACAGCCAGGTGTTCACAATTGCGATACCGACGGCACCGCCGAGATTGCGCATGAGATTGAACAGCGACGACGCGTAACGCAGCTCCGTTGCATCGAAGCCGTTCAGCGCCATGCCGACACTCGGCACGATGCACAACATCACCGCGAAGCCGCGCAGCGCCTGCGGCACGAGGAAGGCCTCGAAGCCCCACTCGGGCGTGATGAAAGAGGTGAGCCACAGGCTGGTCGCGAACAGGATCAAGCCCACCGTTATCGTCTTGCGGGGATCGACACGCTGCGAGAGCCGCGCCGCGATCACCGTGCTCGCGATCTGCGCGATGCCGGTCACGAAAACGGTGCCGCCGATCTGCAGGCTCGTGAAGTCGCGCACCTGTCCCAGGAAGACGGGCACCAGATACGTCGACGCGTACAAGCCGAAGCCGATGATGAAATTGAACGTGCAGGCAAACGCGAACGTCGGACGGCGAAATGGCGACAGCCTCACGACCGGTTGAGTGCTGCGCAACGAGCGCTCCAGAAACAATGCGAACGCCACGGCGGACACCCACACGGCGATTGCGATCGCCGGCTCGCTGAACCATTCCCGACGCGGCCCCTCCTCCAACGCGTACTGCAACGCGCCGAGGAACAACGCCATCGAAATGAAATGCGTGTAGTCGATGCGTTTCAACATCGCGAGATTCGGCCGATCGACGCGAATCAAGGCAGCCGCGAGCACGGTGATCGCGAGTCCCGGAATGACGTTGATATAGAAGATCCAGCGCCACCCCGCGGCATCGGTCAGCCAGCCACCGAGCGTCGGACCGAGGGTCGGGGCGAGCACCGACACCATGCCGAGGATCGCCGGAATCATTGCGCGTTGCGGCCCGGAGAACATGACGAAGCCGGTCGCGAAGACGAGCGGCACCATCGCACCACCGACGAAGCCCTGGATGGCGCGAAAGACGATCATCGATTCGATGTCCCATGCGAGCCCGCAGAGCGCGCTCGCTAGCGTGAACAAAAAGGCAGAGGCGACGAACAACCCGCGGGTCGACAACGCCTGGCTCAAGAAGGCGGAGAACGGAATCATCACGAGCTCGGCGATGAGGTAGCCGGTTTGAATCCAGCTGATCTCCTCCGGCGCCGCCGACAGCCCGGCCTGAATGTCGTTTAGCGACGCCGCGACGATCTGAATGTCGATCAGTGCCATGAACTGACCGAAGGCCATCACGCCGAAGATCAAGAATTTGCGCGCACTCGGCAGCTCGGCGGGACTGACCCAGGCCGACGACCTGGCAGCGGTGAATGCGGATATGACGGCGTGCAAGCGCTGCCTCTTGTTTCGCGGCGAATCAATAGTATGATGCCAATCATATTACGGGCATCATCTCATCGGACGCAATGCGCTACCACACGGAACACAAACAACGCACGCGCGAAAAAGTGCTGAAGGCAGCCGCGAAGGCGATTCGAGCTCAAGGGCCGCATCGCATCGGCGTCGCCGCCGTGATGGGTAAGGCCGGTTTGACGCACGGCGGGTTCTACGCGCACTTCGATTCCAAGGACGCGCTCGTCGCCGCCGCGATCGGGCAGATGTTCGCGGAAACGCACTCCACCTGGGAGCGCCTCACGCAAGCAAAGCGTCCCGCCGAGGCGCTCGCTGCGTACATCGACTTCTATCTCTCCACCACGCATCGCGATGCGGTATCCGCCGGCTGCCCGATTCCAATTCTCGCGCCGGAATCGCGGCGACTCGGCAAGCCCGCGCGCGATCAGTTCGCGGCCGGCGTCGCGCGCCTGACGGAACGCTTTCGCATGCAGCTGGAAACGCTCGGCGCCGCGAATCCGCAGGATGAGGCGAGCTCGATGCTCGCGGAGCTGGTCGGCGCCCTCGCCCTCGCCCGCGCCGAGCCGGACAGCGAGCGCTCCGATTCGATATTGAACGCCTCGAAACAGCGCTTGAAAGCGCGCTTCATCACGATGGGCTCCACATGAATGCACACGTGCAACAACATGCCGGCTTGACCGGTCTCGAACAGCTGCGCGCCTTGATGAGCGAGGGCCGCCGCCCAGGCATCGGCGTGTCGCTGGATTTCAAGCTCGTCGACATAGCAGCAGGCCTTGCGGTATTCGAGGGCGTTCCCGGCGAGCACGCGTACAACCCGATCGGCTCGGTGCATGGCGGCTACGCCGCGACCCTGCTCGATTCGGCGTGCGGCTGCGCGGTGCATTCGCGGCTCAGCGCAACCCAGACGTACACGACGCTCGAGCTGAAGGTCTCGTACTTGAAAGCGATGACTAAGGACACTGGCGTAGTGCGCGCGCAAGGCCGCATCACGAGCATCGGCCGTCGCGTCGCTTTTGCCGAAGCGTCGCTCACGGACGCAGCCGGAAAGGTGTACGCCACCGCCACGTCCACGCTGCTCGTGATCGAGAAATGAACGCGGCGACCGCGGCGACGGCTGCCCCGCCCGCGAGCTTGGGCGCACGCTTGTCGAGCAAGGGACTGGTGTCGCTGGCGGCTGCTATCGCCATTGCGCTCGCCGGCATTGCGTACATCGTCAGTCCGCCGAGCAAGGTCACGACCGACAATGCGTATCTCCGTGCGGACAGCTCCGTCGTCGCGCCGAAAGTGCGCGGCCTCGTCGCCGAAATTCTCGTGCAGCACAATCAGGCGGTGAAGCGCGGCGATCCGCTCGTGCGGATCGACGCCGAAGAGTTCGACGCAAAAGTCGCGGCCGCCGAGGCCGAGCTTGCCAATGCAGTCGCGACCGGCGCCGCCGTGCGCGCGGACCTCGTTGCGCTCGCAGCGGAGGAGAAGCTCGCGGACTCGGCCGTCGTCGCCGCCGAGTCCGCATTGCGCGCGGCCGCGGCCGAACAGGAGCGCGCGCGCACGGATGCGGAGCGTTACGCTAATCTCGTCACGACGGGCGCCGTCTCGCGCTTCGACGCCGATCGATTCCGCACACAGGCGCTCAGCAGCGCCGCGGAGACGGATCGCTTTCGTGCGCAACTTGCGGTGAGCCGCAATCAAGCGGCAATGACCCGCGCGAAGCGTCTTGCGCTGGAGGCGAACGGCGCACAGGCCGAAGCCGCGCTCGCGCGCGCGCGAGCGGCACTCGCGCTCGCAAGACAGGACCAGACTCATACGACGGTGTACGCGCCCATCGATGGCGTCGTCGGTGATCGTCAGGTGGAGCCTGGTGACTTCGTGCAGCCCGGCACTCGCTTGCTCACGATCGTGCCGCTCGATCGGCTGTACGTCGTCGCGAACTTCAAGGAAACGCAGACGACGCGGATGGTCGCGGGCCAGCCGGCAATCATCGAAGTTGACGCCTTTCCACAGCTCGAGCTGCGCGGCACGGTGGAAAGCTTCGCGCCGGGCTCCGGGTCGCAGTTCGCGCTGATTCCATTCGAGCCGGGCACCGGCAATTTCACGAAGATCGTGCAGCGCGTGCCGGTAAGAATTCTGTTCGACGAACGCCAGCCGGCGCTTGCGGCACTGCGGCCGGGCTTGTCGACGACCGTGACCGTGCATCTCGAGCCACTCGCTCGCGCACCAGCGGGCTCGCCCGCACGGAAGCGCGCCACGGCGAACTGATTGGGCTTCGCTTCGTCACGGAAAACCGGTCATGACCGTCAACGCCCTGTTTGCGCGGCGCCGCTTCCTTGTCCTCGCTGGAACGCTCGCCGCGGGCTGACATCGGCTACGAGCCGATTCTGATCGGCGGATTGGACCAGGGCCGATTCTTGATTCCGGATTCGCCGCTCGCAGGTGAGCGCTCGCCGGACGAGGTGCAAAAGATCGCAGCGAAACTCTGAGCGGTGCGGTCGCCGCAGGGAGCCGTTATTTGCGTTTGCTCTGCAGTTTACCGAAGCGTTCGTTGAGCTTCTCGACCATTGCGTGCAACTGATCGTGCACGTCGTCGCGCGCACCGCTCTTCGTGCCGGTGATCGCGTTTTCCGGATTCAGTCCCTGCGAAATGACGTAGCGGAACCAGGGCGCATTGCCGCCCATCGGATCGGGTACCGGTGACACCGAGTCCAGCCGAAACGCGGGCTCGAGAACGCCACTCTGATCGATCTTAGTGCTCATGATTATCCGTTGACATCGACGGCGCGCCTGCGCAACTGCTCATCGCGCACTTGCCCGATTTCGAGCGCAGTGTCGAGAGCGATGACGCGAACGAGCTTGTGATTGGGGTCCGCGGGGAGTCGGACACCGTGCAAATCCTCCCAGCGCTGCACGCGTTCTTCGGGCGTGGCGAGCGGCGAGGATTGGGCTTCGATTCGCGACTGGCGTTCGGCCATGCGCTCTTGCTGCGCCCGCTCGATGGCAAGCCGGGGATCACCCGCGTCATGCACGTCGTGCGCAAAAGGAATCGAAGGAGATCTAACCACGGGATCTCTCGCTAAAGCGGCCGCGCGCCCCTAGGAGCGCGCGGCCTACGACTTCACTTACCAACGGCGCTGGCCGCCGCCGCCGCCGCGGGGCTTGTCCTGCGCTTCGTTGACCTTGAGCGGACGACCGCCCATGTCCTGGCCGTTCAAATTCTGGATCGCGCGCGCTGCATCGGCACGCGGCATCTCCACGAAGCCGAAACCGCGCGGACGGCCCGTGTCTCGGTCCATGATCAAGGCAACCGACTCGACGGTGCCGTGCTGGGCGAACACATCGCGAACCGCGTTTTCGTCAGCCGTGAAGGGCAGATTGCCCACGTAAATTTTGCTCATTCGTAACACTCACTAAGGTGCCATCTGGCACATCGACGCGACGGGCGTCGCAAAACGTGATGACTGCAAACACAGCCATCTCCTTTCAGTTCGAGACAATCGGTTTAATTAGATCGGCCGGAGAAGGACGCCACACGGCGAATTGGCCGGAAGAAAGTAAAGAGAAGATCACGAGCTGCGGCCACTATACACAGCCGCACACAGAAAAGCTTGGTCTTTTTCCCTCAGGTCAATACCTCGAGCGGCCGAGCGTCAGCCGAGACTTACATTGTTGGTGGCGCAACGGCTACGGTCGGTAGCTTCGGTCCACCACATGTAACGCGAAACCACCCCAGTAATACGGATGAGCGAACTGACGGCTGCGCTTGAGCTGCTGCTGAGCATGCACGAGCGCTGTGGCGGGATCATGGCGCAGCTGCCTCAGCGCAAAATAGAACGCATTCATGAACTCGGCATTTGCTTGATCGGGCACCGGCCACAAGGTCGAGAGCGTCGCCTTCGCGCCGCTGGCGAGAAATGCGCGCGCGACGCTCATCAGTCCTTCGCCGTCGAGCAACTGCCCCTGCCCGCTTGCGCACGCGCTCACGACGACCAGCTCGTTCTCGTATCGCGCCGCGCCGATGTGGCGAGTCGTCAGCAGACCGGAATCGGATCGCTCCGAATCGTTCGCCAGCCCGAGGCCGACGAGGAACGGATCGTTCGCGCTGCCGAAGCCATGCGCGGCGATGTGCAACACCCTCGCCGTGCGCGCCGGCTCGGCGACGACATTCGCGATCGTCGCGTCCGTGTCATGGAACGCGAGCACGTCATGGCCGCTGAAATACGCGGAAATCGCCTGCGCCTCGACCTTCGTATACGGCAGACGCTCGAAACCGCCGCGCCATGCGCTACTGGCTCCGGCACCGAGATCCGTACTCAGGGCGAACGCCGGATCGGCGAAGATCACCAGATCCAGGCGGCGCGGATCCGTGTCCTCACGCGCCGGCGGTAAGCGACTCACTCCGAACAATTCACTGAGCGACGGCACGAGCGTGAGGGCCGGCGGCTTCTGCCCTGCCGAACGCAGGTCCAAAAGAATCGAAAACGGCACCGCGGCGAACACGCCGTCCGCCTCGATCAACACGCGCTCTGCGACCGAATCGGCACCGTCCTCGGGAAACAACAGTTGCGTGAGCCGGCGCGCTTGCACGAGGTGGCGATCCCGCGACCGCAGCTCGGCGATGGCCGCCGCGATCAATGTCTTGAGCTCGCGCTCCGTCGGCAGACGAAAGACGCGCGTCGAGTCGCGCGCGAGCACGATCAGATGCGAGCGCGCCACGCCCGGCACCAGAATCCTCACCTGCGTCCGCGCATCGAGCTGCTCACGAATCCGCTCGCTGCCGATGACGGGCAACTGACTCGCCGCGGGACGCTTCGTCGCGCTCGCGAGTTGATAACGCTCCTCGATTCTTGCGAGCCGGCGCTCCAGCGGCTCCCTCGACTGCTCCAGCAGCAGCGCCCGAATCAAAGCCTGATTCGCCGCCTGCAGCTCGCGAGCCGCCGGCGTCTCCGCCTCGGCCGCCGCATCGCGCAGGCCCGCGGCACGCACTTCACGAAGATGACGGGCCCGCGCCGCGCCGAGCAGTACGAACGCATGTTCGAAATCCTCGCGTCGGCCCGTTGCCTCGTACCGCCCCAGGTAGTGCGATACGAGCGCGCTGCTGATACCGCTCGTGCGCGCTGACCATGTCGGCCCCTGCGTATGGAAATCGATCGACTCGCGCACGGACTCGATCAGCGCAAGCACGCGATCGCCGACGTGCGCGAAACCCTCCTCGTCGCCTCGCTGCTCCAGAATCGCGAGCTGCAAATGCAGCAGCTGCAATTGCTGCAGCGGCTCGCGGCGCGTGCCGCCGAGCCACGCGAGCGCGCCGTCGACTCGCCGATAGGCCGCCGTGATCGCGCCCTGCGCCAGCTCGATGCGTGCGCGCGCGAATTCCAGATCGAGCAGAAAGAACAGTCGAATCGAGACCTGCAGCGCTGTCCAATGGCGGGCGTCGAAGCGATCGAGCGGACCGAGCATCGCGAGCGTCCGCTGCGCACCTTCGAGATCGCCCGCATCGAGCCGCATGACCGCCCGCTGTGTCATGAGCCGCACGCGATCTTCGAGCGACAGCCCTGCACCGTGCCAGCGATAGACGTCCTCGAGCAGCGCGAGCGCTTCTTCGGCTCGCTCGTCGGCCCGCAGCAGCTCGGCAAGCTGCAGCTTCGTGTGGATCACCTTGAGCTCCAGCTTGAGCTGTTCGTATAGCTCCAGCGATTCGCGGAAACGCACTTCGCCGCGTCGATAGTCGCCGATCATGTAGTAGAGATAGCCGAGCCGCGCTCGCACATGCGCCTGGCCTTCGAGATGCCGCGAGCCCTGCTGCAACTCCAGTGTTTCAAGATACAGGCGTAATGCCGACTCCACGTTGCCGCGCCCGAGCTCGGCGTACGCCTCGTTGTTGCGAATCGCCGCAAGGCTCAGGCGGTCGCCTGCTCGTTCGTACAGCCTCGCGGCTTCGCGATACAGCTCGGCCACGAGGTTGCTGGTGCGATCGAAAACAAAATTGGAGTAGCCTGCAAGCAGATCGGTGAGCCGCGCTCGCATCGCGTAGTCGTACTCGGGCAGGGACTGGAGCGTCGCCGCAAGCTTGTCGCCACCCTGCTGCAGCATCTTGCGATCGCCGCGCGCGCGGCCGGTAAACACGAGCAGCGCCGCATGCGTGGTCGCGATGTTCAACTCGAGCGCGTGACGCACCGGCGCCGAGACGCTTGCTTGCCACGCCTGCGCCCTGGTGATCTCGGCCACGATCGACTCGATACGCTCGAGGCCGGCATCGAGCTGCAGCGAGCCCCGCAGCGCATCCGCGTGCACGTACTCGCGATAGACGCGATTCGCGATCGCCTCCGGCCGATCCGACGAATCACGCGCGCGCTCGCGCAGAAATGCAATCGCCTCGGCGCTCTGTCCGCTGCGCCACAAGATATCGAGATACGCGTTCGCCGCCAGATCGCGCAGCGCGCGCGGCGAGGCTCGTGCGGCGTTCTTGGCCAAGGGTGCCAGCGTGGCCGCGGAGGCGCCGCTCAGCCATTGCTGATTGATCTCAGACAGCGTTCGCGCGATCGCGCGCACTGCGCGGCCGGGATTCTCGATACGCTCGATCTCGTACTGAGCGGGCACGCCGTTGAACACCGTCTTGACGTATAGCTCGTAGCTGGCGGGGACGGCAGTCGCATTCTCGAGCACGACGACCTCCGTGCCGAAGGCCTGATCGGGCCCTTCTTGTTCGATGACAATGCTCCCTGCCGAACGCACTTGCACCGCCAGATCGACGCCGCGCTGCTGCACGAGAACGACGAGCGCGGCGCGCGGCTCGACCTCGAGCCGCGATGCGAATTGCCAGGCGCTCTCCGCGCTCCAGGCATCAGCCGTGACAGCGAGAAAGGCCGTCCACGCGATCGTTGACCACTTCACCATTTCCAACAGGTTGCGACCGGTCTCCGGTATTGTTGTGCGTTCGTTGGGTCGACGAACTCCCAGATGAGAGTGACGTCGTTGAGCCACGTGCCGCTGATCTGAATCTTCTCGATTCGAGAGTACACCAGATACCACGGCGAGTTGGCCACACGAATGTTGCCAGAGCCACTGCGCATCATTTGCAGCACGGGGTTGCGGCCGGGAACGCGCACCTCCGGCATGGGGATGAAGCGGAGCTGC
>JAEYXD010000159.1 GCA_023428645.1 Pseudomonadota bacterium
CACTCGGCCCGGTTCGTATTTGATTTGCGAGGTTTGCGCTGTCGCGCTTGCGACGAACGCAAGCGCGACCAGTCCGCCGAGTCGCCGAATCATTACCGAATCCCTGATGAGGAGTCGGTTGTGACTCTACGAACCGCGCAAAAGTTGCAGGCGATCAATAGCCCACCGCCGTTGCAGCGAGGAACGGCGTCTTGACTGAAGCGAGCAGCGGCTCGGGCGCGAGACTCGAAGTCACATCGCCTTGCCATTGAAGTGCTGCGCCGGCACCGACTCGATGTCCACGCCTTCGACACAGCGCAGATTGATCGCCACCATGTGGTTCCCCTTCGGATCGACGCCCTCGCCATACGGATGAATGCCGCAATTGGCGCAGAACCGATGCTTGATCACATGCTTGTTGAACGTGTACGTGCTCACGTTCGCCTCCCGCGTCGTCAGCCGGAATTGCGTCGCCGGCACGAACCACAGCAGCGACCCCCTGCGCGCGCACATCGAGCAATTGCACGTCATCGCGTGGTCGATCGTGCCCTCGACCTCGTAGGCGACCCGGCCACAATGACAGCTGCCCTGGTATTTCATCGGCGATCTCCCGCGTGAAAGATGAAGGCGTATTGTGCCTGTAACGACACTTCCTCGGCTTGCGCTCGGCGCTGCAGTCGAGCCAGCATCGCAGCACTTCAGTCGAGACACTCCCATGCCATCCAAGCTAGAGCAATTGCGCAAGATGACCGTCGTCGTCGCCGATACCGGCGATGTGGAGGCGATCCGCACCTTGAAGCCCGTCGATTGCACGACGAATCCGACACTGTTGCTCAAGGCGGTCGCGCTGCCGGCGCTGTCAGGAATCGTGGACGAGGCGCTGGACTGGGGCCGGCGGCAAAGCGGGGATCGCACCGCGGTCGTCGCGCGCGTCGCCGACCGGCTCGCCGTCGGCGTCGGCGCGGAACTGACGACGCTCGTGCCGGGGCGCGTGTCGACCGAAGTCGACGCGACTCATTCCTTCGACACGCACGCCACGATCGCGGAGGCACGCGAGATCATCGCTGCCTATCACGAGCGCGGCATCGGGCGCGAGCGCATCCTCATCAAGATCGCCTCGACCTGGGAGGGCATTCAGGCCGCGCGCGTTCTGCAGCGCGAAGGCATCGACTGCAATCTCACGCTGATGTTTTCGCTCGTGCAGGCAATGGCCTGCGCGGATGCCGGCGTGTTCCTGATCTCACCGTTCGTCGGCCGCATTCTCGATTGGCACACGAAACACTCGGGCCGCACGTTCACGCCGGAGGAGGATCCCGGTGTGCAGTCCGTGCGCGCGATCTACGCGGCGTACAAGACGCGCGGCATCAAGACGATCGTCATGGGTGCATCGTTTCGTTCCGCGGGTGAGGTCGAAGCATTGGCCGGCTGCGATCGGCTCACGATCTCCCCCGCATTGCTCGGGGAACTCGACCGCGACATGGGCGAGCTCCCGCGCCGCCTCTCGCCCGACGCACCCGGGACGCCGCCGGACATTCCGGCGGTCGACGAGAACTCGTTCCGTTGGCTTCTCAACGAGGATGCGATGGCGACGGAAAAGTTAAGCGAAGGCATTCGCCTTTTCGCAGCGGACTTGCACAAACTGCACGAGGTCATCGCTGCACGGCTATAAATGAAAACGCTGCACGGCTCGGTAGATGTAGTTCGCGCCTGGATCTTCACTGCCCTGTCCCTTGCGGCCGGCGGCGCCTGCGGAGCCGAGAGAATCGTGCATCCGCCGGGCCCGAATCACGGCCCGAGCCCGTACTCGGTCGTCCACGGCTGGCCGCTGCCGTTCGCACCGCCCGGCTTCGTGTGGGGCTCGCATCCCGGCCTGTTCGTCGAGTCGGACGACCGCATCTTCATCATCCAACGCGGGCAGCTGCACGTTCCCGAGCCCAAGCCGCCGGGATTCACGACGTTCTACGGCTCGGCGGAGGGACTGAACGCTCTCACGCCGGTGGACCGCAAGCGCGACATGCGCAACGTGATCTTCATCGTCGATCGCAACGGCAAGCTCATCGAATCCTGGACGCAATGGGATCACCTGTTCGCGGACACGCCCGGTCCGCACAAGATCGCGATCAGCCCGTTCGATCCCGAGCGGCGCGTGTGGGTCGTGAACGATTCGCGCCACCAGATCCACGTGTTCTCGAACGACGGCAAGCACCTGCTGTTCTCCCTCGGCACGTGGGATGAGGCGGGAACGGACCAGACCCATTTCGGCCGTCCGCAGGACGTCGCATTCCTGGGGGACGGCAGTGTGTTCGTCGCCGACGGCATCGACAATGCGCGTGTCGTCAAATTCGATCGCCATGGCAAGTTCCTGCTCGAATGGGGCACGAAGGGCAAGGCGGACGGACAGTTCGATGTCGTGCACGGCCTCGCGACCGACAAAAACGATCGCGTCTATGTCGCCGACCGCAGCAACGACCGCGTGCAGGTATTCGACGCGAACGGCAAGCACCTCGCGACGTGGCCGAATTTGAACTTCCCGAACCACATCATCGTGACCGAGAACCAGGAAGTGTGGGTCGCCGACAACCAACCGGTGCGGCTGGTGAAGTTCGATACGAACGGCAATCGCCTGTATTCCTGGGACGCGGACGGACGCGGCCCCGGCGAGTTCGCGGAACTGCACGAGTTCGGCATCGACGCTCACGGTAATTGGTACGGCGCGGACAACATTCTCGGTCGCTCGCAGAAGTTCGTTCCGAAGCCGGGCGTCGAGCCGTGGAAGTTGATGAGCCCGCCGACGCCGCTGCGCGGCAAGTAATCGCACAGCCGCCGCAGCCGCCGCGATCGAGCACGGGCAGGTTCGTTACAGCCGCTTCAGGTAGCGCACCGCGTCCTCGAGCCCCTGGTAGTAGCCGTGGACGACGCCGATTTCCTCGAAGCCATGATGCCGATAGAACGCCGAGGCGACGTGATTGTCCTGACGCGCTTCGAGACGAATCGCACCAACGCCCGCGGTGCGTGCGGTGACTTCGAGCCATTCGAGGAGCTCCGAGCCGACCCGCTGTCGGCGATATTCCGGAGCAACCCCGAACAAGAACAACGAGGCTTCTTCGTCACCGTATTTCATGATCGCAAAGCCGATGACACGTTCGCCGATTCGCGCGACGACCGTGTTGATCGAACGATCACGAATGCACGCGCGCACGCGCTCCTGGGTCCAGCGCCACGGCAGACCGTGTTCGATCGTGATGCGCGACAGCTCGGCGATCTGTGCGGCATCGGCCGACGAAGCAAGCTCGATCTCGAAGTCCATCGCCGGCCATCCTAACGCAGTGCGGAGGGGCGACGTACTCCGGATCGACCGCGCTCGCTTTTCGAGCGTCGCCCGCGCTCAGCGCACCCCGCGCCATTCGCGTCGCAAACGTCCGCGGTGCTCGGCGAACCAGTAGCCCGCGACCAAGGTCTTGAGATCCGTGATCGCCGCGCGTCGCACACGCATGATGAACTCGTCGGCGGACAGCACGACGACCAGCGTGTCCTCGGTCTCATCAGGATTGCCGTGAACGCCACCGGCGTTGCCGGCATCGACGCGACCGACGACGATCGAGATCTTTTCCGAAGTGCCGCCCGAGCTCACGAACGCGCCGGGATGCGCGAGCTGCGGATCCTCGAGCGTGAGACCCGCCTCTTCCGCGACTTCACGCACCGCCGCTTCGAGAGGCGACTCGTCGTGATCGATGCCGCCCGCGACGAGGTTGTCCGTGAACGGCTCCGCGCCCGCGAGCAGGCAGCCCGGCCGGAATTCGTTCACGAGCACGACCAGATCGCGCTCCGGATCGTAAGGCAGCACGCCGACCGCATGGCCGCGCTCCATCACGTCGCGCACGAGCGTCTGCGTGCCGCCGGCGAACGTGTCGACCTCGAACTCATAGCGGTTGACCTTCAAGAAGCCGTCGGCAATGACGGCCGAGTGCTTGATCCTGGCCTTGGGCTTGCGGGTATACATCGGATCCTCGCGCTGCAAATGGTTGCCGTGGCGTACTATCCAGCCACCCTCGGAGGACGTACGCGCCATGCCTACCCACCATAATCGTCTCGGCATCATTTTGTTCGCGGCGCTGTGCGTCGCCTGCGTGTCCAGCAGCCAGGCCCAGAACGCGAAGCTGGACGCGTTCTTCGACGAGCTCGCGGCCGAATGGGTCGCGCGCGACCCGGACCTCGCCACCGGCACTCGCTATTTTTCCGGCCCGCAGCAGCAAGCGCTGGAGCGCCAGACGACACCGCAGACACGGCGCTGGCAGACCGAGCGCGTCGAGCTCGCGAAGCGCGGTATCCGCTCGCTCGACGACTTCGACCGTGCATCCATGACCGAAACGCAGCGGCTCTCGGCCGACCTGATGCGTTGGCAACTGAACGCCGTCGTGGGGAGCGAGCCGTTCTGGGACTACTACTTCCCCCTGGATCAATTCAGCGGCGCGAACGTGTATCTGATCGACAACCTTTCCGTGCGTCATCCGCTCGCCGTGGCACAGGACGCGGACAACTATCTCGCGCGGCTCGAGCAACTCGATGCACGCATGGACGAAGTGATCGACGAAGCCCGACGGCTCGCCGGCAAGAACATGATCCCGCCACGCTTCATCATCGAAGCGACTCTGAAGCAGATGCGAGATTTCACCGCGATGCCCGCCGCGCAAAGCCCACTCGTCACCGCGTTGACGCAGCGACTGCCGGCGCCGGCAGTGAGCGCGACCGACAGGACGACGCTGACGTCTCGAGCGACTCGCATCGTCGAGCGCGAGGTGTATCCGGCGTGGCAGCGAGCGATCGCGCTGCTTGAATCGCTCCTGCCGAAGTCGACGCAGGACGCCGGCTTGTGGCGCTTCGCGGGCGGTGACGCGGCGTATGCGAACGCGCTGCACCGGTATACCAGCACGCGCATGACGGCCGAGCAGATCCACGAAACGGGCTTGCAGCAGGTGGCGCGCATCGAGGCGCAGATGGAAACGATTCTGCGCAGCCTGGGCCGTACGCAGGGCACCGTGCGCGAGCGTCTCAATCAGCTCGACATCGACTTGCGCTATCCGGATCCCGAGTCCGACGCCGCGCGCACGGCGCTCATGCGCGACATCGACGCGATGATGGCGGACGCGCTCGAGCGCAGCGCCGCGCTGTTCGCGGAGATGCCGAAGACGGCCGTCATCGCGCGTCCGTATCCTCGCTTCCGCGAGGCGAGCGCCGCGGCCAGCTACACGCGCGCGCCGTTCGACGGCTCGCGGCCGGCCGTCTTCCAGATGCCGCTGCGCGTGCAACGCATGACGAAGTTCGGCCTGCGCACGCTCGTGTATCACGAGACCGTGCCTGGACATCACTTCCAGAACGGCCTGGAACAGGAAAATCCCGAGCTGCCGCGCTTCCGCCAGGCACGCGCCCTCGGCGGCATTTCGGCGTTATCGGAAGGCTGGGCGCTGTATTCCGAGCGTCTCGCGGCGGAGAACGGCTGGTACGACGGCGATCCGGAGGGCCTGCTCGGGCAATTGGATGCCGAGCTGTTCCGCGCGCGGCGGCTCGTCGTCGACACCGGCCTGCACGCGAAGCGCTGGACGCGTCAACAGGCGATCGATTACGGCATCGAAGCCAGCGAGATCGAGCGCTACGTCGTGATGCCGGGGCAGGCCACCTCGTACATGGTCGGGCAGCTGAAGCTGATCGAGCTGCGCGACCGCGCCCGGCGCGAGCTCGGCGACAAATTCTCGTTCAAGGCATTCCATTCCGCCGTGCTCGGCGCCGGCACGATCCCTCTGGAGCTGCTCGAGAAGGTCGTCGACGCGCACATCGCGAGCATGAAGGCGAATCAGACGTAGCTGATCAAGGCGATCAGCACGAGGAACAGCACGAACACGGTGCCGGCGGACGCGAGCAACGCGAACGTCCGCCACAGCGCCGACGACTTCGACAGGGCGTAAGTGCCGCGCAGGTGAACGAACATGTGCACCGGCGGCACGAGCAACATCCAGCCGACGAAGCGGGCGGTGACTGTCGTCGTCGTCATCAGGATGAAGATGACGAACCACAACGACATGAACGACAGCGAGTACATGGAGAACACCATGTGGTCGTACATCGTCACGTTGCGCCGCCAGAAGAACATCAGCCACAAGAACGGCAGCGAGATCGGAATCAGCGCGAACGCGAACTTGTAGGCGGTGTTCTTCAGCTTGTAGAGGTACAGCTCGGGATTGTCCTTGACCTTCCGCAGCACGCTCGGCGCACTCTTCAGGACCTCGGACTTCTTCCCGCTGAGATCGAGGCCCGTGAGCGCCGTCAGCTCCTCCGGCGTGAGCTCCATCGTCACTTTGCCTTGCGCCGCATCCGCGGCTGCCTTGTCCAGGATGGCGAGCAACGCCTCGGTCGAGCGCGCTTCCGCTTGCGCCTCCGCCAGTTCCTGCGCCGCATCCGCGCGCTCCTCCGCGTCCGCCGCCGCGGCGAGCTCCGCTTCGCGCTCGCCGACGAGCGCCTTTGCCTCGGCCAGCTCCGCAGCCAGTGCCGCGCGCGCATCGCGCTGCTCCGCAGTGGCGGCTCGCATGTTCGACGGCCCATCGCTCACGGACGATACGACGAAAAACATCAGGAAGATCATGAATAGGAACAGGGGGAGCGGCGCCACGTAGCGTACGCGCTGACCATCGATGTAACGGCGCGTCAGCACACCCGGACGCGCGATCAGCAGCGGCAGCGTGCGCCACGTCTTCGAGTCGAAGTGCAGGACGCCGTGCAGACCCTCCTCGATCATGTGCCAGAGCGAGCGATGTACGTGAGCGCTCTGCCCGCAGGCATGGCAATACGCGCCGCTCAGCGTTGCCTTGCAGTTCGCGCAGGCGGCCGCGTGCCCGTCGCCGCGTGTCTCGACATGACCATCGACTGCCTTGGCCGCAAGAGCTGCCGTTGTGAGCGCACCGCCCGCCTCGACGTCGACGTTCATGTGTGTTGTCCCGCGATCGAGTGTTCGAATAAGTAACAGGGGCGCCGAGAATCTCTCATCGCATGACGCGCCGCCAGATGCGCGCGTTGCGCGCCGAGACGATCGTTGCGCGGCATGTCGCACGCCTTGCGCAGTTTAAACCCGGAGCGCGCGGCTTGCGTCAGACTCCTCGGGCGTTCGGCATTCACCGCTCGACGGTCGGGAGTTGCGTCATGCGTCTTTACCGCTTTCGGCTGCTCGTGCTCGCATTCGCATCGTTGCTCGGGTACGCGGCCGCCTCGAGCGCGACCGCGAACGAAGCGGACGCCGGCGTTCCCACCCAAGCCGTCTGGCGCATTCAGGAATTCAATTTCAACTTCCGCGCGCAGGCCGGCCGCTACTACTCGTGCGCGATGCTGCGCCAGAAGATCAGCGGCATCATGGAGGCGATGGGCGCCGGCAGCGTGATCGTGACGCTCGCCTGCCCGCCGAACGCGCTCGTCGACAGGGTGTCGGCACACATCGCGACGGCGACGCCCATGCCAGCGACACCCGAGAACGTGCAGGCGGCGACGACGTTCGACACCGAGCGCCAGTTACTCGCACGGGTGCGCAACACGCCCTTGCCGACGCCGGAGACGATCGAGCGTTTTCCGGCCGAATGGCGCGAGATCGCCGTGACGAAAGTCGATGGCGTTCACCTCGGCCCCGAGGATTGCGAGCTGCTGGAAGACATACACAAACAGATCCTGCCGCAGATGCCTTCGATTCGCGTCGTGCGCGCGAGATTCGCTTGCGGCGGCACGCAGCTGCGTGCCGCGCGACCGATTCTCGTGATCGAGGCGCTGGTGCGCCGACAAGCCTGAGCACGCGGAAACGCGACGCCGCGGCACACCCCCGCGAGCGCGCGGGTGCAGCGATCAGCGGCGCCACGTGCGAGCTCCCGACGCTCAGCCGTGCTGCGCGAGCGTGAGATCCCAGAACGCCGCTTCGATCTTGTGCCCGTCCGGATCACGCACGAAGCAGCCGTAGTACGGCGCGCCGTATTCCTGGCGCGGCCCCGGCGGTCCGTCGTCGCGCGCGCC
Organism: Pseudomonadota bacterium; assembly: GCA_023428645.1. Classification (GTDB taxonomy): domain Bacteria; phylum Pseudomonadota; class Gammaproteobacteria; order Steroidobacterales; family Steroidobacteraceae; genus Steroidobacter. The sequence goes on from JAEYXD010000159.1 coordinate 8,020, forward strand.
TGCGGCGATGGCGGCCCGGTAGAACGCATCCACGGACGCCTTGTCGGGCGCGAAGAACCCGAAGTGCGTGCCGTTGCCGACCTGCGCGGGCTTGCCGTCGATCGGCGACTGCACCCAGAACTCCGGATACGCCTTGCCATAAGCGACCGCGCCGGGATGCTCCATCACACGCTTTGCGCCGAGCGGCGCCAACACGCGATCGTAGAAGCTCACGGCGGCGTCGAAGTCGTTCGTGCCGATCGAAACGTGCGACATCATGCTGGGATTGGATTCGGTCATGGCGCCTCCTGAAAGATGGCGTCAGCGTAGATCGAGAAATTGACAATCCGTGTCAGCTTTCGACGCGACGGCTCGGCGCTTACACCTCGGCCAACAGCCGATCGATCATCGACCGCGCCTGAGCAAGATAGCCGCCGCCGAACAGATTGAAGTGATTCAACACGTGGTAGAGGTTGTAGAGCGTCATGCGGTTCGCCGACCCGGGCGCAAGCGGCCACGTGGCCTCGTACGCCGCATGGAACTCGGCATCGAACCCGCCGAACAGCCGCGTCATCGCGAGGTCCGCCTCGCGATCGCCGTAATACGTCGCCGGGTCGAAGATGACCGGCTCCGCGATGCCGACCGCACCCCAATTCCCGCCCCACAGATCGCCATGCAGCAACGACGGCCGCGGTCGATACCCGTCAAACAAGCCTACAAGGGATTCCGCCAAGCGCCGGCCTCGCTCGATCGTGCGCGCATCCGCGCCGTTCTCCTGCGCGAGATCGAGCTGCGGCAGCAGCCGCCGCGCACGAAAGAACTCGACGCCATCGGCGTGCCGGCCGTTCTGCTGCGGCGTGCGCCCGATGAAATTGTCTTGATGCCACCCATGCTCCGCGGCGGTACACGCGTGCAGGCCCGCGAGCTGCTCGCCCAATCGCGCATGGGCCATCTTGCTCGGCGCCGTGAGCGAGAGCCATTCGAGACAGAGAAACGCGCGATGATCGACCTTGCCGAACGCCAACACCTCCGGCACACGAACGACCTGCGCGCCCGCGAGCTCGCGCAAGCCATCGGCTTCCGCGGCGAGCAGGGCCGCCGCGCTCGACTCGCACACCTTGACGAAGATCGGCGCCCGCTCGGTGCGATAGGCGAAGGCGGCGTGAATCGAGCCACCGCCGACCGGCGTCGGCTCATCGTGCACGTTCGTGCCGATCGCATGCGTGATGGCCGCTGCGATCGGGTCGCGCATGTAGGCTACAACCGCACCGGCGTCGTCGCCGTGGCGCCGACGACGGTCGTCCACGCACGTATTCGGTAGCTTCGGACCAGACCGTTGCGGAAGTACGGATCGGCGGCGACGAACGCTTCGGGAACGGCAGGCGAATCGCACTGAAACAAGATCGCCGCGCCATCGGCGGGATCGGCGAATGCGCCGCCCAGCACCAGCTCGCCGCGCTCCTGCGCGGCCCACGCCAGCCGCAAGTGCTCGGCGCGAAACTGCCCGCGGCGGGTGAGGTAATCGGGCACGAAATCGTAGAGCAGGAGGTAATGCATGTTGGGGCGACGGCGTGACTACGCGATCGCGGCCGCTTGCCGCTGCAGCTCGCGAATCGTGGTGCGAATCTCGCTCGCCGCCGTGCCGTTTGCAAGAATCGCACGCGACACGCTCGCGAGAATGCGGCCGCGCGCGTCGGGCATGCGCGCGCGCACGTCCGCGACCGTGGCACCCTGAGCACCGACCCCGGGCGCCAGGATGAACGATGCGGGCATTGCGGCAACGGTCTCGGCCGCGTCGTCGCACGTAGCGCCGACGACCGCGCCGAGCGGACCCAGCGCCTCGCTCGTGAGCTTGCGGTTGCGCTCGGTGATCTCGCGGGCGAGCGCCTGCGCGACCGTCAGGCCGCTCGCCGTGCGCGCCGTCTGCAGCTCCTTGCCTTCGGGATTCGAGGAGCGCACGACGACGAACACGCCGCCTTCGTGCTTCACCGCCACGTCGATCATCGGATCGAGCGCGCCGATGCCGAGGTACGCGTGCGTCGTGATCGCATCGACGTGCAGCGGCGTCGCCGCGCCGAAATAGCTCTCCGCGTAGGCGAGCGCCGTCGAATCGATGTCGCCGCGCTTGCCGTCGAGCAGCACGAGCACCTCGCGCGAGCGCGCGTGCGCCGCGAGTTCCTCCAGCGCCTCGAAGCCGGCACTGCCGAAGCGCTCGAAGAACGCCGATTGTGGTTTCACGATCGACAGCCGGTAGTCCGCCGCCTCGAGCACGCGGCGGCCGAAGGCGAGCGCACCTTCGGCGGTGTCGGGCAGTCCGCAGGATTTCAGCAGCGCTGCCGAGGGGTCGATGCCGACGCACAACGGGCCGTGCTCGGCGAGGCGTCGTTGAAGTCGAGAGGCGAAGGAAGGCATGGGTGGCTCATGGGACGGGCGTGACGGCGCGCAGTTTAAGGCAGGATGGCGAAGCAGTCCGCCTTCGGACTGAGCCGAGCGGCGCGACCGGACTGGTTCCTCGTCGGACAAGGCTCCTCATCGGACACTGCCCCCTCCCCGGCCCTCCCCCGCTACGCGGGGCAGGGAGACTGGAAGCCGCGCGCGCGGTACGTCAGCACCAGCGTGTCGCGCACACCGGCGCTCGCATCCGGCTGGATCGGCGTCGTCTCATGGATCACGGCGGCGTCGTCGAGCAGCAATGCGGTCCAGGGCTCCATCATCGTGAAGCGCACACCGGCATTGCCGTGCGCCTGAAACACCCGCGTCTCGCCGCCGCGAACGTCGCGCCGCTCGATGAGCATGACGACGACGAAATCCACGCCGTCGCGGTGCGCGCCCTCGGGCGTCGGCCGGCCGATACCCTCCGCCGTGTCGATCCGAAACTGATGCGCCTCGATGAACCAGCGCGGCGTACGACTGACCCGCGCGAACAACGCGCCGTACGCCGCGAGCAGCCGCAGCCACTCGGCATTTTCGCGAACCGCGGGCTCGATCGGCTCGAACCAGCGCTCGATGCCGCCGTGCAGGGCGTTGTAATCCGTCGGCTGCCAATGCGCGCGATGCGGCACTTCCTCGAGACTGCCGCCGATCGTCTGCACGAAACAGCTGTGGCGCCGCGAGCGATAGCTGCCGCCGTCACGCAGGTAGGTGTCCTTGGGCAGGTTCGACCACGACGCGCGCAGCGGCTCGAGCCGCGTCAGGTCGAGGCCCAACTCGCGCGCGAGCGCATCCGGGCCAAGCAGCACGTATCCGACCTGGCTCAGGGCGATCGCAGCGGGGGATGGAGTCATGACGGCGCCTTGGAAAAACGCGCGCCATTCTTGCACAAGCCGCTTCAGGCGCTGAGGCCTTCGACGGGTCGCGCCTGCAGCGCCTGCACGATCAGGCCCCGCAGGCGCGCCTGGGAGATCGGCTTCGTGAGCACGGTATCCATGCCGGCATCGAAACAGCGGCGGCGATTCTCGATCGTCGCGTCCGCGGTCAGCGCGACGATGAACGAGCGCGGACGCGCGCTCGCCTGCTCCAGCGCCCGCAGTTCGGCGGCCGCGGCGTGCCCATCCATCACCGGCATCTGGCAGTCCATCAGGATCGCGTCGAAGGTCGCCGCCGCGGCGGCGGCGAGTGCCTGCTGGCCGTTCTCGACGCTCGCGACTTCGCAGCCGATGACCTCCAGCATTTCCTTCAGCACTTCCCGATTGACGGCATTGTCCTCGGCGAGCAGCACCTTCGGTGCTTCGCGACTGACGAGGCGCCAGCCGGTCGGATCGGTCGTGCCGTGCAGCAGCGCGGGCGCCGGCTCGGTGATCGCGATCCGCTGCAACCGCGCGGTGAACCAGAACGTCGAGCCGCGTTGCACCTCGCTGTGCACGCCCACTTCGCCGCCCATCAACTCGGCGATGCTGCGCACGATCGCAAGCCCGAGGCCCGTACCGCCGAAGCGGCGCGTCGTGCTCGACTCGGCCTGCGCGAACGGCTCGAAGATGCGGGCCTGCGCCTCGTCCGGAATGCCGACGCCGGAATCCTGCACCGCGATCCGCAGCTTCACGTGCGTCGCGTCGCAGTAATCGACGTTGCACGTGACGGCGATCGCGCCGGCGTCGGTGAATTTCACCGCGTTGCTCAGGAGATTGTTCAGGACCTGGCGCAGCCGCAACGCGTCACCGACGACGAGCGTCGGCACGGTCGCATCGACGCGCACGGCGAAATCGATGCCCTTCGCCTGCGCGGCCGCCGCGAACGGCGCGCTCGCATGGGTCACGACCTCGTGCAGCGAGAACGGCGCCGACTCGAGCTGCAGCTTGCCCGATTCGATCTTCGAGAAATCCAGAATGTCGTTGAGAATGCCGAGCAGCGAGCGCGCGGAGCGCAGCAGCGTCTCGGCGAGATGGCGCTGTTTCGCGTCGAGATCGGTGCGCTGGAGCAGCTCGCACATGCCGAGCACGCCATTCATCGGCGTGCGTATTTCGTGGCTCATCGTGGCGAGGAATTCCGACTTCAGCCGATTGGCTTCGACGGCGGCATCGCGGTCGGCGCGCAGCGAATGCTGCGTCTCGACTTGGGTGAGCATCGTGTTGATCGATTGACTCAAGGCGACGAACTCGCGCTCGCGATGGCGCTCGTCCAGGCGCTGCGCCGACGCGGTTCCCGCGCCGATCGTCTCCACGGCCGCGGCGAGCCGTTCGATCGGCTTCACGACGCGCGAGCGCATCACGAACAAACCGGCGACGCCGAAGACCGTGCCGACGAGCAGCGTGAGCGCGAGCAGGTATCGCAACGAGCGCTGCAGGCCCGGCTGCAGCGAACGCTTGATGTGCGCGTGCAGAAGCGCGAGCGGCTTGCCACCGAAATCATCGAGCGGCGTATAGGCGTCGATCGCGTCGGGCGTGACATACAGCGCATCGCGCTCGATGAACATCGCGCGCTCGAGCGTGGCGCCGTACGCCGGATCCTCGAAGCGATCGAGCGACTCGATCTCGAGCGGCACGTCCGTCATGCTCGAAATGACGGGCGCGAGCGAGACGAACGCACGCCCCATGAACAAGCGAGCCCGGGCGAACGCGTTCCCGGAATCCTGAATGCTGCGACTCGCGAGCAGCAGCGGCCCCATGCTGCTGTCGACGAAGCTCGTGTGGTCGCGGGCGATCGCGCGCAAGGCGGCGATCAGGCTGGCATCGGCGGGTGTCAGCGTGCCGCCGTCCGGTGCGCGCATTTGCGCGAACAGCACGGTACCGTCGTCCTTCACGATCGCGATGAGATTCAGGCGCAGACGCGCGAACGTCTGCGCCGACAGATTATCGGCAGCGTAATCCGGCCGCTCGCCGCGGGCGAATTGGAAGGTGGCATCCCAGAACGCCCAGTCGCTCGTCGTAAGCTCCAGATCCTCGCGAGCCTGCGCGAGCGCGTGATGCAGACGGCGCAGCTTGCTCAAGCCATCCGTCGTCTCGATGGCCTCGACCCGGCGCGAGATGAAATGCGCGGTCAGCAGGTACTGCACGGCCGTCAGCAAGGCGAAGCCGATCAGCAGCGTCGCGATGACGGTGTGGCGCAGGCTGCGGGGCTTGGGGGCGGGCACGAGGTTCCTTGGCGGCAAGTTGCTGCGGCAAATTGAACCGGAAAGCGCCACCGCGGATCGACGTGCTGCCTCACAACTCCCGTGAGCCGCGCGAAAAGCGTAGTTCCCGCTCCGGGAAACTCCGCGGCCGGGGCCAGCGGAAGCGCCGAGCTCGCGCGAGGCGCGGCAACGGCCTGTGCAGCGGATCACACTCCAGCTCGCCGCATGTCGAGCACTCGTCCGTATACAAGCGGCGCGCGAAAAAGTTGACGCGCTCTGACACCGACGTGCAGTAGGCTGAGCTCTTTCCAGGAGAGGTTCAGATGCCAAGAGCACTCGGCGTGAGCGCGTTCAGCACCTTTGTTCTTCTGAGCCTGATCGGCGTCCCCGCGGGCGCCGCCGGGCGCCCCGATCTCACGACGCTCGCGGAGCGCACGAAATATCAGCAGACCGGCCGCTACGAGGAAGTGCAACGGCTCTGCCCCGCGTTCGAAAGCGCGTATTCCGAGCAGGTTCGCTGCCGCGAATTCGGGCGCAGCCCCGAGGGCCGGCCGATGCTCGCGCTGATCGCATCGGCGGACGGCGCGTTCGAGCCCGCGAGGAATCGCGAGCTCGGGGCGTCCGGTCGTGCTCATGCAAGGCGGCATCCACGCCGGCGAGATCGACGGCAAGGATGCGGGGCTGCGAGCGCTGCGCGAGGTGCTCGACGGCAAGCTAGCGCGCGGCGTGCTCGAGCGCGTGACGTTCGTGTTCGTGCCCGTCTTCAACGTCGACGGACATGAGCGCTTCGGGCGCTGGAATCGACCCAACCAGGTCGGCCCGGAGGAAATGGGCTGGCGCACGACCGCCCAGAACCTCAACTTGAATCGCGACTACGCGAAGGCGGACGCGCCCGAGATGCAGGCGATGCTGCGTCTTCTCACGGCGTGGGATCCGATCCTGTACGCCGATTTGCACGTGACGGACGGCGCCGAGTTCGAGCATGACATCTCGTTCAGCGTGGCGCCGACGCTCGCGGGCGACTCGGACCTGCAGGTCGCGGGCAACCAGGTCCGTGCGGAATTGCTACGCCGCGCGACCGTCGCCGGATCGCTCCCGGTGGATTTCTATCCGAGCTTTCTGCGCGAGGACGATCCAACGTCCGGTTTCGCCGTATCCGTGTCGCCGGCGCGCTTCTCGCAGGAGTATTGGGCGCGCCGCAATCGCATCGGCGTGCTCGTCGAGACGCACTCCTGGAAGGACTATCCGACGCGCGTACGCATCACGCATCAGTCGATCGTCGCGATGCTCGAACTGGCCGCGGAGCATGGCGCCGATTGGCTGCGGCGCGCTCGCGCGGCCGACGAACGCAGTACGCAGGCCGGCGGCACGGACGTTCCGCTCGTCTTCGACAATACGGATCATGTCCGGATGATCGAGTTTCGCGGCTACGAATACACGCGCGAGCCGTCCGCGGTGTCCGGTGCCTTGATGACTCGGTACAACAGCAAGCGGCCGCAGGTGTGGACGATTCCGCTGCGCGATGAAGTACAGCCGTCGGTCACCGTGACAGCGCCGCGTGGCGGTTACATCGTGCCGGCGGCCCACGCGGGCTGGATCGGCGAGAAGCTGGCGTTGCATGGCCTGCGCTCGCAGCGCATCGAACAGCCCGTCACGGGCGCGAACGTGCAGACATTTCGCGCCACCAAGGCGACGCCGTCCGCGATGACGTTCGAAGGCCGCACGCCGCTCGCGGTCGAAGGGGAATGGTCGAACGAGACGCGCGACATCCCGGCCGGCAGCTTGTTCGTGCCGATCGCTCAGCCGGGCTCGCGACTGCTCATGACGTTGTTCGAGCCGCAGGATCCCGACTCGTTCCTGCGCTGGGGCTTTTTCGATGCCGCGTTCGAGCTCAAGGAGTACATGGAAGCGTATGTCGCCGAGTCGGTCGCGAAGGACATGCTGCAGAACAATCCGGCGATCAGGCAGGAATTCATGCAGCGCCTGGCAACCGACGCGGCGTTCGCGGCCAGCCCAGAGGCCCGCCTGGAGTTCTTTTATCGACGGCATCCGTCGTGGGATGAGCGGTACAACTTGTATCCGCTGTATCGCAGCGACGTCGAGGTGCGCTGATCACGGCAAGACGCGACGGCCGCAAGCGAGGCGGCCGTCTGGCGCACGTCCAGCGGTCCCGCGTCAGCGGGACGCCTTGTCGAGCGCTGCAGCCTTCGTTTCGTCGGTTTTCGCTTCCGCGGTCTTGCCCATGGCGGCGTAGATGTCCGCGCGGCGGTAGTAGCCGTCGGGCTCCTTTGGATCGAGCTCGATCGCCTTGTTCGCGTCCGCGAGCGCCGCCTCGTTCTTTTCCATGGACATGTAGATGCGCGCCCGATTGAGATAGGCGAACGCATCGGTCGGCGCGAGCTCGATGTACTTGTTCGCATCCTCCAGCGCGGCATCCATCCTGCCGCTGGAATCGCGCGCCCGCGAGCGCAGCATGTACAGATCAGCGCGCGTCGGCGACAGGTCGATCGCTTTTCGCAACAGCGACTCAGCTTCACGGACCTGGCCGCTCATCATCGCTTTGTTCGCCTGAACGACCAGATCGTCGACGGCCTTGTCGCTCGCCCGCGCCGGAGCGGCAGCGACGCAGACACCGATCAACAATGACAACAGGAAACCAGAACGGAACCCGCAGTGCGTGGACATGACAGACACCCCATGTGACTGACCCCTGAACGCGAGCGGAGTATGCGCCTGCCCGCGATTCGGCAGTAGCCCGTAGAGGTGTCAACTGCACCGCGCCTCGCGCAGCTGAGACTTGAGCTTCGCTTCGCGCTCTTCGAGTCGCGCACCTTCTCGCGCCGTGTATCCAGACCGTTGTCTGGCACGCAGTTCCCGAAGCCCCTGGGACCAACGCTCGCACTGCTCCTTGCGCTTGGCTGCATCGGGGCCAGCGGCCTTCTGCCTGGTCTTGACCGTGCGGCCCGCCGTCGTCCTCGAGGCAGCGGATCGAGGCGGCGGATCGAACGTATTCAAGGCCTTGGCGTCGAGCTCGTACGGTTCGGCGCCCGCCTGGCACGGGCGGTCCGAGAACGTGAGGACGCCGCCGACCTCACACCGATAGATCGCCCGCGCGTGCGTTGCCTGCGCATGTGCGGGCTCGCGGAGCGCGGTACACAACACGAGAATCGAGCCGCAGAATGCGAGCGTGCGCATGGAATCTCCTCGCCGACCGGTCGGGAGTCGCAGCGTACGCCGGGGCTCGCGCTGCCAGGAGCGCGCTTTCGATGGTGAACGACCTAGAAATCGGGCCGTTCGCGCGCGGCAAACCGGCTGCTCAGCGAGGACACGAAGCTCATCGCGAGCACGACGCCCCAGAGCACGGACGAGGCTTCGAGCAGCAATTGAGCCCAGCCCGACTGAATCGAAGGGCCCAGGAGCGGATGGAACAGCAGGCCGAGGACGGTCATCCAGACCGCAAGCTGTCGCGCCCATGGCTGGAAGAAATACAGCCCGAGCACGGCGGTGACCATGCCGCCGAACGTGACGAGGAACAGCGCGCTGGCGCCGAACAAGGCCAACGTCGGCGGCGGCGGCAGGCCTTCGATGGCCTGCGCCAACGACTCGGGCAGCAGACTGGGGAATACGTTGTCGATGAGCCCGCCGATCAGGCCGGCGGCGACACTGACGACGAGCAGCGCGCGAAACACGACGACCGACGGGTCGCTCATGCGGCCTGGCGGTCGAAAATCCGGGTCGCCTGATGACGCAACAGGGGACCGAAGTTCACGGCGTCATACAGCGCCTGCAGGGCCGCGATGTCCGGGCTTCGGCGGCGCAGCGCCTCGAAGCCGATCTCGAGCGGCATGTCGCACGCGATCGCGGTGAGCCGCCGCGCCAGGAACGCGCGCTCGCGGTAGTCGCGCAGCTGGGCGCAGACGAAGCCGGCGTTGCGGATCTTCAGCTTCAGCACGCGGTCGAGGTCCTCGTACAGCTCGTGCAACGATGCGAAGTGCTTGAACAGCAGCGATGCGGTCTTGCGGCCGATGCCCGGCACGCCGGGAATGTTGTCGACGGCGTCCCCCATGAGCGCGAGAAAGCACGGCATCCGCTCGGGCAGCACCCCGAAGCGCTCCGGGATCTTCTCGTACGTGAATTGCTCATCGCCGATGTAATCCCAGTACACATCGCCGGGCCGGACGAGCTGGGCGAGATCCTTGTCGCGCGTGACGAGCACGACGTTCTCGCCCGCGGCGCGCGCGAGCGTCGCGAGCGTGCCGATGATGTCGTCCGCCTCGAAGGATGGGCTCACGAACGTCGCGACACCGAGCGCTTCGCACATCCGCCGGCACAAGGCGCCCTGGCGCTTCAACTCGGCCGGCGCGGGCTCGCGATGCGCCTTGTACGCCGGATAGATCTCGTGACGGAACGAGCGGACGAGGCTCGCGTCGAAAGCGACGGCGATGTGCGTCGGGCCGACGCGCTCGATCAGATCGCCGATGAATCTCGCGAAGCCATGCAGCGCGTTCACCGGATTCCCATCGCGGTCCGTCAGCGAGTTCGGAACGGTGTGATAGGCGCGGAAAATGAAAATGGAGGCGTCGACGAGGTAGAGCATTCGAGGCTATCGGCCGCCGGCAAACGCCAGCGAAAGCGCAGGTACGATGCTCGACATGCTACACCGATCGACGGATGCGCGGACTCACGCCTGCAGCTTCAGCCTCGCATGCAGCGGGCTCGAGCGCGGAAAGTGGGCGAGCAGGTATTCCATCTGGTCGGCGAGCACGCGGCGGCCTTTGAGATAGATGTATTCCGCGTACGTAGGCGTGAACGGGACCGCGAGCAGCTGCAGGCCGGCTTGCTCTGGCGTCTTCGAGGCTTTGAGATTGTTGCACCGGCGGCACGCCGTGACGACGTTCGTCCAGGTGTCCCGGCCTCCCTGGCTCAGCGGGCGAATGTGATCGCGCGACAATTGATTCGAGGGAAAGCGCTGCCCGCAATACAGGCACAAATGTGCATCGCGTCTGAACAAGGTCTGGTTGTTCAGGGGCGGGATGTAGTCGTGACGCAGATTGCCGGGATTGTGCGTGTGGCCGGTCGTCGCGATGATCGAGTTCACTTCGACGACGGTCTGCCGGCCCGACTTCGCATTCGTCCCGCCGAACAGACGATACAGGCGCACGCCGCACGCGTACGCCACCTGTTCCGTATGGTAAAGCCGTACGGCGTCCCGGTAGTCGATCCACTCCAGGGGCATTCCCGAGACATCCGTTCGCAGGATCTCTTGGCTCAAGTTGTACAGATGTTGCACGACTCGATGGCTTTTATGGCCGGCCGCACAGTGGCCTAGGCCTTCTGTAAGCGCAGTAAGAGTAAGCGAGGCCAGTGCGGAAATACAACGTCGCGGCGGGGACCCCGGGTCAATGACCGCCTTCGAGCGATTTCACCGCCTGGATCATCGCGACCATCACCTTCAACGCATCGCCATAGACGAGGTTCGTGTTGTCTGCGAAAAACAGCTCGTTCTCGACGCCGGAATAGCCTTTGCCCTGGCCGCGCTTGATGACGTACACCTGCTTCGCCTGATCGACGTTCAGGATCGGCATGCCGTAGATCGGCGAGGATTTGTTCGTGCGCGCGGCCGGATTCACCGTGTCGTTCGCGCCGATCACGACCGCGACGTCGGCTTCCTTGAACTCGTCGTTGATGTCTTCCAGGTCGTAGATCATGTCGTAGGGCACGCCGGCCTCCGCGAGCAGCACGTTCATGTGGCCCGGCATGCGCCCGGCGACCGGATGGATCGCGAACTTCACCTCGACGCCCGCGTCCGTCAGCAGCTTCACGAATTCATACAGCTTGTGCTGCGCCTGAGCGACCGCGAGCCCATAGCCCGGCGCGATGATGACCTTCGATGCATACCGCATGTTGATCGCGGCATCGCCTGCTTCCGCCGGCTTCTGCGAGCCCTTGATCTCGCCTTGCGCCTCCTCGCCCGCGGCGCCGAAATTACTGAAGATGACGTTCGCGACGGAGCGGTTCATCGCCTTCGCCATCAACAACGTGAGCAGCGTGCCGGCCGAGCCGACGACCATGCCCGCGATCATCAGCGCGGGATTCTGCAGCACGTAGCCTTCGAAGCCGACCGCCAGCCCCGTGAACGCGTTGTACAGCGAGATCACGACCGGCATGTCGGCGCCGCCAATCGGCATCGTCATCATGACGCCGAAAACGAATGCCCCGACGAAGAACGCGGCCACCAGCGCCGGCGGCGCATGACCATGCGCGACGAATACGATGTACGCGCCGATCGCGAGCGTCGCGAGAAAGATCGTGCCATTGAGGAGCTGCTGGCCTCGCACGCGCCACGTGCCGTTGATGCGTCCATCGAGCTTCGCCCACGCGATCAACGAGCCCGACAGCGACACGGAGCCGATCAGCGCGCCGAGCACCGCCATCACGAGCGGCACGGTTTCGTGGACGACGCTCGTGCGCAGCAGCTCGACGGCCGCGATCGCGGCCGCGGCGCCGCCGCCCATACCGTTGTACAGCGCGACCATCTGCGGCATCGCGGTCATCGCGACGCGCTTGCCGCTCCACCATGCCCATCCGGTACCGATGACGAGCGCGGTCGCGGCGAGCGCGACGTTCGTCACGAGCTGCGGCTGCGCGTCCGGGCTCACGCCGAAGATGTAGAGAAAGCTCGCGAGCGTCGCGACGAGCATGCCGACGCCCGCAACGACGATTCCCGAGCGCGCGGTCACCGGCGAGGCCATGCGCTTCAAGCCGTAGATGAACAGGAACGCCGCGGCGAAGTAGCTTGCGTCGATGACGAGTTGGGGCGTGAGGTTCATTGTTCGTGGCGGCGCTCTGCAGTGAGTGAGGAAGCGGAAGCCATCACTTCTTGGCTTTGTCGCTCGGTTTGAACATCTCCAGCATGCGCTCCGTGACGACATAGCCGCCGGCCGCGTTGCCCGCGCCGAGCAGCACGCCGATGAAGCCGATGACCTGCTCGGTCGTCGAGGTCGCGTTCAGCAGCGCATACATCGCGCCGACGACGACGATGCCATGCACGAAGTTCGACCCCGACATGAGCGGGGTGTGCAGAATCGCCGGCACGCGCCCGATGATCTCGTAGCCCGTGAACGCGGCCAGCATGAAGATGTACAGCGCGGTAAAGCCGGTCAGAACGGTCGTGAATTCCATCGTCGGTCCTCTGCGTAAGGGCGCTGCGCAACGGCGCTCACAGCCGTGCTCAGCCTTCGACAGCCTGTTTCGCTGCCGCGTTCTTGATCTCGCCCGCATGCGTCAGCGCGGTCTTCGCGATCACCTCGTCGCTCCAGTCGAGCTGGATCGCCTGGTCCTTCACGAACAGCTCGAGCAGGTTGTATTGGTTCTTCGCGTACAGCTCGCTCGCGTGCTCGCCGAGCATGCTCGGCACGTTCAACGGGCCGCAGACCGTCACCTGCCCGACTTGAATCGTCTCGCCGGGCTGCGTGTATTCGCAGTTGCCGCCGCCTTCCGCCGCGAGATCGACGATGACGCTGCCGGCCTTCATGCCGTCGACCTGCGCCTTGCTGATGAGCTTCGGCGCGGGACGGCCTGGAATCGCCGCGGTCGTGATGATGATGTCCGCGGCCTGGATGTGCTTCGTGACGACTGCGGCGATCTTGTCCTTCTCTTCCTGCGTCAGCTCGCGGGCGTAACCGCCCGCGCCACGCGCATCGACGCCCGTGTCGACGAACTTCGCGCCGAGCGATTCGGCCTGCTCCTTCGTTTCCGGACGCACGTCGTAGCCCTCGGTCATCGCGCCGAGCCGGCGCGCGGTCGCGAGCGCTTGCAGACCGGCGACGCCCAATCCCATGACCAGTGCCTTCTGCGGGCGAATCGAACCGACGGCCGTCGTCATCATCGGCAGCATGCGCGCGATGTTCGTCGCACCGATCAGGACGGCGTAGTAGCCGGCGAGCGCCGCCTGACTCGACAACGCGTCCATCGCCTGCGCGCGCGTGATCCGCGGCACGAGCTCCATCGCGAACGCCGTGATCTTGCGGTCGCGCAGGACTTTCGTGAGCTCGATTTCCCGGTGGGCGTGGATGAAGGAGACGAGAATCGCGCCCGGCTTCATCAGCTGCGCGACTTCGACGCTCGGCGGCTGCACGGCCAACACGATGTCGGCCTCGGCGACGAGCTCGCGAATGTCCGCGGTGAATGCGACGTTCTTGTAGGCGCTGTCCGGCAGTTTCACCGCGTCGCCCGCGCCGGATTGCATCGCAAGCTGCGCGCCGAGCTTCACGAGCTTGTCGACGACGGCGGGCACGAGGGCGACACGACGCTCGTTCGGCCGGGTCTCCTTCAAAACGGCAATCTTCACGGACATGGAACGGCCTTCGTCGGTTCGAGTCGCATCACTTCCCCCCGTGAGATGAACGACACCCCGTCCGTGGCGGGTGCGAGCGCGTGGTTTGACGGATCGCCCGGCTCGCGTCGGGCGCCATACCGGCAGCGATCATGAGGCAGCTACAGGCGGGCAGCTATCATCGGCCGCTCGTCAGAGCTTGACGACAGTGCCCCGCAGCGCGACGCCTCCCATGATTTTGCCGGCGCCGCATTCGTACTCGGTGTCGCTCTTGAACGGTTCGTTCTTGTAGACGCTGTGGATGTTGACGACGGCGTTGCCGCCTTCGCGCAGCGCGCGATCCCTCAAGGCGATCATCGCGGAGAGAAAAGCAATCTTGCAGCCTTCCTCATCCGACTTGTTCGCGAAGTTCGTCTTCTTGTTCGAGGTGAAGGTGCCGAGCGTCTGGGCGGCTTTCGCGCCTTGCGAGCCGAAGAAGAAC
>JAEYXD010000095.1 GCA_023428645.1 Pseudomonadota bacterium
ACTGGTTGAAAACGAGATTGGCCGCGGGCTGGTCCTGGCGGCCGACGGCCTGCGAGATCAGCGCGACGGTGCCGACACCGAGCACCTGAGTCAGCGCGAACACGATGAACATAAGGTTGCCGCCCGCGCTCACGCCGGCGATGGCAACATCACCCAGCCCGGCAACGAAATACAGATCGATCAAGTGGTACAACGTCTGGAAAATCATCCCAAACGCGATCGGCCCTGCCATCGCGACGATGTTGCGCATCGTCGACCCTCGAGTCAGATCCTTCATGACTTCCTCCCGCTGAAGGGCGCGTAGTCTAGCGGGCACCTGTCGCGGATGAACGGACTTTGAGACGTCGGCCGGCCGCAACAGGAACACACGCAGTCGGATGCGCGTATTGCCCAGGCCATGGCCCGAAGCTCGCTACAATAGCCATCGACCTGGGGCACGATGGCGGCAGCATCACGGGAGCCACCCGCTGTACGCACCGCAATCCGAGGACGGCCCGAGGGTGACGGCACTGATGCCGAGAACCTGGCGCCCCCAGGCACCGGGCCGCTTTCTCGACCCCAAAGGTCGCGGAAGCGTGCGAAGCGAACGAGGTAGCATGAAGTCATTGGAAGGTCCGAGCGAATCATCAGCCACGCAAGAGCCCACGCGTGGGCGTTTTCGCGCACGGATCTGGACCGGCGTGGTGCTCATCGCCTGCGCGAGCGTTGCCGGCGTCGCGGCGATGCGACAGGACGCGCCCGCTGCCCCACCCGCGAAGATCAAGTTTACGGACGACTTCGTCACCGAGATGGCGCAGCGTCTCGCCCGCGAGCCGCACGCCGTCAAACAGCTCGACAGCAATTCACCACTGCGGCAAATCAACTACGACCAGTACCGCGACCTTCGCGTCGATTCCGAGCAAGCCCTGTGGCGCAACGAGCAGGTGCCGTTCCGGGTGGACGTGCTGCCGGCCGGGTTTCTATTTCAGAACCCTGTTTCGATCTCTGTCGTCGAGAATGGGCTCGCCGGCGAGATCACCGCACCGCCCGGCACGTTCATTCTCGGCCCGCTGGTCGAGAAGCAGCTTGCGAATCTCACCCTGCCCTTGTCGGGATTTCGCGTTCGCTCACTGATCAACTCGCGGGCGGTATGGGATGAGTTCTTGGTCTTCCAGGGCGCATCCTTCTTCCGAGCGGTCGGCAAGGGCTCTGCGTACGGATTGTCCGCGCGTGGCCTGGCCCTGCGCACGGCGGCTCCGACCGGCGAGGAATTTCCCGCGTTCACTCACTTCTGGATCGAGCGGCCGGCTGCGAACGCCAAGGGCATCGTGATCCACGCGCTGCTGCAAAGCCCTTCGACGACCGGCGCATATCGATTCGCCGTCACGCCGGGGACGGAGACGATCATGGACGTCAATCTCACGCTGTTCCCGCGGGTCGCGCTCGACAATGTCGGCATCGCGCCGCTCACGTCGATGTTCCTGTTCGACGAGTCCGTGCGTAATCGCATCGAGGACTTTCGCGACGAGGTGCACGATTCGGACGGCCTGCAAATCATGATGGCCTCGGGCGAGCAAACGTGGCGGCCGCTCGCGAACCCGACGCAACTGCAGATCTCGAGCTTCACGTCCACCGCACCGAAAGGCTTCGGCCTGGTGCAGCGCTCACGCAAGTACTCCGATTATCAGGACGTCGAGGCGCAGTTCGAGAAGCGGCCGAGCACATGGATCGAACCGCTCAGCGACTGGGGCGAAGGCTCCGTGCAATTGATCGAGATCCCCTCCGATCGCGAGACGAACGACAACATCGTCGCCTTCTGGCGTCCGAAACAGCCCATTCCCGCCGGCAAGCCATGGTCGACGTCCTACCGGCTGCGCTGGAATCAGCTGCCGAACCTTTCGCCTGAGCTCGGTCGGGCCGTATTCACGCGTACCGGCCCCTCCTGGGACGGCAAACGCCGCCTGTTCGTGATCGACTTCGAAGGGCTCGGCAAGAACACGGAGGGGCTGCGCATCGAAGCGGATACGTCCGCGGGGAAGCTGTCGAGCCTGGTGCTGCAGCCGAATCCGCGCATCGGCGCGCTGCGCGCGAGCTTCGAGCTCTCCCCGGGTGAGACCAACGTCGCCGAACTGCGGCTGCGCTTGATGCGCGGCGACCAACCCGCCACCGAGACATGGCTGTATCGATGGACGGCAAGCTGAAGCCGGCCCGCCTCGAAACGCTCGCCTTCGCCAGCGGCGCCATGCCGCCGGAGCGGCCTGTCGAAATGCCGACGCAGGATCTGCGTCGCGTCCAGGAGCACCTCGCGCGCGCGCCGCAATCGTCCTGGACGACGTGGCCCGCGCGTTTGATCGCGAATCTCGGCGCGCTCGGCATCACCGGGTACGGCGTGTGGGAAATGATCGGCATCGTCGGCTTCAGCAACATGACGGTGCTGCAGGGCGTGATGATCTTCTTCTTCGCGCTCACGCTCGGTTGGATCGCCTTTGCGGCCTCCTCGGGCATCGCGGGATTCCTCCTGCCCGCGCCGCGCGCGCCCGAAGCGCCGTTGGGCGATTCGCGCACGGCGCTGTTGATGCCCGTCTACAACGAAGATCCGATCTCCACGACCTCCGCCCTGCAAACGATGGCCGAAGCGCTCGCCGCGGCCGATGTCGCCCGCAATTTCGAGATCGTGATCGTGTCCGATTCGACGAACGTCGATGCTTGGATCGCCGAGACGCTCGCGGTGGATCGGCTGCGCCGCGCGCTCAGCGGCGTCATGCCCGTGCGGTATCGCAGGCGCTGGCACAACACGGGGCGCAAGGTCGGCAATCTCGAGGATTTCGTGAAGCGCTGGGGCGGCCATTACGAGTACATGATCGTGCTCGACGCCGACAGCCTGATGAGCGCCGACACGCTGATCACGCTCGTCAAACGCATTCAAGCTGACCCCGCGCTCGCGCTGCTGCAAACGGTTCCCGCGCTCATCGGACAAGAGAGCCTGTTCGCGCGCCTGCAGCAGTTCGCGAGCCGCGTATTCGGCAGCGTGATCGCGCGCGGCGTCGCGGCGTGGTCCGGTGACGACGGCAACTACTGGGGTCACAACGCCGTCATTCGCGTGAGCGCGTTCGCGCAAGCCTGTGGGCTGCCGCAATTGCCGGGACGCAAGCCCTTCGGCGGTCACGTGCTGTCGCACGATTTCATCGAGGCGGCGTTCCTGCGCCGCGCCGGCTGGAAGGTGCGCATGGCGCCCGATCTCGACGGCTCGTGGGAAGAAGGCCCGCCGTCGCTCGTCGATGTCGCGATTCGCGATCGCCGCTGGGCGCAAGGCAACCTGCAGCACATGAAGCTGTTGCGCACACGCGGGCTGTCGTGGACGAGCCGCAAGCATCTCGCGATCGGCATCATGGGGTATCTGTCATCGCCGCTGTGGCTGCTGCTGATCCTCGTCGGCTTCGCGCTCACGTTGCAGGCGACGCTGATTCGACCCGAGTACTTCAGCCGCACGTTCCAGCTGTTTCCCGACTGGCCGGTGTTCGATGCCCAGCGCATGGTGCTGCTGTTCATCTTCAGCATGGTCGTGCTGCTCACGCCCAAGACGCTCGGCTTGCTGCGCTCGATCTTCGTCTCGCGCACGCGCAAGGGATGCGGCGGGATCATCGGCATCTCGCTCAGCGTCGTCATCGAGCTCGTGCTGTCGGCGCTGTACGCGCCGATCATGATGCTCATTCAGACGCAGCACGTCTTCGACATCCTGACCGGCAGCGATTCGGACTGGATCGCGCAGCGTCGGCAGGCCGCCGTGCTGTCATGGCGCGATGCGTGGCATTTCCATTGGAAGCACACGGTCGCCGGCATCGTCATCGCCGTCGTCGCCTACTTCTTGTCGCCGACGTTGCTGGCCTGGCTGTCACCGGCGGTGCTCGGTCTCGTGCTGGCGATTCCGTTGTCGCGCGCGAGCGGCAGCGTCGCGATCGGACGCGCCCTGCGCAAGCTCGCGATCTTCCGCATTCCCGAGGAGTCGGCGCCGCATGCAATGATCACGCGGCGCAATGAGCTCGTCGCCGCCGCGCCTGCGCTCCCCGAAGACGGCTTGCGTCATCTGGCGCGCGATCCCGCCGCGCGCATCGCACATCTCGCGGGCAATCTGCCGCGACCGGCCGACGCGCGCGGTCATCCTCATCCGCAACGGCTCACCGCGGAAGATAAAGTGATGCAGGCGCAAACCCTGCAGGAGGCGCTCGACTGGCTCAGCGGGCCGGAGCGCATCGAAGTGGCGGCGGATGCGAGGTTGTTGGAGCGGCTCGCCGAGCTGCCGGACTGACGCCGGCGGCGGACGAGGAGCCGAGGCGTGACCACGGCTCCTATCGGACCTAGAAGATGATTCTCAGCTGCGCGCTCGCCACCTCCGCCTCATGCGTGCGACGCGGGAAGTTGCTGTCACGCTCGATCCAGCGATAGCCGAGGCTCAAATCCAGGAAATTGCGTGGCGTGTACCGCCACGTCAGACCGGCCGACTTCACGTCATCTTCCCGGCCCGGCGCGGAGCCGGTGTCGGAGAACGGGGTCGCGACGGCGCGATACGATTGATCCTCGATCGTAAGTCCCAGCTCGAAGGTCATGAGCGGTGTCGGCGACCACGTCGGCGTCACCCGCAGTCCCGTCGCGACGAAGTAGTCCGCCTCGGCGTCGGTGTACGCGGTGAGCTCGCGATACGCCTCGAGGTTGAAATAGATCTGCGCGCGCGGCTCCCAATAGGCGCTGATGTTCCACACGTTACCGGAGAAATCGCCGGCCGCCGGATTGGAGTAATCGCGCTTCAAGTAGCCGCCGCGCGCATTGATCCGCGTCTTCTCCGAGAACACGTACCGCAAGCGAACCCCCGGCAGCGTCTGCTCGTAGCCGATCTCGCGATTGAACAGCCGGCCCGCTTCCGGAAACGTCGCGTCCGTGAACGCGTATTCGAGCGCGACGAGGCTGTTGTTCGGTGTCTGATACTCGATGCCGAAGCGGCCCGACTCGGACTCCATGTTCGAGGTCTGCCGCACATCGGCACTGTGCGTCGATTCGGAGAACGTGCCGCCCGCCATCAATGCCCACCGCGAGCCGATCTTGAAGCGCAGCTCGCCGATATACGACTGCGTCTCGACGATATCCTTCACGAACAGCTCGTAATTCGAGAAGCCCGCCTGCTGGCGATCGTAGCGCGCGTCGATCAGCCCCGACCACCGCTTGCCGATGTCGAAATTCCAGCGCAGGTCGCCGGAGCCGCCGTGATAGTCGAGGTAATCGTTCTCGCTGTAGCTCACGTCATCGAAGCGCAGATTCAAGGAGAACACCTGCCGCGAGGCATCGATGCGCGCCTCGATGCCCCCCGACAATCGATTGACGTAATCGTCGAAGCTCCCGATGCCGACCGCGGCCGGATCGCCGGCGAGCACGCTCTGCGGAACGCGAAACAAATTGTCCTCGTACGTGAAGCGATCCGAGACGAAAATCTTGAATGGATCGGCGGCATCCGCCGCCGCAAGGGCCTCGACACCGAGTGTCGCGGCCGCGACGCCCAGCACCGCGGCGATGGCGCGTGAAATCGGTTGTGTTCGTAACCGTGATCGCAGCATGGCGATTCTCCCGTGGGTTGAGTCAGCGGGTATCCGGCAGCGCGGATACGCGCTTCGCGGGCAACGGCGCAGCGGAGGCGGCGTCGCTCGCATGATAGAAATCCAGCGTTTGCTGGCCGATCGCATCCCAATCGAATGCGCTCAAGTCGGCCGTCTCGTGCTCTGCGATACCGCCGCCGTGCACGAGCTGCTGCAGGTGGCGCGTCGACAGCGGCCCATCGAACAGATTGACCCAACGCGCGCCGAGCCGATGTTGCAGCTCGGGCAACGCGCCAAGGCGCGGCGCGAGCACCGCGCGATTGAACGACAGCGCCAGAAACACGCTGCCGGAATTCAAGATGCTGTTGAACGGCAGCACGACGACATCGGCCGCGCCCATGTACACCGGTACTTTTTCTTCCGGAACGAACTCGAGCGCCAAGCGAACGCGACCGTCCGCCGCTGCGAGCCGTTCGAGCTCATCGACTTCCATCATCGGCCCCGGCTGGCCGGCGATGACGAGTTGCACGTCGCTTTGCGGCAGCGCGCGAAACGCCTCGAGCAGCTGCGGGACGCTCTTGTACGGCCGGATGTTGCCGAAGAACAGGAACGTAAAGCAGTGCGCAAGCCCGAGCTGATCGCGGCAGCTCGCGCGATCGGGAGCGCTGCCGTAAGCGCCTCGATAATGTCCGTGCGGAATGACGGCGGCCGCCTTGGCACGCAGCGGCGGATACATCGCGCGCGCCGCTTCCAGGCCGCTCAACGTGAGCGTGATCACGTGCGTGCACATGCGCGGGAACCACAGCGGAAACAACAGCTCGCTGACCCGATGGTGGCGCTCGTGCGGCTTCAGATTGTGGACCGTCCAAACGATGCGCGTCCCGCGCCAGCGCAGCAGCGCGAACAGCGCGAACAAGCGCGCATGCCGCACGGTCGTTCGCAGCGGCGAGCGCGCGTTCAAGTGCAGATCGGGCCAATGGATGTGCAGGACGTCGTAGCGCTCCTTGAATGCGCGCCGGAAGGAGAAGTCATCGATCCGCGCGCCGCGCCGTTCGAGGCTCGCCGACAGCGTCGCGAGATAGGGATTCTCGCCGTGCTTCGGAAACATCAGCACGCGCGGCGCCGCTCGCTTGCTCACGGCCGCGCGCGCCCTTGCCTGCCCGCGGCCGCTCACCGCTTGCCGCGCCAGGATGCCGGCCAAGCGCTTCAAGGTGCGCGCATGAATGCCGAACCGCCAGAACTGGCGCAGGTCGGCGCTCGTGAATCCATAGCCGTACAGCTTGCCGAAGCGCTGCAGAAACAGCCCTTGCCGCAGCACCGGCGCGTGATTCGCGACTTTCGCGGCGAGCCGCTCGTACGCGGCCTGGATCCGCGCGGACGACAGCGAAATGCGATCGCCGTTGTCCGCCAGCTCGAGCACGTACAGGGGCTCGTCGACGAGCAGTGCGGGGCCGTAATGCCTCAGCACGCGCATGAACAGGTCCAGGTCCTGCCACGCGGGCATGTGCTCGTCGAACAGGCCCGCGCCGACGAGATACTCGCGGCGCGTGAAAATCTGATTGCCGATGAGGTTGTAGAAGAACAGATCCTCGTACTCGGCGCGGGGCGCTTTCCTGGAGATGCGTGCAGCGACGGCAGACGTCTCGAGATCCTGCGTATACAGACAGGAAAAACGCGCGCCCGCCTGCTCGTGCCCTTGCCAGGCCCGCAGCAGTTTCTCGATGCGCTGCTCGTGAAAGCTGTCGTCATCGTCGAGTCCGGTGATGAACTCGCCTTGCGACTCGGCGATCGCAAGATTTCTCGCGCGCGGCGCGCCCATCGACTGCTCGTTGCGCAACACGCGCAGGCGTGGATCCGCCGCGCTCGCGCGCCTGAGGTATTCCTGCGTGCCGTCCGTCGAACCGTCGTCGACGACCCAGAGCTCGAGCTCGCGATGGGTCTGCGTGAGCACGGACTCGACCGCGCGGCGCAGCAGCGCGACGCGATTCTTCGTCGGCATGTAGATGCTGACGAGCGTCATGCGCTTCTCTGTCGCAACGAGGCGGAGCTCAATCGCCGCAACTCTTGCGTGAGCGCACGCACTGCGATGCCGAACGCGGCGTTCGAAGCGCTGGCCGCGAAGGTCGCGCGATTGCGCTCCGCCGTCGCGCGTCGCACGTCCGACGCCGCCATGCGCTCGAGGATGCGAAACGCCGCCGCCATGTCCTGCGCCGGGAACAGCTCCGAGCGCTGCAGGAACGCGCGTGTTCCGTCGAGATCCGGCGCGACGACGGGCACCCCGAGCGCCATGGCTTCGAGCATGACGAGCGGCACGCCTTCGTAGCGTGAGGTCATGAGAAGCACGTCGTGCGCCTCGAGCGCGTCGATCGGCGGCGACCACGGCCGCAGCGAAACCCAGCCGGCAAGCGCCGGATCGCTCGACAATCGTTCGCGGATGCTCGGTTCGTACGGCCCGCTGCCGACGAACGTCACGCTCATGCGCGCGCCGAATTCGGGATGCGCCGCGAGGTACTCCATCAATGTATCGAGACCTTTCTGGTGGGCTTCGATGCGGCCAAGCACGAGGATTCGCAGCGGGCCGTCCGCCGCGTGCGTCGGCATGCGCGAAGCGCGTGCGCCGCGGTGCTCGATCGCGCTGGACACCGTGTTCGGCAACACCAGGATGGGGCGGCGCACGCCCGCCCAGGCGCGAAAGTCCTGTGCCTGCTCACGCGTCAGGGTGAGCCACGCGTGCGGCGCATGCGCATAGATCGCGCGCACGAGCCCATCGCGAACGCGCGCGCTGCCGAAGCCCATGCTCGCGCTCGTCTGCACGAGCGGCACATAGACGACGACACGCTGGCGCAGCAGGCGCGCGAGCAGCACGAACAAGGGCTGCGCCAGGAGGCAGCCTTCCGCGATCACGCACACCTGCGGCCTGATCGTGAAGATCGCCCGCACGAATTCCGCCGTGTCGCGCAGCGCGCCCACCATGGACGCCAGCCTGCCCGCACGCTGCGGCGGCAGCTCGATGACCTGCGCATGGCGGGACGCTTCGCGTGCGAGCGTGGAGCCGGCTCGTGCCAGCAGGAACTTCGCCGTGGCGCGCTCGCTTGCCAGCTCTTCGAGCCAACGCAACAGCATCACCTCGTGGCCGCCGAAGGCGCTCGCGCCGTCGACGAACAGCCAGCGAGCCGCCTCGGCAGCGCTCGCGACGGCGCTGTCCTCGCGCGGACTCATGACGACCGCATGCGATTCGCTCACGCCGTCAGCTCGATGATGCAGAACCACGCGTAGCGCCGCAGGAACGGCACGCTGCAGATCGCCTTGTCCGCGCTCCACACGAGCTTCGTGAGCAGCTTGTCGGGATCGGTCTTCGGCGAGACGAAGCCGAGCACCGGCGCGACGAAGCCGAAATACGTCACCTTCGAGGCTCGAAAGCCTTGCGCCATCTCGCGCAGATCGCGCGCCAGCAGCGGATGCTCGTCCGGCGTACG
Source organism: Pseudomonadota bacterium (assembly GCA_023428645.1). Lineage (GTDB taxonomy): Bacteria > Pseudomonadota > Gammaproteobacteria > Steroidobacterales > Steroidobacteraceae > Steroidobacter. Next base: position 9,038 of record JAEYXD010000095.1, read on the forward strand.
CAGCTCCGGCGTGCGCGCCCGGTACCAGTTCACGGCGGGATTGTGACCGAGCGGCTCGGCGAAGATCGCGATGCCGCCCTCGCGCAGCACCCGGCGCACCTCGCGCATCGAGCGCGGAATATCGAGGTGATGAACGATGCCGCTGCCCATCAACACATCGACGGACCGATCGGCAAAGCGCATCGATTCCGCGTTGTCGACGACGAACCTCGTATTCGTCAGCCCTTGGTGGGCGGCGATGCGCTGGGCGTTTGCGATCGCGACGTCCGAGATGTCGATGCCGATCACTTCTTTCGCGATCGGCGCGAGCTCGAAGCCGAGGCTCGCGTTGCCGCAGCCGTATTCGAGCACGGTGCGGCCGCGGGCTTCCTCGGTCACCCGTTGTCGATAGAAGGCGAAGCCGTAGTCGATCGCCGAATAGAACCTGCCGGTGCGCTGCTCGCGCTCGGTGTCGTCCGAGAACCGGAGATTGTGAAAGTCGCGCTCGCGCGCCCAACGTTCTGCTTGATCCATTTCGTTCCCCTATCAGCCGATACGCGGCGCGTAGCTCTTGATGTCGTTCGCGCCGCAAGCACGCTCCCGAGCCCATCGATGCTGCACATGTGCGATCGCATGCTTGAGCCGCAAGCCGCGATCCTCCCAACGAAACAAGCTGCGCGCGAGATGAAAGGCCCGATCCTGCAGGTCGTTCAGTCGGTCGAGGGCGTCGACGTTCGCGACGATGCCGGCAACGAGCTCGTCCAGGTCGGACGCCGCGATCATCGCTGCGCGCAACGGCGCAGGCAGCCCGGCCGCGGCGGCGGTCAAGGTCGCGACGGGCACGCGCGCAAAAAAATAGTCGAGAAACTTCAGCTTGAAGCCGCCGCCGATGAGCTCGGGCACGATCGCAATGCGAGCCTGATCGAGCAGCGGCGTCAGCTCCTCGACGAAGCCATGGAAGGTCGTCGCCTGGCAGCGGGCCTGCAAGCGCGCCTGCAGTTCGCTCGGAACGCCGCCGACGACATCGAGCTGAATCCCGTGCTCCCGAAACACCGGGTCCGCGCACTCGACGAAGCGCGCGAGATTCTCCTGCTTTGGCTGCCAATGGAACGAGCCGACGATGACCACACGTCGCGGCGTCCATTCGCCGATGAAGCGCTCGTCGACGATCGGCCCGGCATAGCCGGGCGTCAGCGTGATCGCCTGCTCGCTCGGCAGCGAGACTTCCAGCGCCGCGAGATCCTCGTCGCTGATCGCGGAGACGAGATCGACGTTCGCGACGACCTTGCGCTCCAGCAGCCGCACCTTGCGCGCGTTCTGCCACAGCGCGACACGACGGACGAGCGAGCCGCGCGCCTCGCGGGCCATCGCCGCCCACACGGCTGTTTCGTGATTGTGAGAGACGTGCACGAGCACCGTGCGCCGCACCGGCTGCGCGCGCACGTACGCGAGGCATCGGGGCAAGGCCCAACCGGTGCCATAGCCGTCGAGCACGATCGCATCCCATTCGGCGCAAAGCTGCTCTTCGAGCAGATCGGCATAGGCGCGCGTCGAATCGATCGCGGCGGCAATCGGCAGGCGGCTGAACATGGCCGCGACCTGACTGCCCTGGTCGCCGCCGACCGGCACGTAATCGACCTCGCATTCCGGCGGCGCCGCGTCGCCGCGGCCGAAGCCCAGGAAGCGCACGCTTGCACCGGACGCAGCCAGGGATTCGGCGAGCTTCGCCGAATACACCTTCGCGCCCGCATCGAGCGGATAAGGCATGAGCCGCCCGATCCAGAGGCACTTGATCTTGCCTCGGGCGGATCGCAGCGGCGAGGTTATCGAGCGGACACGATCCGTCACTTCATTCATTGCACACTCACCGGGCTTGCAACGACGGGCCGCGGCCGCAGCCACTGACGCGCCCTGCGTGCAAGCATCACTTCGAAGAGCTTCCAGGACAGCCACGCGAGCGGAATCGCGATCGCGAGCGAGAGCACCGTAAACACGACGAAGGCCGTTGCCTCGCCGTACTCCGGTGTCACGTACGTGACGGCGAGGCGCTTCGTGACCGCCATCACGAGCACGTGCCACAGATACAAGCTGTAGCTGATCGTGCCGAGGAACTGAAACGTCGGCCCGTTCAGGAACGCGACCTGCCTGCTGCTGTTCAGGCATACGCTCGCGAACATGTGCAGCGAGGCGAGAAACGCGAGCGCCGCGGCCACCCAGCGGCCATCGACAAGGAAGGCCGTGAGCGTATCGGTCGCGTGCTCGTGCTCGCCGCTGCCGATCGAGCGCCACGAGATCAGGAACACGAGCAGGCTGACGAGCGGCCACTTCAGCCAGCGGGCATGCGCGGCGAACGCATCGCGATACTTGAACACGAGCACGCCCGTGACGAAGAACATCGCGCGCGGATACATACAGATGAACAGCGCGGCCGGTATCGCCCACACTGCCGTCACCCAGACGGACCCCGGTGCACGACGGTACGCAAGCGCCCCGAGCGCCGCCGTCAGATAGAACACCCATTCGTACGTCAGGCTCCACGAGCCGATGTGGATGAGCGGCAGGGGCGCGAGCGGCGGCAGCAGCAACAGGTTCGCGATGAAGATCCACGCGCCTTCGACGAAGCTCACGTCCGCGAACACCTTCATCCGAAAGGCAACGCAGATCACCGTCACCGCGAGCAGCGCGGGTATCCACGCCGTGAAGATGCGCAGGATCCGGTCGACGATGAAGCGCCCGACGTTTTCGTGCCGCAGCAGGCTGCCGAGAATGACGAATCCGCTGATCATGAAGAACATGTCCACGCCGAAGCTGAGCGAGGCCCACAGATGATGCGTCGCGTCCGCGAGCGGCGTGCCGCCGGGCCACGCGATCACGCCGGCGCTGCCGAGATGGAATACGAGGACGAACATCGCGCACAGGCCGCGGTAGCCATTCAGCGTGAAATTGAAGTCCGTGCGCGCGTCTCGCGAGAGATGACCTTGCATGGCGGGCACCCTTCAGTGAGACCCGAACGCACGGACGTACGCGCGTGCGGCCTCGGGCCGGCGGCCGTCGGACAGCTTCGAGTCGAACAGCGGCGCCTTGAAGTCCCAGTAGTTGTGATACGCGACGTCATGGGCGGCAATCCACTTTGCCATCTGTTCGATGAAGTACGGATCGTCGTCGCCGCCGTGCGTATCCTTGCCCTGGCCGGTGCCCCATTCGGGATAGGACATCGGCTTGCCATGCTCGGCCGCGAAGCGTCGATGCCATTCGAGCCCGTGCGGCGCGCGCATGCGCTGCTCCCAGCGCTCCCGCGGCGTCACGTTCGCGCGATTCATGTTGTTGTAGAAATCCAAGCCGATGATGTCGACGTAGTCGTCGCCGGGATAGGCGTTCTCGGCCCGGAATGAGCTCCAGCCGCCGGCCGCCGTCCAATCGAACTTGAAGGCCGCGCCAGGCACCGAGCGCATCGCGGTCACGATGCGCCGCCAATAGGCGATCCAGCTCTGCGGATCGTGCTTCGCGGCCCACGGATACCAATCGGCGTTGAATTCCCAGCCGATGCGCACGATCGCGTTGCCGTAGCCGTTCTCGATGAGCTTGCTCGCGTAGGTCGCAAACAGGTGATCGAACTTGCCGGCCGCGCCGTCCGCGAGCGTCGCCGACCTGTCGTCGGGGAGCATCGGCAGCGAATACACGACGTGCTTGCGGCCCGCCTTCGACCAGCACCTCACGCCCCACGTCGTGCCCTTCGACAGCACGTTCCAGGAGATGAACTCGAGCGTTTGATCGACACGGCGGCCGAGCCAGCGCTCGTAGGCTTCCAAGCGCTTGACGCCGTCGCAGCCCGCGCCGAGATACACGCCCGCCGGCGTGGACCGCGCGTGCGCCGGACCCGCGACGAACAAGGTGGACAGCACCAGCGCAGCGCCGATGCGCACCCCGGATGCGAGCGCGGCCATCATTGGCTCGCTCCCGTACGAATCGAGGCAGCCGGCGTCCAGGTCTGGAAGCGCTCGCCACGCAACGAACGCCACACGCCGACGCCCGCGCCGGCGAGCGCCGTGAGCAGATCGACGATCTGGGCGAACGGCTTCACGCCGCGCGTGCCGAGCGCGAACCCGATCGCACCGAGGCCTGCGAGCCCCAGCGCGAGCAGCGGCGCGCCAGCAGCGACGAGTGCACCGAGAAACGCGAGGGCGGCGGCGGCGAGGAAATAGATGGACAACCAGCGCAGGAACTTGTGCGAGAGGTACTTGTAGCGCGTCAGCGCGTCGAGCCGACGCAGCTTCGGCCAGAGCAGGCGATGCACGTTGAAGGCCTGGCACGCGATGCGCACCTTGCGATTGAATTCTTCGCCGGACTTCGTCACCGACTCTTCGTACGCGCGCACGTCCCGCGCCTGGATCAGCCGATAGCCTTCGATGATCGTCATCAGCGACACGTACATGTCGTCGATGATGTGATCCGGCGGTGCGCGGCGCAGATGACGGCGGATCGCGAACACCGAGCCGTCGGCACCCATCATCGAGCCGGTCGCGGACTCCAGGCGCTTGAGCGCCTCCTCGAAACGCCAGTACAGCGAGCCGGAGGCGGCGGTGATGGACGCATCGCTGTTCGTGTACGTGAGATTGCCGCACACGCAGCCGACCTGCGGGTCCGCGAAATGGCGGCGCAAGTCGTCGAGACACTCGGGATCGAGCATCACGTTCGCGTCGGTGAAGACGATGACGTCCGCGCTCGCACGGGCCGAGAGCAGATTCATGCCGTAGGTCTTGCCGTGGCGCTCGCCCGAGACGTGCAGGTCGATCTCATGCGCGTGGCGCCCCAGGATTTCGCTCGTTCGATCCGAGGCGGCGTCTACATATATATGTATGGGCAGCCCGGGCTCGCGCTCCCGCAGGGCGAGCAAGTTGCGGAGCTTTTGCTCGATCACCCGCTCCTCGTTGTAGGCGCACATGCAGATCGCGAACGTCAGGGGCTGAGCGCGCGCCGCGGGCCGGCCACGATGCTCGCCGCGCAATTTGCGAATGACCCAGAGCGAGAGCGGATACGTCACGAACGGATGCATCGCGATCAGCGCGCAGGCGGTGGCAATGATGAACAACGTCAGGACCATGCTCGATCAACGACTCTCTGGGTGGGCGGTACGGGCGACAGCGCCGCGCCGTCGACCACGTCGTGAATGACGGGTGCCGGCCGCTTCGCCCGCTCGCCACGCCAGGGCTCGGAGCGAATCCACGCCATCAGCACCGCGAACAGGCAGATCAGCAGCACGACCACGACGCCGGCCAGGAACACGCCCAGCGTCGTAATGCTCGATGCGTTCGCGAGCACACCGACGCTCGCATACACGACGACCGTGCTCATGCAGAAACATTCCAGTGAAAACTGCCCGATGCGGCCCACGGCGCGCATCGGCAGCGAGCGCTGCGCGGCTGCCGTGCGTGGCATGGCGTTGATCACGAATACGATCGAGACGAGGAAATGGAGCAGGCGCAGCGGTTCGAGCCGTTCCTTGTCGATGCCGGCGATCTCGAACGCACCGATGAACGGCAGCGCGGTGCCAGTCTTGTCGGCCGCCTTGATCGCGAACGCGACCAGGAGCAGCGCGCCCGAGCCGAGCAGCATCGCCGGCCGTCGCGTCGCCGCTTCCATGCGCGCGAACACGTTGCCGACACTGCACAGCATGCCGAGCACGAACGCGAACTGCCAGGCGAAGGGATTGAAGTGCCACGTGGCGAGATTGAGTGACGGATTCACCTGGACGGCGACCCAGATCGCGCCGGACACGAGGAGCGCGGCCAGCATGCTCACGCGCGCCAGCAGCAGGAACAGGGGCGCGGCGAGCAGCAGCACGACATACAGCTGCAGGATCTCGAAGAACATCGGCGCGGATTGCAGGGTCAGGAACTCCACCCATGCCGCGGCGGCGTCTGCCCCGACGAGATCGGTGAGCTGCGCGGCCGCGACGATCGAGGGACCCCCGAAGGGCGTGCCGAACAACAGCGCGAGCACGACGCATAGCGTGAGCAGATTCGCGACGTAGATCTGCCAGGCCCGATGAGCGGCGCGCGCCTGCAGCAGCCATGGACCCCGCGAGTCCAAGGTGCGGACGTAGACGAGCCCGATCAGGAACCCCGAGAAAAAGACGAAGAACTCCGCGGCGCTCGACCAGCCGATGCGCGTCCACGTGAGGAATGGCAGCGCAAAGCTGTCGGGCGCGAGCAGTTCGGCGACGGCGCCGAGATGATCGAGCGCGATCATCAGGATTCCCAGGCCGCGAATGACATCGATGCGAACGTCACGTCGCATGTCGCGCCTCGGACGTGCGTGAGTTCGGCAACAGCAGCACGCTGAGCAGCAGGCCGGTCAGCGTTGGCGAGTACGCCCCGTTCATGAACGTGCATACGGTGATCGCGATCTGCAGGATGCGCGGCGCCCCATTGCTGTAGATGCAGAAGAACAGGTAGCCGAAGTACATGAGGCCGCCGAGCACGCCGAACTCGAAGACGATCTTCGTGAACGCCATCTGTGCCGCCGTGTAGCCGACGGACGCGCTTTCGAACGAGCCCGCGCCATGCCCGAACAGCGCCGCCGTCGTGGAGGGCCAGAGCCGATCCGCGAACAGATCCTGCCACCCGACGAAGCGGGCGAAGCCGCTCGAACCCGTGTGTTCGAACTCATCGAAGCGGTCGGTGATGACCGTGAGATTCAGCGGCTCCGCGAGCAACAGGATGAGGCCCAGCAGCACGACGCCACGACCGATCAGGTCCCAGCGCCCGTGCATCACGACGAGGATCGGCAGCGATACCGCCAGAATCATGAGACCCGTGCCCGAGTAAGCGACGATCATCGCGACGACGTACGTGCCGAGACGCATGAGCCGCGAGCGGCCGCATAGCTCCGCGATGAAGCCGATCGCGCACACCTGGCTGAACACGGACGGCTCGAGCATGACGAACGCCGTCGAGCGGTACAGGGGCGAGCCGTAGTACAGCGTCGTGATGTTGTTGTAGCCCTTCGTCTGGAAGCTGTCGGGTACGAGGTTCTCGATCGGGAACGTGAGCATGTCGTTGCCCGCGAACTGGATCAGGAACTGCACGATGCCGAGGATCGCGACGAGCAGCGTGAGATTGCAGAAGAACCGCAATGCATCGGCCATCGTCACCGCGTCCGTGCGGGTCGTGAAAACGTAGGTGGACGTCAGTGCCGTCATCATCACGAACGACGTCGTCGAGAACGAGTCCGGACGCATCACCTGCATCAAGCCGAGCGTCGCGAGCATCGTGAAAAAGAACGCGAGCCGGCGCGCTTCGAACTGCAGTTGGCCCGTGATGAAACCGTAGCCGAGCATCGCGAACGTCAGCGGGTACAGGATGCCGATGCCGCCTGCGGCGAGCGGCGGCAGGCCGATCTTCGCGAGCAGCGTCGTGCCGACGAGCGGCGTGAAGACGATCAGCCGCGTCTGCCACGCCGGCAGCGTCGTGCCGTACATGGGATCGTAGCGCGACTCGGCGGCCGGCCGAGGCGCGGCCGTGCCCGTCAATACGGCCGTCATGCCTCCTCTCCCCAGGGGAGAAGCGCGATTTCGTGCTGCTGAAAACGTAACTCAACCATCGCGACGCTCAGTCGTTGATCACCGACCCGAGAATCGTCGCGCCCGCTGGCGCAAGCCGAGCCTTCGTCGCTTCCACATCCGCGAGCCGCGTCTGATTCCGCCGCGCCACGAGCAAGTACCCGCCCGCGCGCGCCGCGATCATCGGCGCATCCGCGTACTCGAGCGCGGGCGGCGTGTCGAAGATCACCACATCGAAGCACTCCTGGGCGAGATCGACGAGATAGCGCAGGCCACGGCTGCTCAACAGCTCATGCGGATTCGGCGGCACGGGTCCCGCGCACAACACCGCCAGGCCGTTCAACTGCGCGATCGTGACGACCGCCTTGTCCACCGTGCAGCGGCCAATCAGCACGTCCGCGAGCCCCACCTCGGCCGAAATTCCGAAGAGCGTGTGCTGCGTCGGACGGCGGAAATTCGCATCCAGCAGCAGCGTGCGCTCCCCGAGCTGCGCGAAGCTCACGGCCAGGTTCGCCGCGAGCGTGCTCGCTCCCGCGCCGCCGCGCGCCGCGCCGATCGCGAGTGTCTTGCGGCCGTGATCGAACCAGCGCAGCGCGAGCTGGCTGCGCAGGATGCGGAACGTCTCCGCCGGCAAGCCGAACGGCTGATAGGCGCTGACGAGCATCGGGTTCAACCCGCTTTCGCCGCGCCGGATGTACGTGTAATTGAACTGCCGTGCGAGCGCGCGCTGCACGTCGTCGTCGTTCACGAGCCCCAGGCTGCGCGCCGCTTCGCCGAAACGCAGACCTTGCTTGCGCTGTAGCGCCACGACACGGCGAATGTCGTGCTCGGTCAGCCTGCCTGCTTCGGACAGCAGCTCACCGATCGGCCGATGCGGAGCGCTCGGGCCCGACTGCGAAGGCGGTAGCGGATTGATGGCCATGTGGCGTCCAGTGTCGTTTGGAGTTGTCAGGCAGGTTTCGCTTCGAGCGGAGGCGGCTTGCCGCCGCCGTACGTGAGACGCGCTCGCGGCGAGCGGAAGCTCGCACGCAAGCGCGGCACTTCAGCGAGCACTTCCAAGCCGGCGAGACGCGTGAGCTCGTCGCCGTCGCGCACACGGCGGTCGAACATTTCGAGCAGGATCGCGATCGCGGCGCCGAACATCGTGCCGAACACGGCGGCGAGCACGACGCTCAACACGAATCCCGGCGGCGCCGGCGAGCCCGGCACGGCGGCGCGATCCAGCACGGCGACGCTCGTCTGATCCAACTGGCTCTCGAGCCGCACCGTGCTCGCACGTTGCAGCATCGCGTCATAGGCGCCTTGCGCGGTCTCGACCTCCCGGCTCAACACCGACACTTCGTCGCGCTGACGCTTGAGCTCCAGGATTCGCGCCTTCTGCTCGTCGAATGCCTGCTGCAGGTTCGCGGCCTGTCGATTCGCGATCTGCACTGCCTGGCCGATCGACGCCGTCGCCCTGCTCGTCTCGGCGACGATCTTCGCGCGCAGCTCGCTCACTTCGGCGCTCGCCATCTGATGCTGCGGATGATTGCGGCCGTAGCGCTCGCTGATCTCCGCGAGCTTCGCCTCGGCGCGCACGAGCTCGCCCTGCAGCGATTGCAGCAACCCGTTGTTCATGATTTCGGGCAGCTCGTTCGTGTTGCCGCCCTGCGCCGCCTGGCGATTGCGCGCGAGCGCCTCCTGCTGCACGCGCTGCGCCTCGACGAGCTGTCGCGACAGGTCGTTGAGGCGCGAGTTCTCGACGTCGAGCCGCTCGTCCGTCGCGATGATCCCGTGATCGCGCTGATACTGCGACAGCTTCTGCCGGCGCTCCTCGACGATGTCGCGCATGTTGCGCAGCTGTTCGTCGAACCACACGTTCTGGCGGCGCGCCGGATCGAGCCGCAGCTCCAGGCTCGTGCGCACGTAGGCATCCGCGAACGCATTCGCGACGTCCGCCGCGAAGCGCGGATCTTCATCCTCGAAGCGGATGCGCACGACATTGCTTTGCGACGTCGGCTTCACGTTGAGGGCGGACAACAGCCCGTAGGCGCGCGAGTTGCGCTCGGCGTCCGCATCGGGGCCGGTGCCCTCGACGAGCTTGAGCGCCTCGACGACCTTGAGCGCGACGGCGCGGCTCGTGATCACGTCCATCTGCGTGGTGAGGACGTTCGAGCCTTGCGCCGGCAGCACCGAGCCCGTCACCGGGTCGACACCCTTGGTGTCGATCACGAGCGAGGTCGCGGCGACGTATTTCGGCGGCAGCACGACCTTGGCGATGAGCGCCAGCGCGACCGCGCCGGCCATCACCGCGAACACGAGCTGGCGGCGCGCCCACAGGATGCGAAATAACTGTGTGATGTTCATCGTTCGGTATCCGTCGCGTGGCGACCGTTAGAACCAGCTCTCTTTGATATAAAGCACGTCATCCGCCTTCAGCACGTCGGAGTCGCGGATCGAGTATTCCTTTTCGTTGCCCTGCTCATCGCGACGTTTCACGACGGCGCGCCGCTCCGTGCCGCGCGCGGTCAAGCCGCCGCCAGCGGAGATCGCGCGCGACAAAGTCATGTTCCGCTCGAGACGATATTGGCCGGGGCGGTTCACCTGCCCGTAGATATAGAAGTGCTCGGCGCGCGGTACGAACAGCCGATCACCGCCCTTCACCGCGACATTCTGGGTCGGATCGCCACGCAACAGCGCGTCGAGGTTCAGATCGAGCTTCGTGCCGTCCGCGCGCATCAGCGTCGCGAAATCGCTCGCGGTCTGCGCGACGACGCCGCCCGCCTCCGCGAGGATGTCGAGCACGTTGGTGCTTGCCCGCAGCGGGTACTGTCCCGGCTTCGACACATGGCCGAGCACGGATACCTTCTGGCTCATGTACTCGGCAATGAGCACCGAGACCTGCGGCTGCCGCAGGAAGCCGCCCTCGATGAAGCTGGCCGCCAGCTTCTTCTCGACGTCCGCGCTCGACAGCCCCGCGACCGGGACGGAGCCGATCATCGGCATCGTGATCGTGCCGGACTCGGCGATGCGCGCGTCCGTCGACAGCTCCGGCGAGCCGAACACCGAGACCTTGAGCAGATCGCCCGGCCCCACTTTGTAGTCTTCCGGCGGCGTGCCCGCGGTCGGCACACTCGTGGTCTCGGCGCCCGCGAGCGCCGTCCACAACGCGAGAATGAAGATCAGCGCGATGCCGCGCGATCGTTCGACATCAATACGCATTGCCGTCCTTCCACACCATGAAAGCTGTCTTGAGGATGATGATGAGGTCGAAGCCCAGCGACCAATGACGCAGATACTCGAGATCGTAGTTGATGCGCATCGTCATCGAATGCAGATCGTCGCCGCCTCGATAGCCGTTCACCTGTGCCCAGCCCGTGATACCCGGCTTGACCTTGTGACGCACCATGTAGCCGGGGATTTGCCTGCGGTAGTTCTCGTTGACCGCAACCGCATGCGGACGCGGGCCGACGATGCTCATGTTGCCGAACAGCACGTTGAAGAGCTGCGGGATTTCATCGAGCGAGGTCTTGCGAATGAAGGCGCCGAACGGCGTCACGCGCGTGTCGTTGCGCTCGACCGGCGTGTACGTCGCACCCGGCTCCTCGACCCGCAGCGACCTGAATTTGTAGACGATGATTTCCCTGCCATCGAGGCCGTAGCGCTTCTGGCGATAGATCGCCGGCCCCGGCGAGCTCAGCTTCACGCCGAGCGCGACGAAGATGAACACTGGCGCGAGCAGCAGGATCGCCAGCCCCGAGATCGCGATATCGCTCAGCCGCTTCGCCATGCCGCGCACGCCGTAGAACGGCGATTCACAGACCGCGATCACGGGAATCCCGTCCACGATGTCGAAGCGGGGCTGCACGAGATCGAAGACGCTGAGGTCGGGGACGAAGTAGATGGACGCCGTCGAATCGCGCAGCGAGCTGATGAGCTCGAGGATGCGTGGCTGCGGCGTCATCGGCAGCGTGATGTAGACGATGTCGACGCCTTCGCGCGACACGTAACCCGCGACGTCCTCGAGGCCGCCGAGCAGGCGCCCGCTGCATTCGGCGGGCAGCCGCCCCGGCTCGCGATTGTCGAAAAAGCCCGCGACGTCGATCCGCAGCGTCGACTTGGCGCCGACGGTCGCCTCCAGCTGCAGCGCGCGCGAGGATGCGCCGACGATGACTGCCTTGCGCACCCGCCGCGCCTGCGATACGCGATCGAGCACCCGTTGCGCCGTGAGCTCGCCTATCCAAAGGACGATCGGCGTCGCGAGCGCCCAGCTGATGAGCACGGGACGGCTGAAATAGTGCCCGAGCGCCGACAGATCGAGCAGCGTGTAGAGGAACACCATGAGCAGCGACCAGCGCACGCCGATGTCGATGAACGAGCGCAGGGCCATAACGGCGATGGGCGTAATGCGCGGCGGCATGACGTCGAGCAGATCCGCGACCCCGAGGAACGACAGCACGCCGACGAGGATGTACGGCCCATAGAACGGCTCATCCCATGCGATCAGGCACGCGAACAGCGTGAGGGCGGGAATGACCGGGTACAGCAGCGACTTGATCGCGAAGACGGACGCGGGTTCGCTGGCGCTCACTTCTCCAGAGCGATCACGAAGGCGCCATTGCTCGAGCTCTCGCGCCGTCATCGGCGCGGAATAGTTCGTGCTGTTCATCTGGTTCTCAGCAAGTATCGACCACATGCCGCGCAGCGCTACACATCGAGCAGCGCTGCAAGCGGAATGCCAATGCAATCACCATCGCCGCGTGAATTCGACGACCGCGCGCCGCGTTCGCAGGCAACACATCAGGTGCTGAACTGGTGGGGGCGCAGGAAGCGATGCTTACGCCGCAGCTGGTAGGCGATGAGCATCAGCGCGACGAAACCCGTGAGCAGGTGATCTTCGAGCGTGCGGGTCGCGGGCAGCGGGGTGGTCGCCGGGTTGTAACGCTCGCGCGGCCGCTCGTCCGCGTGCAGCGGCGGTTGGACGCGAGTGAAGGAAAGAGGATTGTGAGAGGGTGACACGAGCCCCATGGCGCCGAGCGCGCTCCGGCCGCCTTCACTGTGCTGCGCGTTCAGCCATGCGTTCGTGCTTCGAGTGATGAATCGCTCCGTCGGCGCGGCGAGCGTCGCCACGGAGCCATCGGGGTTGGTGGTGGATTCGAATGCTAGGGTCGCTTCTCCCGTGATCGCCAATGCAAATCCAAGAACGACTGTGGCAACGCGCATAATTACTCCCATTGACCTTCGACTTGTTGGCACCGAACTCATGCCTCGGCACCTGCATGCACGCCCCCCATTTTCAAAAACACCCCATCCATGGCGAATCTCTTCCAACCAATGAAGCAAGTTACGTTCCTTGTTTGCAAGAGTCGCAGCCGATCGACAGCAGCGCATCTTGAGCATGTAATCGTTACAGACATGCGAGCTCAACACGGCAAAAGTGAGCCGCAGCCGGGATACGGTCACGCACTCGTACCCAGTCAGCTCCGACCCTGACTTTCACACGCACCAACTAGATCCGCCCCATGTGCGCCGCTGCGCCACTTCGGCTCATGTTTGAATCATGAGGTGGCGGCCTTCGACAAATGACGACCGCCAAACCCTTGCCGCGCGGACTGCTCAAGTAGTTACACGTAACGTTTGTTCCTTCACCTGTCAGAAAAAATTTTCTGCTCGCGATTGGCGCTAGACGGCGACACACCGCTCGAAAAAATTTCTTTCGGAGCGGCGGCACTCTAGCCACCAGATTCGCTCACGTCTCCTCGGCGCATTTCGCAGTCAGCATCGGAAAAATTTCCCGACGCAACCTCTTCGGTCCACCGATGCGTTACGCAAGTGATGTCCACACAGCAGCGCGCACGCATCCGCATCGGAATCTCGGGGTGGCGTTACACGCCCTGGCGCGGCGTCTTCTATCCGGAATCCCTGCCCCAGCGCTTGGAGCTGGCCTACGCGTCGCGGCTGCTGCCAACGATCGAGATCAATGGCTCGTTCTATTCACTGCAGCGTCCCGAGTATTACGCGCAGTGGTACGCGGAGACTCCGCCTGACTTCGAGTTCGCCGTGAAGGGACCGCGCTTCATCACGCACATGAAGCGCCTGAAGGACGTGCGCACGCCGCTCGCAAACTTCTTCGCCTCGGGTGTCTTCAATTTGCGCCACAAGCTCGGGCCCGTGCTGTGGCAGTTCCCACCGCAAATGCGCTTCGATCGGCAACGCTTCGCCGATTTCATCGAGTTGTTGCCAATGGACACGGCCGCGGCGCTGCGTCTCGCGCGCGGCCGCGACTTCCGTTTGAAAGGCCGGGCACGCCTCGCGATCGACGCGGTACGGCCGCTGCGCCACGCGTTCGAGATCCGGCACGAGAGCTTTCTCGATCCTCGGTTCGTCGCGCTCCTGCGCAGCCGCGCGATCGCGCTGGTCATCGCCGAGACCGCGCAACGCTGGCCGATGCCCGAGGACATCACGGCCGACTTCGTCTATCTGCGATTGCACGGCGACAAGCACCTGTATCAAAGCGGCTACAGCGACCGGGCGCTGGAACGCTGGGCGGAGAAGATTCGAGCGTGGCATGTCGGCAAGGACGTGGACGGCACGAAGATCGCGCCCGGTCGTCCGCCCAGGAAGCCGCGCGACGTCTACTGCTACTTCGACAATACGGACGTGAAGCTGCGCGCACCCGTCGACGCGCGGGCGCTCATGCGCAAGCTCGGGCTGGCGGGCGACGAACGACGCGGCCGCGTCGTTCGTGAGCTCCTGCACGCGTCCGCGTGAGCGTCAGTGCCAGCGGGCCTGGTACTGCGGCGCCAGCCGTAAGCTCGGCGGCGGCGAGCATCGCGGTGGTGGACTGCGCAAGCCTTGCTCGATGTATTCGAGCGCGCGCCGTATCCCGTGCGTCGAGTACGGCTTGCTGATCACGCCGAGCGCCCCGGCACAGTCCTCTGGCAGCATCCGGCTGTTCGCCGTCACGAAGACGAAGCACCGTTGCGCCGAGCGTAGAGCCTCGGCGAGCTGTAGTCCGCTCGTCCCGTCGGCGAGTTGGAGATCGACGAACACCAGATCAGGGTTCGCGGATTGTGCCAATTGCGACGCTTCGTCCGCCGTCGTCGCCCAGCCGACGACCTCATGCCCGGCATCTTCGAGGAAGCCCTGCAGCGCCATCGCGGACAGGGCTTCGTCTTCGGCGATCACGACTCGCAACGCACTCATCAAGGATCCTTGGGATGCAGCGGCCAACGTATCTCCACCCGCGTGCCGGGGTTGGCCGCCTGCCAGCGCGTCGTCGCGCGGACCTGCCGGCCGAGCGCCTCGACCAGCGACTTGCCGAACGACGGCTTGCCGTAGTCCATGCCGAGCCTGTGACCATCGGCACCGTCGCCATGACCATCGTCATGGCCATTGCCCCGACCATCGCCATGACCGTCCCCACGGCCGCCGCCATCGTGATGCATGCCGATACCGTCATCCTCGATCGTGATCGTCGCGTGGCCATCGATGCGCTTGACCGAAAGCGCGATCGTGCCCGGCTGGCTTTCCGTGAAAGCGTGCTTGAGCGAGTTCGTGACGATCTCGTTCACCATCAGCGCGATCGGCGCGGCGCGATCGGCCGGAACTTCGAGCGCCTCGAGGTCCAGCTCCAGCTTCACGTCGGGCCGACTCGACGCGCTCACGAGATCGCGAGCGAGATCGCGCGAGAACTCCGCGAGATCGAAACAGCTGATATCGCTCGAGCGATACAGCCGCCGATGCACGGCGCTCAATGCCTCCACGCGCTCCAGTGTCGACATCAGCGAACGGCGCACGCTCGGATCCGCGATATTCCGGCTCTGCATAACGATCAGCGAGGCGATCATCTGTAAATTGTTCTTGACGCGATGATCCACCTCGTTCAGCAGCAGGCGCTGCGCTTCGAGCGCTGCTTGCAGCTCGACGTTGGCGCGCCGCCCCTCAGCGAGGGCGACCTCCAGTTCCTGCGTACGCCGCTGCACTTCGCGCTCGAACCGTTCCTTCTCCTGCTCGACACGCTGCTGCGCATTGACGCGCTCGGTGATGTCGAGCTGCGAGCTGAAGTAATAAACGAGCTCCCCCCGCTCCGTGTACACCGGACTGATGTAAAGCGCGTTCCAGAACGTGGAGCCGTCCTTGCGATAGTTGAGGATGTCGACGTTGATGTCGCGGCCTGCGCGCGTTGCGTCGCGAATGGCGGCGATCGCATTGGCATCCGTCTGCGGACCCTGCAGGAAGCGGCAGTTGCGGCCGGTGACTTCCTCGCGCGAGTAGCCACTGAGATTCAGGAAGGCGTCGTTCGCGAAGATGACCGGATTGTCGGGCCGGCGTGGATCCGTGATGAGCATCGGCATGCGCGTCGCGCGAATCGCCGCGGCAAACGGATCACCCTTGCCGTGCTCCACGTTCAGATCACCGGTGATCTTCCAAGCCTCCTTCGACTCCATATTCGTACCGATCTTGTTCTACTGCGAATACAACGCGCGAGTCGGGAAAATTGTTCTTGACGCGCCGCTGCAACCGCGGCCCCGTGTCGAGCGTTGCGCTGGATCCCGGCCGATATAGAACGCGCGCAACGCGCCTCGGCGGCGCTCGTCAGTGCGATCTCACCCAGCGTCGTTCTATCGCACCGAACAACGCTTGCACCAACAACGCAAGCACGGCGGCGGGAATCGCGCCTTCGAGTATCAAACCGGGATCGTCGAGCCGAATGCCGGCGAGTATCGGTTGTCCATAACCACCTGCGCCGATCAACGCACCGAGCGTCGCGGTGCCGACATTGATGACGGCGGCGGTCTTGATGCCCGCGAGAATCGAGCGCGCGGCGAGCGGCAGCTCGATGTGGCGCAGGCGAGCGGTCTCGGACAGGCCCAGTGCCGCCGCCGACTCGCGTAGATCGCGCGGAATGTCAGCCAGGCCCGCGTGCGTGTTGCGCAGGATCGGCAGCAGGCTATAGAGGAACAACGACACGATCGCCGGCGCGTAACCGATCCCCAGCCACGGAATCAAGAACACGAGCAGCGCGAGCGCCGGGACGGTTTGCACGACGTCCGCCACCGCGAACATGGCCTTTGCGAGCGCCGGCCGGCGAAACGCGACGACGCCGAGCGGCAGCGCGATCACGATCGCCGCGCCGAGCGAGATGCCGACCATCGCCAGATGCTCGCGCGTACGGCGCCAGATGCGCTCGGCGGGCGTGGCTTCGTGCACGTCCGTCCGCGCGCCAAATCGTTCTCGAGCGAACTGCTGCGCGACGCTCGCTTCCGGCACGCCCTCGAGCTTCGCTTGCGCATTGAGCCGCGCCATGGTCGGGGCATCGATCGCGCCCTGCAAACGCGCCAGCACCCGGCGCGCTGCCTCGCTCACGCTGGCGCGACAGACGAACAATGCGTCGTACTTGGGAAAGTATTCGCGATCGTCCGCAAGCGCGAGCAGATCGTAGTAGGCGATCTCGGCATCCGTGGAGTACAGATCGGTGACGTCGATCGCGCCGCTGGCGAGCGCGCGATACGCGAGATCGTGGGCGAGACCGCGCACGTTCTGATTCGGCAGCGCATAGGCGGCACGCACGCCGCGCCAGCCGTCGGCGCGTTCCATGAATTCGTTACTGAAGCCGAAGCGCAGCGCGGGATGCGCGGCGAGATCGGACATCCGCGCGATGCCTTGCCGCTGGGCGACCTCCCTGCGCATCCCGAGCACGTACGTGTTGTTGAAGCCGAGCGCGGGAGAAGCCCAGATACCCCGCTCCGTTAGCGCGGCCCGCAGCGCCTCATCCGAACGCAGCGCTTCGCGCGCGAAGATCTCGGCGCGCAACGTGCCGGTGTATTCGGGATAGCAATCGATGTCACCGCGAAGCATCGCGCTCCACAGCACCGTCGTGCCGCCGAGCTCGCGGCGATGCCGGGCACCGACGCCGTCCGCGTTCAACATCTGCGTCGCGAGCTCGCCGAGCACGACCGACTCGGTAAAGACCTTCGAGCCGATCACGAGCGTGTGCTCATTCGCGGCGGCAACTTGCGGCCCGCTGGATTCGGCGACTTGCGCCGCGGACGCGCCGGCAACCGGTGGCGATGTGTCTTGCGCCGCGACACTCGCGACGCAGGCGAGCAGCAGGACGGCGCACCGTTCAGCGATTCGCATCGGGTATCGCTCGCTGTGCGCGCAGGAATTGTGTGACGAACTCGTCCGCTGGCCGCTCGACGAGATCGCGGAAGCCGCCTTCCTGCACGATGCCGCCATCGCGCATGAGCACGATGTGATCGGAAAAGAACGCGGCTTCGGCGAGATCGTGCGTCACGAGCAACACGCATTTGCGCAGCCGTGCGAACAACTGACGCAGCTGCTCCTGCAGGTCGTAGCGCACCATCGGATCCAACGCGCCGAGCGGCTCGTCCAGCAGCAGCACGTCCGGATCGAGCATCAGCGCGCGCATGAGACTCACGCGTTGCCGCTGCCCCCCTGACAACTCGATCGGATAGCGCGACAGGAGCTCGGGCGACAATTGGACCAGCCCGAGCAGCTCGTCGATGCGTTGGCCGATCCACTCACGGTCGCGTCGCAGGTAGCGCGCGGCGAGCGTTACGTTGTCGCGAATCGTGAGATGCGGGAAGAGTCCGCCCGATTGGATCACGTAACCGATGCGGTGACGGATACCGCGAATGTTGGCGGCGGACAGCGCATGCCCATCGATGTCGATGCGTCCGTGAGTCGGCCACGTGAGCCCGACTGCAAGCTTCAGCAGCGTCGATTTGCCGCAGCCGCTCGGGCCGATCAGCGCGGTCGTCGTGGCATTCGGCACACGTAGCGTGATGCCGCGCAGCGAGACAGCGTGCTCGTATTGGTGAGACACCTGGTCGAAGACGATCACGGGAGAGTGGCAACTCGCATGATCGCGCGAGCTTACCCCAGGCAGGCGTGCTCGGACGAACCCGCGGATCGATCAGGCGGCGCGCAATGAACGCGCGGATCGTGGCGACGTCAGGGTGACAGGCGGCGCACTTGAATCGAATTGTGAACCGCCGTCACGCCCGGCACGTCGGCGATCAGGTCCTCGACCGCGTATTTCATGCGGCGCGTCTCGACACTGCCCGACAACGTGACCTCGCCACTCGCGACCGACACCTCGATGTCCGTGGCGTCGATGAACGGATCGTCCGTGAGCCGTTCGCACATTCGCTCGCGCAATCGCTCGTCGGACGGCCGATATCCTTTCGGCCCCTTGCCGCGGTGGGACGCCGCGAGCTGCTCCTCCAGATCCCCGCCCGGATAATCCTGCGCGCCCTCCGCGCGCCAGCCCATTCTGCGGCGCTCGCGGCGCTCCTCCGGCCGGCTGCTCATCGGCGCCGCGCTGTTTTCGAAGAAGTAATCACGCTCGGGCTCATCGGAGCGCACCGGTCCGCCGCGCCCATACGCGTCCTGCCACTCGTCGGCAGGCTCCACCTCGAAGTGTCGCTCGGTCGCGCGTCGCGGCTCGGTACGTTCGTTCGCCATATCACGGCCTCATCACGATTTTCGTGCACTCGTCTTCCTTGTCGCGGAAGGCCTCGTAGCCGAGCGGCGCTTCGTCCAGGCGAATGCGATGCGAAACGATGAAGGACGGATCGATCTCGCCTTTCTCGATCCGTTCGAGCAAGGGCTTCATATAGTGATGCACGTGCGTCTGGCCCGTTTTCACCGTGAGCGCCTTGTTCACGATCGCCCCGAAGGGCACCTTGTCGAGGAAACCGCCATACACGCCGGGCACCGACAGCGTTCCGCCGTTGCGGCACGCGATGATCGCCTCGCGCAACGCGCCCGGCCGGTCCGTTTCCAGCTTCATCGTCTGCTTCAACTTGTCGTATCTGCCCGTCATGCCGTGCATGTGCGCTTCGAGACCCACGGCATCGATGCATGCGTCCGGCCCACGGCCGCCCGTCATCTCCCGCAGGGCCGTCAGGACGTCCGTCGACTCGTAGTTCAGCGTCTCCGCGCCAGCGGTGCGCGCCTTGCGCAGGCGCTCGGGGAAGCGATCGATGGCGATCACTCGATCAGCCCCGAGCAGGCGGGCACTCACGATCGAAAACAACCCCACCGGCCCGCAACCCCACACCGCGACGGTGTCGCCCGGCTGAATGTTGCAGTTCTCCGCGGCCATGTAGCCCGTCGGCAGCACGTCCGACAGGAACAGCACTTGCTCGTCGGCCAGCGAGTCCGGCACCTTGATCGGTCCGACATCGGCAAACGGCACGCGCACGTACTCCGCTTGACCGCCTGCGTAACCGCCGAGCATGTGCGAGTAGCCGAAAATGCCCGCGGGCGAGTGGCCCCACAGTTTCTCGGCGACATGTGCGTTCGGATTCGAGTTCTCGCACAACGAATACTGTTCGTTGTTGCAGAAGAAGCAGTTACCGCAAGAGATCGGGAAAGGCACGACGACTCGATCGCCGACCGAGAGGTTCTGCACCCCCGTGCCCACTTCGACGACCTCGCCCATGAATTCGTGGCCGAGAATGTCGCCGCGATACACCGTCGGTATGTAGCCGTTGTACAGGTGCAGGTCAGAGCCGCAGATCGCGGTCGCTGAGACCTTCACGATCGCATCACGCGGATTGATGATGCGCGGATCGGGCACGTTCTCGACCCCGACCTTGCCGACGCCTTGCCAACATACTGCTCTCATGACATCCACCGTCCCAACGTTGTACGACCCAACACACTGCGACGTCCGGCCGGCTGGCCTTCGGTCGTCGCGATCTCACCCGTCTCGATGAGCTGCTTCATGCAACGCAGATCGCTGTCGATCTGAGCGTTGGGCTCTTCACCGAACAGCTTCGCCACGTGTACGCCGACCTTGCCGGCCGGCGGCACGTAACTCATCGAGACACGAACGATCGTCCCGCGCCCGCCCGGCGCCGCCTCGAAGCTCACGACGCCTTCGTGCTCCACCTTCGAGTCCGGCAGCGTGCGCCACGCAATGCGCGAGTTCGCCTCGTCCTCGACGATCTCCGCGTCCCACTCGACGCGCGTACCCGCGGGCGCGGTCGCGATCCAATGCGACGTACGCTCGCCCGTCGACTTGACTTCGATGAGGTGGCGCATGAAGCGCGGGAAATTCTCGAGGTTGCGCCAGAAGCGATACAGCGTCTCCGGCGAGCTGTTGATCGTGATCGACTTCGCGACGGTTTCGATCGGCTCTTGCGGCGACTCGACACCTTCGAGCTGCTGACTCGCGAAGAAATCGAGCGCGGTCACGCCCGCCACCGCGGCGGACGCGATCGCAATCCGCGTGCGGTCGACATCACGCTGGCGAGCCGCGGCGGCGAGCAGGGTCAGATCCATCGCATCTCCCGCCACACGCGCCATCGCCCATTTCGCGGGGTAGCGCTCGGAGAGCATGCCGACACCGCTCATGACCTCGCGCAAGCCGCACAGCCGCAGCAGCGCGGGCTGATCGCCGACGCCGATCGCACGGCCGACGGCCCGCGGCGCCAACAGCTCCGCCAATCCCAAGCCGATGCTGAACCAGCCGAGCGCGCGGACGATCGTCTGCGGCTCCAACACTGGCGTCGCGAACTCCTCCTCGTCGGCATACCAATTCTCGGCTTCCTCGACGTAGCTCGTCGGAGGAATAGGCGAACGATCGAGCCCAGGGCTCGAGGTGAACTCGGTAGACATGACAGGACCTCGGCAAGCGCGGACAGCTGTTCGTTAACCGCACGCGCCGCGTGCGAGTTCCGCCATCTAGCGCCGCGCAGCCGCACGCCCTGACATCGGCCTGCGGCGCACAGCTCCCATCGTTCCGGCGCGGAGTAATGGATCGACGCACAGCACGACGGCGGTTCCGCGCTTCGGATGCCCGCTGGCAATGCTTACACGCCAGCAACGGCCGTGAAGAGCGGAGTGATACGCTTACAGCACATGAGCACTGCAGCCACGATCGCCGCGTCGGTGCCGACGCTGCGCGAGCACCTCGAACGGCACCATTACATCTGCTCCGAGCAGATCGCGACGGCGGTGTATCTCGCGTATCACCTACGCAAGCCGGTGCTGATCGAGGGACCGCCCGGCGTGGGCAAGACGGAGCTCGCGAAGACGACGGCCGACATGTTCGCGCTGCCCTTGATTCGTCTGCAGTGCTACGAAGGGCTCGACGAGACCAAGGCGCTGTACGAATGGAAATACGGCAAACAGCTCCTGTACACGCAGGTGTTGAAGCAGACCCTGGACGAAGTGTTGCAGGGCGCGAAGGGCTTCGCCGAGTCCGTGCAGCGCTTGCACGAGTTCGGCGACATTTTCTTTTCGGAGGAATTTCTCGAAGCACGCCCGCTGCTGAAGGCGCTGCAAGAAGAACGCGGCTGCGTGCTGTTGATCGATGAGGTCGACAAGGCCGATCAGGAGTTCGAGTCGCTGCTGCTCGAAATCCTGTCCGACTATCAGGTATCGATTCCCGAGATCGGCACCGTCAAGGCGAAGCATGCGCCGCCGCTCGTCTTCTTGACGAGCAACAACACGCGCGAAATCTCGGATGCGCTGAAGCGCCGCTGCCTGCATCTGTACATCCCGTTCCCGGATGTCGAGCTCGAGCAGCGCATCGTGCATGCCCGCATTCCGGAGATCCCGGCCCAGCTGCGCGCTCAGCTCGTGCGCTTCATCCATGAGCTGCGCGAGATGGACCTGAAGAAGGCGCCGTCCATCTCCGAGACGATCGACTGGGCACGCACGCTGCTGCTGTTGCACGCCGATCGCCTCGACCCCGCCACCGTGCAGAACACGATGAACGTGATCCTGAAATTCCAGGAGGACATCGAGAGCGTGATGCCCGAGCTCGCCGCCTTGACGCACAAGGCCACCCGCCCCTGAAGGGTCCGTGGAAACGACGCTCACCCAGTTCATTCACGCACTCCGCAACGCGGACGTGCGGGTATCGACGGCCGAGACGCTCGATGCGTTGCGTGCGGCGCGTCTGATCGGTTTCGCGAATCGGACGCTGCTCAAGGAGTCGCTCGCGCTCGTGCTGCCGAAGACGGTCGACGAAAAGGCCGCGTTCGATGTCTGCTTCGAGAAATTCTTCGCGCGTCACGAAGGCCGCCCGCTCGAGTCGCTCGAGAGATCTCCCCCGCCGTCAGCGCCCGGGTCGTTCGATAGCGACGACGCTGCCGGTCCCACGAGCAACACGACATCACCGTCCGCCGCTGGTGTGCCGGACGCAGGCGCTCCCGGATCGCGCGCCGGCGGGCGTGCGTCCGGCGCCGCGCAGCAAGGCTCCGATGTCGAGACGACGACCAGCAACGCAGTGGCGCAATCCGCGCTCGGGCAACTGCTCCTGCGCGGCAATCGCATCGAGATCGGCATGGCGATCGCGAACGCCGGTCAGCGCGTCGGCGTTGAGCGCATCGAGGTATTCACGCAGAAGGGCGTGTACTCGCGACGCATCCTCGAAGCGCTGGGTCTCGTCGCGCTACAGAACGAGATCGCCAGGCTCGATGCGAGCGGCGATGGCGGCGAACGCCGACTCGGCCACGATCTCGGGCGCCGCCGCGACTGGTTGCGTGAAGAAGTGCGCGCGTACGTCGAGCAGCAGTTCCTGTTGCACGCCGACGTGACAGGGCGCCGCGTGCGCGAAGACCTGTTGCGCACCGTCCGCTTGTCCGCCATCGATCAGCGGCATCATCGACTCGTGCAGGACATCGTGCGCCGCATGGCACGCCGGCTCGTCGCCAGCTATTCGCGGCGACGCAAAGTCTTCAAGCGGGGCCAGCTGCATGTGCCACGCACCCTTCGGCGCAACATGAAATACGACGACGCGATCTTCGACCTGCAGTGGCGCTCGCAGCAGGTCGATCGACCGAAGGTGTTCGCGCTGTGCGACGTCAGCGGCTCCGTCGCGGAGTACGCACGCTTCATGCTGACGTTCCTCTACAGCCTCGAGGAAGTGCTGCCGAAGGTGCGCTCGTTTGCGTTCTCCTCCGACCTCGGCGAGGTCTCGAAGTTGTTCGAAATTCGCGCGCTCGAAGAGGCGATCGTCCTCGCGCTCCGGCAGTACGGCAGCGGCGCTACGGATTACGGCCAGGCCTTCGTCGCTTTCAAAGCGTGCTGCCTGGACGAGCTCGACAGCCGCTCGACGCTCATCATTCTCGGCGACGCCCGCAACAACGGCGGCGACCTCCGGCTCGATGCATTGAAAGAAATTCACGATCGGTGTCGGCGCGTCATCTGGCTGAATCCCGAACCGCGCGCGATGTGGAACACGGGCGACTCGGAAATGCGACACGTGAGCGCCTACTGCAGCCAGGTCGAAGAGTGCAGCACGCTCGCGCAGCTGGCGCGCTTCGTCACGCATCTCGTCGGCACCACGCGGTGATCTCGGCGCGGCGCACTGCTGCATACGTCACATCTGAGCTGCGTTCAGGTTTAGTCGACTCGCACACACGTTGTTTCGCGGATAGGTCTTGCGGGGCGCCGCGTGCGACCCTCCGCGTTCGCCCGGCCGAACGTCTCGTTCCGTCGGTGAATGCAGACAACGGAGGCGAGCGCCGCGCTCGACACACTGATGAATATTTCACTTCCACGGATCGCACGTCGCTCGCTCGTCGCGCTGGCATTGCTCGCTTCGCTGCAAGCCGCGCTGCCGGGCGCGAGCGCGCAGGCGGCCGCGCTCGGCATCTACGGTGGCGCCGGCTGCGACGGCGTGAAACACATGCAACGCTTTACGGACTGGCTTGGCCGGCGCCCCGAGGCCGTGCTCGACTTCATGACCTGGAGCTCGCTCGTCGAAGCGTCCGCGTGGTCGATGAATTGCTGGACGCAGGCAAACGTTGACCACATCACCTATTCGCTGCCGATGCTGCCTGAAGATGGCTCGGCGACGCTCGCGCAAGGCGCGGCTGGCAAGTTCGACGATGTGTTCCGCAATTTCGCGCGCAAGCTCGTCCAAACCGGCTATCCGAACGCAGTCATTCGCATCGGCTGGGAATTCAACGGCGAGTGGTACGCATGGGCGGCGAGCAAGGACCCGCAAGCGTGGATCGCGTATTGGCGCCGCATCGTCGACACCATGCGCGCGGTGCCAGGCGCGAAATTCAAGTTCGATTGGTGTCCGGGCAACGGCTGGACGAACTTCCGCGCCGAGGACGCTTATCCGGGCGATGCGTACGTCGACATCATCGGCATGGACGTTTACAACCAGAGCTGGAATTCGAATACCGTCACGCCCGAGCAGCGCTGGAACGAGCAGGTGAATCAGCGCCACGGCCTCAAGTGGCACGCGCAGTTCGCCGCCGCACACGGCAAGCCGATTTCATTTCCGGAATGGGGCACCGGTATCCGCAGCGACGGTCATGGCGCAGGCGACGATGCCCAATTCATCGAGGGCATGGCGAACTGGATCGCGACTCACGACGTCGCGTATCACAACTACTGGGACTACAACGCGCCGATCTTCAGGGGCAGGATCTCTGACAACGGCCAGCCGCAGGCGGCCGCCGCTTATCGCAGGAGCTTCAGCCTGCGGCCGCAGGCACCGGTACTGCAGCGAGTCGAATGAGCCGCGCTGGGCGGCGCGGCAGGGATCGCGCCACCCCCTTGGTTCAGCGGACTGGGGATCAGCGGACTTGGATCTCGACGCGGCGCGCTTCGCGATCGTTGCCGGAGCCGGTCACCTCCGACGGCGGTCCCACCACGATGAGCGATTCGTCGACGCCATCGGCAACGAGCGCATCGCGAACGGCGATGGCGCGGCCTTGCGCCATCTGCTTGTTCTGATCGGCGTTGCCGCTGCGATCGGCGTAGCCCGTGATCGCGACCGGACGCGCCTCGTCCTTCGCGGCCTGCGCGACGCGCATCAGTTTCTGACGATTGGTGTCGCTCAGGGCGACCTCGTCGGTTTCGAAGTACACGGTCGTCGACTCGCCCGTGGGCACGATCGCCGTCTGTTCGCCGCGCCGGTCGGCTCGATACGTGCCCCACATCGTGAAGGCGAGCACTGCAAGTCCGGCGGCGATCGCCCAGGGCAGCCACGGCCTGCGGGCCTCGCGCGCGCGCGTCGGAACCCGCGGCGGCTCCGAGGTCGGACGAGCCGCACGCGCGTCGGGGGTTACCGAGGAGAACAGGCTCGATACGTTGTCGATGCCCATGGCGTTCGTGATGCGCTTGTCGAGCCCGGCCTTCTCGAGCGCGCCGCGTTGCTCGAACAAGAGCGATGCGAATCCTCCGGGACCGATGTTGTTGCGCATGAGGTATTTGCGCACGACGCCGAACATGACCGGCAGACCGAGCGACAGCAGCCGCATCGCTGAGCCCGGCTTGATGCCGCTCGTGCTCGCGAGCGAATCGGCGATTGCAGTACCGCGTTGTCCGAAGAGCTCGCGCCCGAATCCCTGACCCGTATTCGCGAGCGCATCGACGCTGCCGCGATTGCCCATCACTGACGAGAGCTTGCCGACGATCCCGTCGTCGACGCGATCGTCGGTCACCATGCGGAACAGATCCGCCACTCCCGAAGGCTGCGTCGCGCGCTGGAGCATCGATGCCAGCAATGTCGGTCCCGCCGAATGGACGGCACTGCGCGTGGCATCTTCGGACTCGCCGAGAGAAGAGCTGAGTTGGCGAACGAGCGGCCCGCCCAGCGCTGAATTGAGCGTCTCGAGAATATTGAGGCTCATGAGCGGCTCCTGGTGATCGATTGCGGGCGGCAATCGTTGGAGGAGGTCGCCGCGGGGGTCAATCGGGAGAAGGGGAAGGCGAAGCCATCGCCCACGCCCGCAATTCTTCCGGTCGTTGCCGGACATACGCGAGCACCTGACGGCGCTTTTCGGGTCCTCGCCGGCCGTCATCCTCGCCGGTCGCTTCGCCGAAGAATTCAGGCATCCGGTCTTCGATGCGCTCGTAGATGCCGCGCCACAATTTCTTCAGGGAGTGCACCGACACACCGAGCAGCGGCATCAATGCATCGTCGCTGTCGTCGAACAGCGCAAACCACAGCAAGCGCCGCTGCGACGCCGAGAAACGAAACAGCGGCGGCTGATGCTCGAAACAATTGCGAGCAGGCGAGCCGGGCACGCGCAGCATCGCCCGCTCGCGCGTCAAGCCGTACCATGCGGGGCGCTGCGCCGCTGGCAGCGACGCGAGCGGATCCTCGTCCGCATAACTCAACCGCTCGAAGCCGCTGGAAATCGCGAAGTCGTCGTTGACCGCGCCCGTCTCGTAGTAGAGCGCATGCAAGTTGTGGCCATCGTGGAAGACGCGGAAGGCGTCGTTCGCCATCGCGATGACACTCTGAAAATACGGGCTCGTGATGTCATGCGATCGCTGCGAGAAATGCATGATCAGCATCGTGAGCGAGCCGCGCGCGTTCTCGATGCCGATCTCCCGGTCGCTCATCGGCACGAAGCTCCCCGCGAGCAGCGCGGCGTAGACGCGGCGCGCGACGAAGGCGCGCGGCTTGTCGTGCAGTTCCAAGGATCGCACCAGGGGCTGCGGCAGGACGATCGTCACCCCCCAGCCTTGAATGCGCTTGCCCGCGGGCTGCGTCAGATCCTCGAGCAACGCGCTCACGACGGATGGCTCGTCGACGAGGCGGTCCCAAAGAGCCGGCAGTGCGCGCGACAGCGCGTCGTCCAGGCCGAGCCACGGCGGCAGCAGCTCGAAGCACTCCGCCAAGTCACGCCGCATGAGGGGGC
>JAEYXD010000239.1 GCA_023428645.1 Pseudomonadota bacterium
ATGCCGATGCCGGTGTCGCGCACTTCGAAGCGGGTCAGCACCTTGCCGTCGCGGCGGCCGACGGTGCTCACCTCGATGACGATTTCGCCCTCGCGGGTGAATTTGATCGCGTTGCCGACGAGATTGATCAAGCACTGACGGATGCGCTGCGGATCGCCGACGACGCGATCCGGAACGTCCGGATGCACGTGCACGACGAGCTCCAGGTTCTTCGCCGCCGCCTGGAACGCCATCATTCCGCCGACGTCCTCGACGTTGCCGCGCAGGTCGAGCTCGATCGCTTCGATGTCGAGCTTGCCGGCCTCGATCTTCGAGAAATCGAGAATGTCGTTGATCACGATCAGCAGCGAATCGGCGCTCGTGCGGATCGTCTCGGCGAAGTCGCGCTGGGTGCGGTCGAGCGCGGTGTCGAGCAGCAGGCCCGTCATGCCGATGATGCCGTTCATCGGCGTGCGGATCTCATGGCTGACGTTCGCGAGGAAGAAGCTCTTCGCGCGACTCGCCGCCTCGGCCGCTGCCGTCGCCTTGACGAGCGCTTCGCGCGCCGCGCGCGCTTCGGTGACGTCCTGCAGGGAGCCTGACATGCGCAGCGGCTGGCCGTGCGCATCGCGCTCCGCCGCGGCGCGGGCGCGATACCAGCGATAGTCGCCGCTTTTCGTGCGCAGGCGGATCTCCACGTCGTACGGCTGCTCGCACTGGAAGTGCGCCTGCGTCGCGCGCGCGACGCGCTCCGTGTCCTCGGGATGCAGATGATCGCGCAGGAAATTCGTCTGGCTCGGCAGCTCGTTCGGCGCGTAGCCGAGCAGTTCGATCAAGCGCGGCGAGCACCACGCGTCGCCATTGGCTTCCAGCTCCCACAAGCCGTCCTGCGTGCCGTTGATGGCGCGCTCGAAGCGCCGCTGCGCGAGCTGCAGCGCATTCTCGGCGAGTTTCTGCTCGTGGATGTCGTGAATCGAGCCGGACATCAGCACGACCGTGCCGCTGTCGTCGCGCTCCGCCATGCCGCGCTGGCGGAACCAGCGGTATTCCCCGTTCGCGCACTTGAGGCGGATATCGGCGTAGTACGGCGCGCCGGTCGCGACGTGATGATTGATCGCCTCGCGCGGCGCCTGCCGGTCGTTCGGATGCGTGAGCAGCTCCAGCGCCTCGGTGTCCGCCGGCAGTGAGCCTTCCGAGTAGCCGAGCAGCGCGTGATAGCTCGACGACAACCACGTGCGGCCGGTGCGAACGTCAGCCTCCCAGTGGCCTTCGGAGCTCGACAGCGAAGCACGCTCGAGCCGGCCTTCCGCGAGACGCAGCTGCTCGGCTTGCTGCTCGAGTCGGTTCGCGGCTTCGATTTCCGCGGTGATGTTCCATGACGCGCCGAGCGCGGTGACCGCATTGCCTTCGTCGTCGTAGAACAGCTTGACGAAGTTCTGGACGTGCACCGTCGCGCCGTCGTGCGCGAGCCCGCGATAGCGGTATGACACGCGATCGGTGCCCGTGCGCATCGCGTTCGCGATCTCGCGCGCCAGGCACGTGCGGTCCTCGGGATGCGTGCGCGCCAGCAAGGACTGGACCGTGTAGCGATCGTCGCCTGGATGGACGAGCGCCTTGATCGGGTTCTCGATCCAGCGGAACTCCGGGATCGTGAGATCGAGCTCCCAGGAGCTGATGTCGGCGACCTGGGTCGCGACGCTCAAGCGTTCGAGCAGCAACCGCTGCTGGACGCTCTGCTGCTCGAGCTTCTGCGCCGCTTCGACCTCGCGCGTGACGTCCCAGGACACGCCCAGCAGGCTGGCGGTCGCGCCATCGTCGTCGTGCATGAGGCGCACGTGCGACTGCACGTGCACGATGTTGCCTTGCTCGCCGAGCGCCCGATGACGCAGCGAGAAGCGCTCGCTCTTCGTGCGCTGCGCCTCCGCGATCGACGCGGCGAACAGCGCGCGATCGTCCGGGTGCACGCGGGCCGCCGTGAACACGTCCATGTTCGCGGTCGGGTCCGGCCGCGCGGTGCCGAGCGCGGCGAGCCAGTTCTCGGTCCACAGGAAACGATTCGCCTGCAGATCGATCTCCCACGAGCAGATGCTGGCGGCATCCGTCGCCATGCTGAGACGGGCCGCCTGCTGCTGGAGCAGGTGGGTCGTCTGCACTTCGTTCGTGACGTCCGAGGTCGCGCCGAGCAAGCGCAACGCCTTGCCGGTCTCGTCGCGCACGATGTGCACGTAGTAATGCAGATGCCGGAGCGTGCCGTCGGTGCGCTGGATGCGGAAGCGGCACGAGTAGTTCCGCTGGCCGTTGTCGATCGCCTGCCGTACGCCCGTGTCGATCTGCGCGAGATCACTCGGATCGATCAGCTTGCGCAGCCGCTCCAAGTACTCCTCGAGCGGCACGTCGTCGAGGCCGAACGCCTTGGTGCGGTTTTCGACCCACATCATCTTGCCCGAGGGCAGCTCGATCTCCCAGGCCGAGATGCCGGCGGCCTTGCTCGCGACGCTCAGGCGGTCGAGCAGCATGCGAACGTGCTCGGTCTGCGCTCGCAGCTGGGCCGCATGCTCGACTTCCTCGGTTACGTCCCACGTGACGCCGAGCAGCCGCAGCGGTGCGCCGCGGCCGTCCCGGAAGATGCGAACGTGCGTCTGGATGTGACGCAAGGCGCGATCGTCGAGACGACGGATCGCATGACGAACCGACATGAGGTTGTCGACGGACCCGTAGACCGCGGCATGCATTTGCGCACACACGCGCTCGGATTCCTCGGGCGGCAAGAGCTGCGGCAACAGCGCTTCGTGCAGGCCGTGCTCGGCGCCGAGGATGCGCAATGTCTGCGGGTCCGCCTCGATCGCTCGCGTCGTGAGGTCCATGTCCCACACGCCGATGCCCGCGGTCTGTGTCGCGAGGTTCAAGCGGTCGCGCAGGCGGCGCTCTTCCTCGGCGCGCAGGCGCAAGTGATCGCTGCGCTCGACTTCCGAGGTGACGTCGATCGTGACGCCGAGCACGCGGGTGGCCGTCCCCGCCGAATCGCGCGTCACGTGCGCATGGAACTGCACGTGGCGCAGCGCGCCGTTGGCGAAGATCGCGCGATGGCGATGCGAGATGTGCCGGCCGTTCGCGAGCGCATCGTCGATCACCGCCGTGAATTCGGTGACGTCGTCGGGATGTACGACGCTCGTGCAGAGCGCGCGCGCACCGTGCTCGATGCGCAGGCCGGTGATCCCGTAGGCGCGAGCGATCGACGCATCCACCGTCATGCTGTCGGAGGCGACGTCCCAATCCCACACGCCGATGCCGCCGACGCGCGTCGCGAGATTCAACCGTTCGAGGAGCACCGCCTGCGCCTTGGCCTGCTGTTCGAGCGCCTCCTGTGCGTGCGCCTGAGCGGTCCGCTGCTGCTCCAACGCCTGCGCCTGGAGGCGACGCGTCGCTTCCACCTGCTCGGACATGTCCAAGGTGATGCCGTGGACCCGCGTCGCGCGGCCTTGGGCATCGCGAACGACTTGACCATGCAGCTGCACCGGCCGAATGAACCCGTCCGCGTGCACCGAACGGTAGGCGATGATGAAGTGCGTCTTCTCCTTGAGCGCGAGGGCCATCTCCTGCTGGTAGTGCGCGAGATCCTCGGGGTGCACGATGTGTTTGACGAATTCGAGCGGGTCGCGCAGCGCCGCGCGCGCGCCGTCCGAATACACCGCGACCTCGTTTGGATCGACGATGAGCCGTTTGCCGGCGATGTCCCAGTCGAAGAGGCGAACGCCGGCGGCCTGCGCGGCGATGCGGACGCGCTCGAGCGCATCGGCGTCGAACGGCGTGCGGTCCTCGCGACGCGGCCGTGGGTGCCGAGGCATCGCGAGCAGCAGCGCGAATGCGGCACCGAGCGCGAAGGCGAGTCCCAGCGACAGCCACGGTGTCCGTGAAGGCGGCACACCGACGACGAGCACGGCACCCGCGAGAATCGCAAAGGTGACGGCGGCCGCGAAGGCATATCGCAACCGGCGCACGCTGTCGGAAATGTCAGGTAACTGCGTCACAAACGATGGCATCTCAAAGCTGCAGCAGCACACAAGCGCTTCCGGCCATGCCGTGCGCCCTCGACATCACCGATGCGGCTTTCGCGACACGGGAAACGGTCGAGCAGTACGTACTTTCAGGGATCGTGGGTCACGGTGCGTGACTGGCGCTCACACTGTTCACGAGTCGAAGGCCCACAAGTGCCTGCTAGAATCGGCCCTGTGAACTTGCGCACATTCCGTGTGCCGGTTGGCACTGCCCCGACGGCTCTGGTCGGCGGCGCTCCCTTCAAGGCTGGTTGCGAGGTTGACCGATGCGCATTGCGAAGATTGCGGCTTTTGTCATCGGCGGGCTGCTTGCGCTCATCGTGCTCGCGCTCGTGCTCATCGTTGCGTTCGTCGATCCGAACGACTATCGCGACGACATCGAACGGATCGTCGAGGCGCAGACCGGCCGCAAGCTCACGATCGACGGCGAGCTGAAACTCTCGCTGTTTCCATGGTTGGCGCTCGAAACCGGACCGGCGAGCCTGGCCGATGCGCCGGGGTTTGGCGCCGAGCCGTTCGCGGCGATCCAGGGGGCGCGCGTGAGCGTGCGCGTCCTGCCGCTGCTGCGGGGCAAGTTCGACGTCGGCACGGTCACGCTCGACTCGCCGCGCATTCGCTTGATCACGGACGCGAACGGCCAGAACAACTGGGCGGATCTCGGCGGCGAGGCGACGCAACCCGAAACGCCGAGCGAGCCGAGCACGCCGACCGAGATCCCGACGATCGCCGGTCTGACGATCAAGAACGCGTCGGTGCTGCTCGAGAACCGGCAGGACGATACGCGCACCACCCTGCGCGATTTCAACATGAAGACCGGCCGTCTCGCGTCGGGCGAGCCGTTCGAGGTCGAGACGGACTTCGTCGTCGAGCAGGGCACGGCGTTGTCGGCGAAGGTGAAGATGACGAGCGGGGTCACCGCCGATTTCGAGCGCAACGTCCACCGCCTGTCCGAGCCCACGATCGATGTGACGCTGACGGGCGAGGGCTATCCGCCCGAAGGCATTCCCCTGCAGATTCGCGTGAGCGGCATCGAAGCGAACCTGGCGCAGGACACCTACCGCTTGCTGGGCCTCAACG
>JAEYXD010000247.1 GCA_023428645.1 Pseudomonadota bacterium
ACTGAGCAAACGCGTGCTTGATGTTCGCGCGTCGACCAGTGCGCCGGATGGTTTCGCTGGCGTCCGTTGATGGCGCATTTACCGCCTCGATCGCACACGCGTTCGGTGACTCGCCACTCGAGCACGCATCCGATGACTCGCCGCGTCCATCGAACGCGCGTCCGGTGAGTTCGCTACCCCGGTCGAACATGTCGGTCAGGTGAGTTCGCTACCTCCGTCAAACACGTGCGCCGGTCAGCTCCATGCTTCGTTGACCGCGCGCTCCTTCGGCGGCAATCGGCCTGGTTCGGGATGAGCGTCGTGGCCCCTGAGCCCCGCTAACTAATCACGATTCCCGCTGGACGTGCTCGCGGCGTCTGGCTTTCCCGCTCTCGAAACGGCGGCGATCCCCGCAATGAGCGACGTGCCATTCGGATGACGGGATGGCCAGCGCGAAAGCCCGTCCCGCCACTCGCAATTCGGCCAGGACGCGCACCCCGGTCCCTCCGATTGCAAAGATCTCGCTGTTCTCTCCGCTGACCGTTACGCTCGATGTTCTCGCTTGCAGCGGAATGTTCTCGCGTTCGTTGCGGATTCGATGCGTGTCGCGGGGCGCTGCACGATCACAGAGCGCCTTTGTGTCTGACAGGGCGCATGTCTCGCGAGCGGGGCACGTGCGCTTGCCGTACGGCGAGCGATTGCCGCACAAGAACAGGCGGAAAACGCAGAGCAACACTCGCCGCGCACGGCGACACACCGAGCTCGGCCCGGCCGATTGATTACGCGGGCGTGCACATTCGGAACGACTGTCGCAATTTTGGGTTACTGCATCGCAACTTCGCTGATACAATCCGCGCCCGATGTCGGGCCCGGCATCGAGAGTCAGCAGCGATGTTGCAAAACTACGTACCCATTCTCATCTTCCTGGGCGTTGCCGCCGCGCTCGGCACACTGCTCATTGGTCTCGGTTTCCTCTTCGGACCGCGACGCCCGGATGCCGAAAAGAACTCGGCATACGAGTGTGGCTTCGAAGCGTTCTCCGATTCGCGCATGAAATTCGACGTGCGCTATTACCTCGTCGCGATCCTCTTCATCGTGTTCGATCTCGAGATCGCATTCCTGTTTCCGTGGGCCGTCTCGCTCGACACCGTCGGCGCGGTCGGACTTGTCGCGATGGGCATCTTCCTGCTCGTGCTCATCGTCGGTTTCGTTTATGAGTGGAAGAAGGGCGCGCTCGAATGGGATTGACGGCACCCACCGCTGAAACGCCCGACGCTCCCATCGCGCAGCGCGGGTTCGCAACGACCACCGTCGACAAGCTGGTCAACTGGGCGCGCACGGGCTCGATGTGGCCGATGACGTTCGGTCTCGCCTGCTGCGCCGTCGAAATGATGCACGCGGGCGCCGCGCGCTACGATCTCGACCGCTTCGGCGTCGTGTTCCGTCCGAGTCCGCGCCAGTCCGACGTGATGATCGTCGCCGGCACCCTCGTCAATAAAATGGCCCCCGCGCTTCGCAAGGTGTACGACCAGATGCCCGAGCCGCGCTGGGTCATCTCGATGGGCTCGTGCGCGAATGGCGGCGGCTACTACCACTATTCATACGCAGTCGTGCGCGGCTGCGATCGCATCGTCCCGGTGGACGTCTACGTTCCCGGCTGTCCTCCTTCGGCCGAAGCGCTGTTGTACGGCATTCTGCAATTGCAGAACAAAATCCGCCGGACCAGCACGATTGCTCGCTGAGGTGCGCTCATGAGTTCCCGCAGCGAGACGCTCGCCTCGACGCTGATTGCGCGCTTTGGAGACCGGCTGAAGCAGCTGCCTGTCGTCGGCGATGACGTTGCCTTCGAAGTCGCGGCGAACGATCTGCTCGCCGTCTGCCGCGAGCTGCGCAGCGATCAGGCGCTCGCGTTCGAGCAGCTGATCGATCTTTCCGGCATCGACTATCTCGACTACGGCCGCGAGGAATGGCGCACCGAGGCGTCCACCGCGACCGGTTTCAGCCGCGGTGTCGATCGCATCCGCGAATTCGTCGGCGAGTCGCGCCCGGCGCGCTTCGCCGTCGTCTATCAATTGCTGTCCGTCACGCACAACTGGCGTCTGCGCCTGCGCTGCTTCGCGCAGGACGGCGAGCCGCCCGTCATCGATTCCGTGATCGACGTGTGGGCGAGCGCCAATTGGTACGAGCGCGAGGCGTTCGATCTCTACGGCATCTTGTTCAAGGGGCATCCCGACCTGCGCCGCATCCTCACGGACTACGGCTTCATCGGTTATCCGTTCCGCAAGGACTTCCCGCTGATCGGCAACGTCGAAGTGAAATACGACCCGGCGAAGGGCCGCGTCGTGTATCAACCCGTGACGATCGAGCCGCGCACGCTCGTGCCGCGCGTCATCCGCGACGACAACCGTTACGAGTCGAACCTGAAAGACGTGCCCGTCGGCGCCGAAGTGCACAACGGAGTCGCACGTGGCTGAGATTCGCAATTTCACTTTGAACTTCGGTCCGCAGCATCCCGCTGCGCACGGCGTCCTGCGTCTCGTGCTCGAGATGGACGGCGAAGTGATTCAAAAGGCCGATCCGCACATCGGTCTGTTGCATCGCGCGACCGAGAAGCTGGCCGAATCGAAGCCGTTCAATCAGTCGATCGGCTACATGGACCGGCTCGATTACGTGTCGATGATGTGCAACGAGCACGCGTATGTCATGGCGATCGAGAAGCTGCTCGGCATCACGCCGCCGCTGCGCGCGCAATACATCCGCACGATGTTCGACGAAATCACGCGCATCCTGAATCACTTGATGTGGCTCGGCGCGCACGGCCTCGACATCGGCGCGATGACCGTCTTCCTGTACGCGTTCCGCGAGCGCGAGGACCTGATGGACTGCTACGAAGCCGTCTCGGGCACGCGCATGCACGCGACCTACTTTCGGCCGGGCGGTGTGTATCGCGATCTGCCGGAAACGCTGCCGAAGTATCAGCCGTCGAAGTGGCGCTCGCAGAAGGATGTCGACAAGCTCAACGAGCGTCGCAGCGGCAGCCTGCTCGATTTCATCGAGGACTTCACCAACCGCTTCCCGGCATGCGTCGACGAATACGAGACGCTGCTGACCGACAATCGCATCTGGAAGCAGCGCACCGTGAACATCGGCGTCGTGACGCCGGAGCGCGCGCTGCAGCTCGGCTTCACCGGTCCCATGATTCGCGGCTCGGGCATCGCGTGGGATCTGCGCAAGAAGCAGCCGTACGAAGTCTACGGCCAGATGGATTTTGACATTCCGGTCGGCGTCAACGGCGACTGCTACGACCGCTATCTCGTGCGCATCGAGGAGATGCGGCAATCGAATCGCATCATCCGGCAGTGCGTCGATTGGTTGAAGCACAATCCGGGCCCGATCATGACGTCGGACCGCAAGGTTGCGCCGCCCGCGCGTGAAGACATGAAGGGCGACATGGAATCGCTCATTCACCACTTCAAGCTGTTCACCGAGGGCTACTGCGTGCCCGAGGGCGAGACGTACGCGGCCGTCGAGGCGCCGAAGGGCGAGTTCGGCATCTGGCTCGTCTCCGACGGCGCGAACAAACCGTATCGCCTGAAGTGCCGCGCGCCGGGCTTCCCGCATCTCGCGTCGCTCGAGGAAATGGTGAAGGGCCACCTGCTCGCGGACGTCGTCGCGGTGATCGGCACTCAAGACATCGTGTTCGGGGAAATCGATCGGTGAACGAAGCGACTCACACTGCTGCACACGGTAGCGAGACGGGCAACGGCGGCTTGTCGGATCACGCCAAGCACGAGATCGATTCCTGGCTCGCGAAGTTTCCGCCGGATCGCAAGCGCTCGGCGGTGCTCGCGGCGCTGCGCACCGTGCAGCACGACAACGGCGGCTATCTCACGAAAGAGTCGATGGATGCCGTCGCCGATTACCTCGGCCTGCCGAAGATCCAGGTGTACGAGGTCGCGACGTTCTATTCGATGTTCGAGACGAAGCCAGTGGGCCGTCATCACATCTCGGTGTGCACGAACATCTCGTGCATGTTGTGCGGCGGGGATGAAATCCTCGCGCACGTCGAGAAGCGGCTCGGCATCAAGGTCGGCGAGAGCACGGCGGACGGCCGCTTCTTCCTGAAGCGCGAAGAAGAATGCCTGGCCGCGTGCAACAACGCGCCGATGATGATGGTGGATCACGTGTACTACGAGAATCTGACGCCGCAGAAGGTCGACGAGATTCTCGACGAGCACAAGTAACCGTCCCCAAGTAGTCGTCATGACCAAAGAGTTTGCCAAGAATCAGGTCTGCTTCGAGCCGCTCGGCATGGAGCGCTCGTGGGAGCTCGAAACGTACCGCAAGATCGGCGGCTATCAGGCGTGGGAGAAGATCCTGCGCGAGAAGACGCCGCGCGAGCAGATCATCGAGGAAGTGAAGGCGTCGGGTTTGCGCGGCCGCGGCGGCGCAGGCTTTCCGACGGGCATGAAGTGGAGCTTCATGCCGCGCAACGCGCCCATCCAGAAATACGTGGTCTGCAATTCCGACGAGAGCGAGCCCGGCACCTGCCATGACCGCGACATCCTGCGCTACAACCCGCATTCCTTGATCGAAGGCATGGCGATCGGCGGTTACGCGATGGGTGCGACCGTCGGCTACAACTACATTCGCGGCGAGTTCCTCGCGGAGCCCGTGCCGCGCTTCGAAGCAGCGCTGCAGGAAGCGTATGCGGCGGGGCTGCTCGGCAAGAATCTGCTCGGCTCCGGCATCGACTTCGATCTGCATACGTATGTCGGCGCCGGCGCGTACATCTGCGGTGAAGAGACCGCGCTGCTCGAATCGCTGGAAGGCAAGCAGGGCCGGCCGCGCTTCAAGCCGCCATTCCCCGCGAACTTCGGCCTGTACGGCAAGCCGACGACGATCAACAACACGCAAAGCTATGCGTCCGTGCCGACGATCCTGCGCAAGGGCGCGAAATGGTTCGTCGACCTGGGCGTGCCGAATTCGGCGGGCACGATGATCTTTTCGGTCTCGGGCCACGTGAACAAGCCGCAGAACATCGAGCTGCCGCTCGGCATTCCGTTCAAGGATCTCCTCGAGATCTGCGGCGGCGTGCGCGGGGGCCGCAAGCTGAAGGCCGTGATTCCGGGCGGCGTCTCCGTGCCGGTCGTGCCCGGCGACATCATGATGCAGGCCAACCTCGACTACGACTCGGTGAAAAAGGCCGGCTCGGCGCTCGGTACTGGCTCGCTGATCGTGATGGACGAGACGACTTGCATGGTCAAGACGCTCGAGCGCATCTCGCGTTTCTATTACGCCGAGTCGTGCGGTCAATGCACGCCGTGCCGTGAGGGCACGGGTTGGATGAATCGCGTCATCAAACGCATCCTGGCGGGAGAGGGCAAGAAGACCGATCTCGACATGCTCGTGGACGTCGCGAACAAGATCGAAGGTCACACGATCTGCGCGTTCGGCGATGCCGCCGCGTGGCCCGTGCAGAGCTTCATGAAACATTACCGGCACGAGTTCGAATACATGATCGAGCACGGCCACAGCATCGTCGAGCGCGACAAGCGCCGCGCCGCCTGACCGCGTAAATCCTATGAGCGCTGCACCTCCCTCAGACATCGTCAACATCGAAGTGAACGGCGTGCCCATGCAGGCACGCAAGGGTCAGATGGTGATCCAGGTGACGGACGCGAACGACGTGTACGTCCCGCGCTTCTGTTACCACGAAAAGCTCGCCATCGCGGCGAATTGCCGCATGTGCCTCGTCGAAGTCGAAAAGGCGCCGAAGCCGCTGCCTGCGTGCGCGACACCGGTCGCCGAGGGCATGAAGGTCTTCACGAAGTCGGCCAAGGCGATCGCCGCGCAAAAGGCGGTGATGGAGTTCCTGCTCATCAATCATCCGCTCGACTGCCCGATCTGCGACCAGGGCGGTGAGTGCGAGCTGCAGGATCTCGCGATGGGCTTCGGCCGCGGCATCTCGCGCTACACCGAGCGCAAGCGTGTCGTGAAGGACAAGAATCTCGGCCCGCTCGTGTCCACGGACATGACACGCTGCATTCATTGCACGCGCTGCGTACGCTTCACGCAGGAGATCCAGGGCTTCCAGCAGCTCGGCACCGTCGGACGCGGCGAGATGACCGAGATCGGCACGTTCATCGAGCGCGCCGTCGATCACGAGCTGTCCGCGAACATCATCGACCTGTGTCCGGTCGGCGCGCTGAACAACAAGCCGTATCGCTATCGCGCGCGCGCCTGGGAAATGACCCAGCATCCGCTCGTTTCGCCGCACGACAGCGTCGGCACGAACATCTTCGCGCACGTGCTGCGCGGCCGCGTCATGCGCATCGTGCCGCGTGCGAACGAAGACGTGAACGAGACGTGGATCGCCGACCGCGACCGCTTCAGCTATCAAGGCATCTACAGCGAAGACCGTCTGATGAAGCCGCTCGTTCGCGAGAACGGCGTGTGGCAGGAAATCGAATGGGAGCAGGCGCTGCAGCTCGTCGCGGAGCGTCTCGGACGCATCGCGAAGCAGCACGGCGGCGCCCAGCTCGGCGCGCTCGCTGCGCCGACCGCGACGCTCGAAGAGCTGTATCTGCTCGGCCGCATCACGCGCGGGCTCGGCAGCCCGAATCTCGATCATCGCCTGCAGCGCAGCGATTTCCGCGACGCCGCGAGCGAGCCGCTCGTGCCGACGCTCGGCTGCTCGATCGCCGAGCTCGAAACCGCGAGCGCCGTGCTCGTCGTCGGCTCGAACCTGCGCAAGGAAGTGCCGATTCTCGCGCACCGCATTCGCAAGGCCGCGCTGCGCGGCGGACGCGTCAGCTTCATCACGCCGCATCGTCACGAATACATGTTCCCGATCGCGGCCTACCTGGCATCGAACGGCCTCGACATGTTCGCGCATCTGGTGAACGTCGCAGCCGCCGCGGTCGCCGCGAGCGGCAAGCCCGCGCCGGCCTCGATCGCCGCCCTCATTGCCACTGCGCAACCGAACGACGACCATCGTGCGATCGCTCAGCAGCTGAGCGATGGCGCGGGCCGCTTGATCTTGTTGGGTGCGATCGCCCAGCGCGACCCGGCTTTCGCCGATCTGCGGCTGGTCGCGAGCGCGGTGGCGGAGCTGACTGGCGCCACGCTCGGTTATCTCCCCGAAGGCGGCAATGCCGTCGGCGCGCATCTCGCGGGCGTCCTGCCGCATCGAGGTGTCGGCGGTGTCGCGGCGGAGGCGAGCGGCTTGAACGTCGCCGACATGCTTGCCGCGAAGCTCAAGAGCTACATCGTTTTCGGCGCGGTCGAGCCGCAATTCGACATCGCCGCGTCGGGCGCCGTCGAAGCGCTGAAGAACGCGGAATTCGTCGTGGCACTGTCGCCGTATTCGAGCGCGCGGGAGTTCGCGGACGTCATCCTGCCGATCGGCACGTTCGCCGAGACGTCCGGCACGTACGTCAATCTGGAAGGCCGCTGGCAAAGCGTGCCTGGCGCCGCGAAGCCCGTGGGCGATTCCCGCCCGGGTTGGAAGGTGCTGCGCGTCCTCGGCAATCTGTTGAACCTGTCCGGCTTCGAATACACGAGCTCGGATCAGATCACCGAGGAAGTGCGCGCGGCCGTGAGGGTGGCGGGCGAAGTCGCGCAGCAAGCGAGTGCGCGGACGCTGCAGGCGCGAGCCGCGGCGGCCGGTAGCCCGCGCGAGCTCGGGATCTACCAGATCGATGCGATGGTGCGCCGCTCGCAGGCGCTGCAAAGCACGCCGGAAGCAGCACGGGAGCAGGGCAAGTGAGTCTCGTCCCTCCATTCGTCGCCGATTTGTTGTCGTTCCTGCCGGAGTGGGTGCAGGCGATCGTCTATTACGGCGTCATCGCGCTGCTGATCTTCATTCCGATCATCCTGATGATGGCGCTGCTGACGTGGGTCGAGCGCCGCGTGATCGGTTCGATTCAGGCGCGCATCGGCCCGAATCGCGTCGGGCCGCTCGGGCTGCTGCAGCCGATCGCGGACGTCGTGAAGCTGCTGCTCAAGGAAATCATCATTCCCACGAGCGCGAACCGGCTGATGTTCATCGTCGCGCCGTTGCTCGCGCTCATTCCCGCGCTGTGCACCTGGGCCGTCGTGCCGTTGTCGCCGAGCTTCACGGTCGCCGACATCAATGCCGGGTTGTTGTACATCCTCGCGCTCACGTCCGCGGGCGTGTACGGCGTGATCCTCGCCGGCTGGGCCGCGAACTCGAAGTACGCCTTCCTCGGCGCGATGCGCGCGGCGGCGCAGATGGTCGCCTACGAAATCGCGATGGGCTTTGCGCTCGTCGGCGTCGTCATGGCCGCGGGCTCGCTGAATCTGGGCGAGATCATCGAAGCGCAGCGCGGCGTCGGCGGCTATTTCATCTGGTGGCTGTTGCCGCTGTTCGTCGTCTATTTCATTTCCGGCATCGCCGAGACGAACCGCGCGCCGTTCGACGTCGTCGAGGGCGAATCCGAGATCGTCGCCGGCTTCCACGTCGACTACTCGGGCATGGCGTTCGCCGTGTTCTTCGTCGCCGAGTACGTCAACATGATCCTGATCTCGGCGCTCACCGCGATCTTCTTCTTCGGCGGCTGGCTGTCGCCGTTCGAAGGCTGGAATCTGCCGGGCTGGCTGGCCTTCCTCAACTCGGATCACTGGTTCGTCGGCTTCCTCTGGCTGTTCGTGAAGATCTGGTTCTTCCTGTTCTGCTTCCTGTGGTTCCGTGCGACGTTCCCGCGCTACCGCTACGACCAGATCATGCGCCTGGGCTGGAAGGTCTTCATTCCGGTCACGCTGGTGTGGATCGCGGTCGAGATGGTGCTGGCGTACTTCAAGGTCGGACCCTGGGCGGCCTGAGCCCGGCAGCCAGCGATTAGGAATTTACGATGCGAACTTTCTTCAAGACGTTCTTCCTCTGGGAGCTGCTGATCGGCTTGAGCGTGACGCTGCGTCAGCTCCTGTTCCGACCGAACATCACGATCCAGTATCCGGAAGAGAAGACACCGCAATCGCCGCGCTACCGCGGGCTGCACGCGCAACGCCGCTATCCGAACGGCCAAGAGCGCTGCATTGCCTGCAAGCTGTGCGAGGCGGTGTGTCCGGCGCTCGCGATCACGATCGAATCCGATGTCGCGGCGGACGGCACGCGTCGCACGACGCGCTACGACATCGATCTGTTCAAATGCATCTACTGCGGCTTCTGCGAAGAGGCGTGCCCGGTCGATGCGATCGTCGAAACGCGTATCCATGAGTACCACATGGAGAATCGCGGCGAGAACATCATGACCAAAGACAAGCTGCTCGCCATCGGCGAGCGGTACGAAGCAATGATCGCGGCGGACAAAGCCGCGGACGCTCGGTATCGGTGAGCCCCGCCGGGGACGTGAGCCATGACCATTAGCGCAATTCTTTTCTACGCGTTCGCGGCGTTCCTCGTCGTCGGCGCGCTCGGCGTCATTACGGCGCGCAATCCCGTGCACGCGGCCTTGTTCCTCGTGTTCTCGTTCGTGACGAGCTCGGTCATCTGGCTGCTGCTCGAGGCGGAGTTCCTCGCGATCGTGCTCGTACTCGTGTACGTCGGCGCGGTGATGGTGCTGTTCCTGTTCGTCGTCATGATGCTCGACGTGAACATCGCGCAATTGCGCGAAGGCTTCACCAGGTACGCGCCGCTCGGCTTCGTGATCGCGGCGATCGTCGCGATCGAGATCGGCGGCGTCGTCTGGCTGAAGCAGCTCGGCGGCATTCCGGCCGCGGCCCACGTCGCGACCGACGCGGCCAACTACAGCAACACGCGCGAGCTCGGTGAGCGCCTGTACACGCAGTATCTTTATCCGTTCGAGCTCGCCGCCGTCGTGCTGCTCGTCGCGATCGTCGCGGCAATCGTCCTCACGATGCGGCAGCGGGCGGGCATGAAGGCGCAGGACGTAGGCAAGCAAGTGGCGGTCCGCGCGGCGGATCGTGTTCGCATCGTCAAAATGAACCCAGAAGTCCCGACCCCCAGCGCCCCGCAAGCCGAAGGCGCGGCCCCCCAGACGGAGGCGCAGCGATGATCCCGTTGGAGCATGTGCTACTGCTCGCCGGCGTGCTGTTCGCACTCAGCGTCGCGGGCATTTTCATCAATCGCAAGAACGTCATTCTGTTGCTGATGTGCATCGAGCTCATGCTGCTCTCGGTGAACTTCAATTTCGTCGCGTTCGCGCGTCATCTCGGCGATCTCGACGGTCAGATTTTCGTGTTCTTCATCCTGACGGTGGCCGCGGCCGAGTCGGCGATCGGCCTTGCGATCCTCGTCGTGCTGTTCCGCACCAGGAAGAGCATCAACGTCGAGCAGCTGGACTTGATGAAGGGCTGATGGGGACCGGCACGTGATTCAAGAATCGATACTCGTCACGATCGTTCTGGCGCCGCTTGTGGCGTCGCTCGCCGCCGGCCTTGCAGGCAAGGTCATCGGCCGCAGGGGCGCGCACACCATCACGATTCTCGGCGTGGCGCTGTCCTGCGCCTTGTCGATCTATGTCATGGCACAGCTGCTCGGCGGCGCGCCGGTCTACAACGACGCCTGGTACACCTGGCTCGTGAGCGACGGCATCCGCATGGAGATCGGCTTCCTCGTCGACCGGCTCAGCGCGTTGATGATGGTCGTCGTCACGTTCGTGTCGCTGTGCGTGCACATCTACACGATCGGCTACATGCACGACGATCCGGGCTACCAGCGCTTCTTCTCCTACATCTCGCTGTTCACGTTCTCGATGCTGATGCTCGTGATGTCGAACAACTTCCTGCAGCTGTTCTTCGGCTGGGAAGCGGTCGGTGTCGTGTCGTACCTGCTCATCGGTTTCTGGTACACGCGCCCGTCCGCGATCTTCGCGAACATGAAGGCGTTCCTCGTGAACCGCGTCGGCGACTTCGGCTTCGTGCTCGGCATCGCGGGGCTCGTGTATTTCACCGGCTCGCTCGACTACCTGACGGTATTCAGCCGGGCGGACGCGATCGCCGCGAGCACGATGGAGCTCTTCCCCGGCGTCGAATGGCAGGCGATCACGGTCGTGTGCATCTGCCTGTTCATCGGCGCGATGGGCAAGTCGGCGCAGGTGCCGCTGCACGTGTGGCTGCCGGACTCGATGGAAGGCCCGACGCCGATCTCGGCGCTCATCCACGCGGCAACGATGGTGACCGCGGGCATCTTCATGGTCGCGCGCATGTCGCCGCTGTTCGAGCTGTCGACGACGGCGTTGTCCGTCGTGCTCGTGATCGGCGCGACGACGGCGTTCTTCATGGGCCTGCTCGGCCTCGTGAACAACGACATCAAGCGGGTCGTCGCGTACTCGACGCTCTCGCAGCTCGGCTACATGACCGTCGCACTCGGCGCGTCCGCGTACAGCGTCGCGATCTTCCACCTGATGACGCACGCGTTCTTCAAGGCGCTGCTGTTCCTCGCGGCGGGCTCGGTCATCGTCGCGATGCATCACGAACAAGACATGCGCAAGATGGGCGGCCTGAAGAAGTACCTGCCGGTCACGTACTGGACGGCGCTGATCGGTACGCTCGCGCTGATCGGCTTCCCGGGAACGTCCGGCTTCTTCTCGAAGGACGCGCTCATCGAAGCGGTGCACGCCTCGCAGATTCCGGGCGCGACGTACGCGTACTGGTGCGTGCTTCTCGGCGTCTTCGTGACGGCGTTCTACAGCCTGCGCCTCGTGTTCATGACGTTCGAAGGGCCGGAGCGCTTCCACGGCGTCGAGCATCATCATGCGGCGGACGAGGGCACGCACGTTGCGACCGATACGGACGCGGGCCATGAGCCCGAGGCCGCCCACGATGATCACGGCGCGCACGATCACGCCCACGACGGGCCGCCGAAGGAGGCGTTCTGGTCGATCAAGCTGCCGCTGATCCTGCTCGCGATTCCATCGCTCGTGATCGGCGCCTTGACGATGACGCCCGTGCTGTTCGGCGGCTACTTCGGCGATGCGATCTTCGTCACGCCCGAGCACGACACGGTCGCGCGCGTCGGCGAGGAATTCCACGGCATCTTCGGCTTCATGCTCCACGCGCTCATGGGGCCGGTGTTCTGGCTGATGCTCGCGGGCGTCGTGGCGGCGTGGTTCCTGTATATCAAGCGTCCGGATCTGCCAGGCGTAATCGCCGGCAAGTTCTCGGCGATCTACAAGGTGCTCGCGCACAAGTTCTATTTCGACGAGATCAATCAGTTCGTCTTCGGCCGGGGCAGCGTCGGTCTCGGCAAGGCGCTGTGGCGCGTCGGCGACGTCGAGATCATCGACGGGCTCGCGGTGAACGGCTCGGCGCGCGTCGTCGGCTGGCTATCGGGGGTCGTGCGTCGCGTGCAGTCCGGCTATCTCTATCACTATGCGTTCGCAATGATCATCGGCTTGTCCGCGCTCATTGCTTGGTACGTGCTGCGTTAAACCGAGTTCAAGAACCATGCAGTTCGACTGGCCGATTCTGAGTGTGTTGATCTGGTTGCCGATCGTCGGCGGCCTGATCATGTTGGCATTGGGTGAACGGGCGATCGCGCTCGGCCGTTGGGTCGCGCTCGTCACGACCGCCGTGACGTTCGGCATCTCCACGC
The DNA here is from genome assembly GCA_023428645.1 of Pseudomonadota bacterium. GTDB lineage: Bacteria > Pseudomonadota > Gammaproteobacteria > Steroidobacterales > Steroidobacteraceae > Steroidobacter. Next base: position 12,560 of record JAEYXD010000247.1, read on the forward strand.
TGCTCTGGACGAATTTCGACACGACGACGGCGCAGATGCAGTTCGTCGAGCGTCTGAACTGGCTGCCGCAGTTCCATTCGTTCTATGCGCTCGGCGTCGACGGCTTCGCGATGCCGCTCATCGTCCTGACGACGTTCATCACGCCGCTCGTGGTGATCGCGGCGTGGACGGTGATCGAGAAGAAGCCGGCGCAGTACTTCGCCTCGTTCCTCGTCCTCGAGGGCTTGATGGTCGGCGTGTTCGCGGCGACCGATGCGCTGCTGTTCTACGTGTTCTGGGAAGCGATGCTCATCCCGATGTTCATCATCATCGGCGTATGGGGCGGCCCGCGCCGCGTGTACGCGACGATCAAGTTCTTCCTGTACACGTTCCTGGGCTCGGTGTTCATGCTGGTCTCGCTGATCTACATGTACTTCCAGACCTGCGACATCGGCGCATGCAGCTACGCGATCGCCGACTTCCAGCGGCTGCCGCTGGCGATGAATGCCCAGCTCCTGATCTTCATCGCCTTCATGCTCGCGTTCGCGGTGAAGGTGCCGATGTTCCCCGTGCACACCTGGCTGCCCGACGCGCACGTCGAAGCGCCGACCGGCGGCTCGGTCATCCTCGCCGCGATCATGCTGAAGATGGGTGGCTATGGCTTTCTGCGCTTCGCGTTGCCGATGACGCCCGATGCCGCCAGCGAGCTCGACTGGCTCGTGATCTCGCTGTCGCTGATCGCGGTCGTGTACATCGGCTTCGTCGCGCTCGTGCAGCAGGACATGAAGAAGCTGATCGCGTATTCCTCGATCGCGCACATGGGCTTCGTGACGCTCGGCTCGTTCCTCACGTTCGAGCTGTTGCGCGCGAACGGCGACGTGCGCGGCGCCGCGATGGGCATCGATGGCGCGATGGTGCAGATGATTTCCCATGGCCTCGTCTCCGGCGCGATGTTCTTCTGCGTCGGCGTCCTGTACGACCGCGTGCACAGCCGCGAGATCAGCGCGTACGGCGGTGTCGTGAACAAGATGCCCATCTTCGCAGCGTTCGCCGTGCTGTTCGCGATGGCCAATTCCGGTCTGCCGGCGACCTCCGGCTTCGTCGGCGAGTTCCTCGTGATCCTCGCGAGCTTCCGCGCGGATTTCTGGTATGCATTCCTCGCCGGCCTGACGCTCATCCTCGGCGCCGCGTATACGCTGTGGCTCGTGAAGCGCGTCGTATTCGGTCCGGTCGGGAACGAGCACGTCGCCCACCTCACCGATGTGAACGGGCGCGAGTTCGTCGTGCTCGGCATCCTCGCCGTGGCCGTGCTGCTGCTCGGCGTATGGCCCGCGCCGCTGCTCGACGTGATGCGTCCGACCGTCGAGCATCTCGTGCAGCAAATCACCGTGTCCAAACTCTAGAAGATCGATATGTCCGAAGCCGTGATAACTGCTGCCGACTACGCCGCGGCGTCCGCCGAGATCTTCGTGCTGGGTGCCATCTGCCTGGTCCTGCTCGTCGATGTCTTCCTGAACGACGAGAACCGCTGGATCTCCTACGCCTTGACGCTCGCAAGCCTCGTCGGGGCGGCGGCGGTGACGCTGAATTTCGGCGTCGATGCGCGCGTCAGCGCGTTCAACGGGACATTCGTCGCCGATCCGATGGGCGACGTGCTCAAGCTGTTCGCGTACGGCACGGTGGGAGTCGCGTTGTTGTACTCGCGCGAGTCGCTGCAACGACGCGGGTTGTTCAAGGGCGAGTACTTCGTGCTCGCGCTCGTCGCGTTGCTCGGCATCATGGTCATGACGTCGGCTGGCAGCCTCATCACGATCTATCTGGGCGTCGAGCTGTTGGCGCTGTCGCTGTACGCGCTGGTCGCTTTCGACCGCGATGCCCAGGTGCCGGCGGAAAGCGCGATGAAGTATTTCGTGCTCGGCGCGATCGCCTCGGGAATGATGCTGTACGGCTTCTCGATCATCTACGGCATGACGGGTACGTTGCAGCTGGACGAGCTCGCGGTCGCCGTGCGCGAGGTTGGGGCGGACAAGCTGGGGCTCGTGTTCGGCCTCGTCTTCGTCGTCGCCGGGCTCGCGTTCAAGTTCGGCGCCGTGCCGTTCCACATGTGGGTTCCCGACGTCTATCACGGCGCGCCGACGCCCGTGACGCTGTTCGTCGGCTCGGCGCCGAAGATTGCCTACTTCGTGCTCGCGATCCGCGTGCTCGCCGAAGGCTTGGGCGCGATGGTCGAGACCTGGCAGAACATTCTCATCGTGCTCGCCGTGCTGTCGATGGCGATCGGCAACGTCGTCGCGATCGCGCAGGCGAACCTGAAGCGCATGCTCGCGTATTCGACGATCTCGAACGTCGGCTTCATCCTGCTCGGCATCATTGCGGGCACCCCGGGCGGCTACAGCGCGGCGATGTACTACACGATGACGTACGTCATCATGGCGATCGGCTCTTTCGCGATGATCCTGTTGCTGTCACGTGAGGGCTTCGAGGCCGACAACATCGAGGACTTCCGCGGCTTGAACCGCAAGAGCCCCTGGTTCGCGGCGGTCATGGCGATGCTGATGTTCAGCACGGCGGGCGTGCCGCCGTTCGTCGGATTCTGGGCGAAGCTCGCGGTCCTTGGCGCGGTCGTCAATGTCGGTCTTGCCTGGCTCGCGGCGGTCGCGGTGCTGTTCTCAGTCGTTGCCGCGTACTACTACCTGCGCGTCGTGAAGGTCATGTACTTCGATGAGCCGGTCGACGAGTTCGGCTTGCAGGCGGGCGGCACGATGCGCGCCGTATTGAGCTTGAATGGAATCGCAGTGCTGCTTCTTGGCATCTTTCCGAGCGCACTCATCGAGTTGTGCGCGCGCGTCTTCGCGTCGACGGGCGCGTAGGGCAATTCCGATCAGGAATCTTGCAAGCGGGACTTGTAATGGTGAATGGGCGTGCTTAGAATCCGCGCCCTCTGTTGCGGGGTGGAGCAGTCTGGCAGCTCGTCGGGCTCATAACCCGAAGGTCGCAGGTTCAAATCCTGCCCCCGCTACCACTTAATCCATCGCGCTGTTTCGAAGCAGCGCGATGTGATTCAGAGCCGAGGTTGGCGATCATGTATCGACCGAGTTCGGCGCTGGGCAGCAGCGGATGGCGCCACCGACCACGGTCGGAGCGGATCCGGCGCCAGGTGCACATTCGACCGCTCCAAACTCTCCCGTAGCCGCTCCACGCCCCGATAGGTCTCTTCGGCCGACGCCGCCACGACCGGATCATTCCCTGCGGCTTCAGTCGCTCGCTGTGCTTCTTCCTCGCCGTCCCACCGCCGCGCCAGCAGTCGCGACGTGTGCGTCAGATGGGCGAGGGTGACGCTAAACAGAATGCACGGCGGAATGCTCCAGAGAACGGTTTCTTCCATCGAGCCATCCGGCAGCAGCCAGAACAAAAGGCCGAAGTGCGTCGGCCGCGACGACTCCGATCAAGCCGCAGAGCGCGATCCGCTTCGAATGCTCAGGCGCGTATCTCTCCACCCACGGCCAAGTCAGGTAGAACTACTCCTCGGCCGCGAGGCTCCAAGCGAAGTAGAAGATCACGCGGTCGTCGCGCATACGTGCGCCCGGTTGCGCTTCCTCCGTCATCCGATCTCTGCCAACTCGATGAGTGAATCGCGGGGCTTGCCTTCACGCGCGATTTGGTTTTAATCGTTTGTGCACCGAAGCGCTGGAACATCCTGTGGATAACCGCCCCCCACCGGGTGTTTTTCGGCGCAAAATTGGGATTGATCAAATTTTGATCAACGCCGCGCAGCCGCGGCGCTCGCGCGCCGCAACGCTGCAGCGTGTGCGACCGTTCGACGCACGTCCCTGACGTGTCTACACTCAGCCGCCATTTTCGCCCCACCGCGCATCGCCCCGGTCGCGAGCGCGGTCGAGCCAAGGAGCAACCATGTACCGTGCACCTCTTCGTGAGCTTCGTTTCGTCCTGCACGAGCTGATCGGCGCGCGCGATCTCGCGCGTCTGCCAGGCCTCGCCGACTACTCGGAGGAGATCGCTGATTCCGTGCTGGAGCAAGCCGGCCGTTTCGCTGAACAGATTCTCGCGCCGATCAATCGCAGCGGTGATCTCGCCGGCGCTCGCTGGACGCCTGCAGGCGTGCAGATGCCGCCCGAGTTCAAGCAGGCGTACGCGCAGTTCGCCGCCGACGGCTGGACGCAGTTGCGCGCACCGAGCGACGCCGACGGGCAGGCCGCGCCGGCGGTGCTGGGTACCGCCGTCGAGGAGCTGTGGGCGTCCGCGAATCTCGCGTTCAAGCTGTGTCCGATGTTGTCTCAGGCGGCGATCGAAGCGATTCACCGTTGTGGCACGGCGCAGCAGAAGGCGCTGTACCTGCCCAAGCTCGTCAGCGGCGAATGGACGGGCACGATGAATCTCACCGAGACACAGGCGGGCTCGGACCTCGGCGCGATCAAGACCCGCGCCGTCCCCGATGGTGATCGCTATCGGCTGTTCGGTCAGAAGATCTTCATCACTTACGGCGATCACGACTACACGCCGAACATCATCCACCTGGTGCTCGCGCGCATCGAAGGTGCACCGGGCGGCACGAAGGGCATTTCGATGTTCATCGTGCCGAAAGTGCTCGTGAACGCGGACGGCTCGCTCGGCGAGCGCAACGATGTGAATTGCGTGTCGATCGAGCACAAGCTCGGGATTCACGCGAGTCCGACGTGCGTGCTCTCGTATGGCGACCGCGATGGTGCGATCGGCTATCTCGTCGGCGAGCCGAATCGCGGGCTCGAGTACATGTTCATCATGATGAATGCCGCGCGACTCGCGGTCGGCCTCGAAGGGTACGCGCTCGGCGAGCGCGCCTATCAGCAGGCGCTCGGCTGGGCGCGCGAGCGCACGCAGGGCAGGCCGGCGCGCACGCATGCGGCGGCGACGGACAAGGGCCTGCCGATCGTTCATCATCCCGACGTGAAGCGCATGTTGCTCACGATGAAGGCGTACACGGATGCGGCGCGCGCGATCGCGCTGTACGCGTCGCTGCAACTGGATGTCGCAAAGCATCATGACGATCCCGAGGCGCGCAACGCTGCCTTGATGCGCGGCGAGCTCCTGATCCCGATCGTCAAGGGTTGGTCGACGGAGACGGGCGTCCTGACGACGTCGCTCGGCGTGCAGGTGCACGGCGGCATGGGCTTCATCGAGGAAACGGGCGCGGCGCAATACTATCGGGACGTGCGCATCACCCCGATCTATGAAGGCACGACGGGAATCCAGGCGAACGATCTGGTCGGGCGCAAACTCGGTCGCGATGGCGGTGCGGCCTTGCGCGCATTCATCGCCGACATCGAAGCGGAGCTGCTGGCATTGTCGACACAGGATGCGGGCGTCGCTCATGCCGTGCGCGTCACGCTGGCGGCGGTCGGCGAATGGCGGGAGGCTTCGGACGCGCTCGTGCGCAGCTATCGCGAAGCGCCCGAGCGTGCGTTCGCAGTGGCCGTGCCCTATCTCATGATGTGCGGCGTCGTCATCGGTGCGTGGCTGATGACGAAGTCGTACGAGATCGCAGCGCGCAAGGCCGCGGAGGATGCGACGTTTTACGCGAGCAAGCGACAGATCGCGCGGGCGTATGTGGATCACGTGCTGCCGGAGGCGGCGGCGCTCGCGCGGATCATCGGCGAGGGCGCGGGAGCGGTGCTCGAGGCGGATCCGGCGCTGCTTTGATTTGAGCGATCAGAAGAGCTTTGCGTTGGTGCTTCCTGGACTGAAGTGCCCCCACCCCTAGCCCTCCCCCGCTGGCGCGGGGGAGGGGGAGTTGGATGAAGCCGTTTATATATGGGACACAGACTCAGCAAGATCTATACGCGAACCGGTGATCAGGGCACGACTGGCCTCGGCGACGGCACTCGCGTTGCGAAGACGCATCAGCGCGTCGCAGCCTACGGCGCCGTGGACGAGGCGAACAGCGCGATCGGGGTCGTGCTCGCGGTGCCCGGCCTGCCGGAGGCCGTCCAGACGCTGCTCACGCGGATTCAGCACGAGCTGTTCGACCTGGGCAGCGAGCTTGCCGTGCCGGGATATCGAGCGATGACACAGCAACACGTGGACGCGCTCGAAAATGCGCTCGACGGCCTGAACGAGCACCTGCCGCCGCTCAAGGAATTCATTCTGCCGAGCGGCGGGCCGGCGACGGCGCACTGCCATCTTGCCCGGACGATCGTTCGCCGAGCCGAACGAGAGGTGTGGAAGGTGGCCGAGGCGGAAACCCTGGCGCCCGAAGTCCCGCAATATTTGAATCGGCTTTCGGATCTCTTGTTCGTGGTCGCCCGGGTTCTGGTCCGCCACGAGCGGGGGGATGAGGTGATGTGGACGCCGCGGCGGGGTTGAGCGCGCTGCAAGGCGCCCCAACATCGACGTCTTCTGTCACGAAGTAGCGATCGGTGGGCAGTGGCTTACCCGAAGCCTGTGGCAATTGCCAGCGTCGTTCTATAGAATCCGCGGCCCGAGTGTTGGGGTCGCGTCCTAGTCAGGCCGCTGAGTACTGAGAAACGGGCGGCTGGTTGAACGCGCAACCGGGTGTAGCAGGCCCCCGCTACCAACTTTTCGTAAGAAAAGGCCCCTGACCAGGGGCTTTTTGATTTCTGGGCCCCACATACGTGGGTGGCCAAAGGGACGCCGCTGACGGGCTTGAAGGCCGGTCAGGGTCGGGAAGGGAATAACGAAAATGGGCCGATGGCCCATTTTTCGTTTGTGCAGCTGGGATTTTTTTGACCGGACCGGAGGTGACCGATGCTTCGAGATCAGCTGACCGAGCTGCTCGAGCCTGTCGTGTCCCGCCTCGGGTACGAGTTGTGGGAATTGGAGTACGGCACGCGTTCGGGCGGTGGGCTCTTGCGGTTGTACATCGATTCGCCGGACGGGATCTCCGTCGACGATTGCGAACGAGTGAGCCGAGCAGTCAGTGAAGAGCTGGATGCGTCGGATCCGATCAGCACGGAGTACACGCTCGAGGTGTCCTCGCCGGGGCTCGATCGCGTGTTGCGCAAGCAGCAGCACTTCGAGCGCTTTACCGGCGAGCGAGTCAAGTTGGAGATGTCGCAGGCGGTCAACGGGCGCAAGCGCTTCGCGGGCCGGTTGACGAATGTGAGCAGCGGAGAGATCACGCTGGAGGTCGATGGCGCGGCGGTGCAGCTGCCCATTGCAGGAATACACAAGGCGCGGCTTGCGCCCGATCTTTGACGAATGTCTGAGTGGATTGGGTCTGACCGGGATTTGGGCCTGCCGGAGTGGCCGGAGTTCGCACGATGAACAAAGAAATTTTGATGGTCGTCGACGCAGTTTCGAACGAGAAAGGCGTCGACAAGGAAATCATCTTCGAAGCGCTCGAAGCGGCGCTCGCATCCGCCACGCGCAAGCGTTATGGCGAGGGCATCGACGTGCGCGTCTCGATCAACCGGAAGACCGGCGACTACGACACGTGGCGCCGTTGGAAGGTGTTCGCGGACGATTCGACGGAGCTGGAATTCCCTGAGAGCGAGCTGCGCCTGGAAGACGCGCGTGACTTGTCCGCCGAGGCGGAAGTCGGCGGCTACGTCGAAGAGCCGCTCGAGTCCATCGCCTTCGGCCGCATCGCCGCGCAGACCGCGAAACAAGTGATCGTGCAGAAGGTGCGCGAGGCTGAGCGCGCGCAGGTCGTCGACGAGTACAAGGGCCGTGAGCACACGCTCGTGTCCGGCGTCGTGAAACGCGTCGACCGCAACGGCGTGTTCGTCGATCTCGGTGCGAACGCCGAGGGCTTCATCGCACGCGACCAGATGATCCCGCGCGAGCCGGTGCGTTCGCAGGATCGCATCAAGGCCTACCTCCAGGACGTGCGCTCCGAGCAGCGCGGTCCGCAGCTGTTCCTGTCGCGCACGGCGCCGGAATTCCTGATCGAGTTGTTCAAGCTCGAAGTGCCGGAAGTCGGCCAGGGCCTCATCCAGATCCTCGGCGCTGCTCGCGATCCGGGCGTACGCGCCAAGATCGCCGTGAAGAGCAACGACAGCCGCATCGACCCGGTGGGCGCGTGCGTCGGCATGCGCGGCTCGCGCGTGCAGGCCGTGTCGAACGAGATCGCGGGCGAGCGTGTCGACATCATTCCGTACGACGAGAATCCCGCACAGTTCGTCATCAATGCGATGGCGCCGGCGGAGGTCGTGTCGATCGTCGTCGACGAGGATTCGCACTCGATGGACATCGCCGTCACCGAAGAGAAGCTGTCGCAGGCAATCGGCCGCGGCGGCCAGAACATTCGCTTGGCGAGCGAGCTCACGGGTTGGGAGCTGAACGTCATGACGGAGCAGGCCGCCGAAGCGAAGAGCGAAGGCGAGTCGCGCGAACTCGTCGGGATGTTCCAGAAGCAGCTCGACGTCGACGAGGAGGTCGCGCAGATCCTCGTGCAGGAAGGTTTCTCCACCGTGGAGGAAATCGCCTACGTGCCGGCGTCGGAACTTGCCGGCATTGAGGAATTCGACGAAGACATCATCAAGGAGCTGCGCAATCGCGCGCGCGATGTGCTGCTCACGCAAGCGATCGCGAGCGAAGAAGAAATCGATAGCGCCGAGCCTGCCCCCGACCTCCTGGAGGTCGACGGCATGGACAGGGAGCTCGCGCAGGTATTGGCCAGCAAGGGCATCGTCACGCGCGAAGATCTGGCCGAACAAGCCATCGATGATCTGATGGAAATCGACGGCATCGATCAAGAGCGCGCCGGTGCTCTGATCATGGCTGCGCGCAAGCATTGGTTCGAGGGCGCTGGGCAGCAAGCCTAAGCGCGGAGCGGGAGGGTCCTTATGGCGGACGTTACAGTCACACAATTTGCCGAGGTACTGAAGGTACCGGTCGAGCGGCTGCTCACGCAGCTCGATGAGGCCGGCATTCAAGTCGCTGGCGCTGATGCCACGATCAGCGACGAAGCAAAGATGGAGCTGCTTACGTTTCTGCGTAAGTCCCACGGCCGTTCGGAGGACGCGACGGCGCCGCGCAAGATCACGCTGAAGCGCAAGTCGCAGGACCAGATCAAGGTCGCGTCGCCCCAGGGCCGTGCGCGCACCGTGAACGTGGAAGTGCGCACGAAGAAAACCTATCTGAACCGCAGCGTCCTGCAGAAGCAGGCGACGACGCAGCAGGTCGAGGTCGAGCGCGCGAAGCTGTCCGAGGAGGAGCTGCAGCGCCAGCGGGAGCAGGCCGAGATCGAGGCTCGCGAGGCCGAGCAGCGCATGCGCGAGCGCCTCGAGGCGGAGGCGTTGAAGAGCGCCGAGGCCGAGGCACGTCAGCGCGCCGAGGAAGAAGTGGAGCGGCTGCGCGAGGCGCGTGAAGCTCGCGAAGCCCGCGAGGCCCGTGAAGCACGCGAGCGCGCCGAGGCCGAGACCCGCCGTCAGGCGGAAGCGGCGAAAGCCGAGCGCAAGGCGAAGGAGACGACCCAAGCGCAACCGCAGAAATTCCAGCGTACGGAGCTGCACGTTTCGAGCGATGCGAGCGCGCGCTTCAAGAAAAAGAAGCAGTACGCGCAGACCAGCCGCTCGCGCAAGCCGTCGTCGATCAACGTCGCCTCGCAGCATGGCTTCGAGCGGCCCGCCGCGCCGGTCAAGCGCGACGTGCAGATCGGCGAGACGATCACCGTTGCCGAGTTGGCGCAGCGCATGGCCGTGAAGGCGAACGAAGTCATCAAGGTCATGATGAACATGGGCGTCATGGCGACGATCAATCAGCCGATCGACCAGGATACGGCCGTGCTCGTCGTCGAGGAGCTCGGTCATACCGCTGTCGTCGTGAAGGAAAGCGCGATCGACGACGAGCTGCAGATGTCGGATGCCGAGCACGAGCTGGCACCGCGTCCGCCGGTCGTCACCGTCATGGGCCACGTCGATCACGGCAAGACCTCGCTGCTCGACTACATCCGTCGCACGAAAGTGGCTGCGGGCGAGGCCGGCGGCATTACGCAGCACATCGGCGCTTATCACGTCGAGACCGGCAAGGGCGTCGTCACGTTCCTCGATACACCGGGTCACGCCGCGTTCACCTCGATGCGCGCGCGCGGCGCGCAGATCACGGACATCGTCGTGCTCGTCGTGGCCGCTGACGACAGCGTCATGCCGCAGACGATCGAGGCGATTCAGCACGCGAAGGCGGCCGAGGTTCCCATCGTCGTCGCCATCACGAAGATCGACAAACCCGATGCCGATCCGGAGCGCGTCAGGAAGGATCTGTCGCAGTACGGCGTGCTGCCCGAAGCTTGGGGCGGCGACACGTTGTTCGTAGAAGTGTCCGCGCGGACCGGCCAGGGCATCGATGAGCTGCTCGATACGCTCGTGCTGCAAGCCGACGTGCTCGAGCTCAAGGCATCGCGCGAGGGGCTCGCGGCCGGCGTCGTCATCGAGTCGAGCATGGAGAAGGGTCGCGGCGCGGTCGCGACGGTGCTCGTCAAGCGTGGCCTCTTGAAGCCGGGCGATCCGATCATCGCGGGCCAGGAGTTCGGCCGTGTCCGTGCGATGTTCGACGAGAAGGGTCAGCCGGTGACCGAAGCCGGTCCGTCGTTGCCGGTCGTCGTGCTCGGCTTGTCGGGTGCGCCGAATGCTGGCGACGAGCTGCTCGCGGTCGAAAGCGAGCGCAAGGCGCGCGAAGTCGCGTTGTATCGTCAAGGCAAGTACCGCGACACGAAGCTCGCGAAACAAGGGCCGCAGAAGCTCGAAGACATGCTTTCGCAGATGGGCGACGGCAAGGTCGCCACCGTGCAGGTCGTCATCAAGGCGGACGTGCAGGGCAGCGCGGAAGCCTTGCGCGATTCGCTCACGAAGCTGTCCACCGACGAAGTGGCCGTCAAGGTCGTTTCGAGCGGGGTCGGCGGCATCACCGAGTCCGACGTGACGCTGGCGCAGGCAGCGAATGCCCGCATCATCGGCTTCAATGTTCGCGCCGACAGCTCGGCTCGCAACATGATCAAGGAATCGGGCATCGACGTTCGCTACTACAGCATCATTTACGAAGCGATCGACGACGTGAAGCAGGTGCTCTCGGGCATGCTGGCGCCAGAGATCAAGGAGCAGATCGTCGGCCTCGCCGAGGTGCGCGAGGTGTTCCGTTCCAGCAAGTTCGGCACGGTCGCGGGCTGTATCGTCGCGGACGGCTACGTGCGGCGGAACAATCCGATTCGCGTGTTGCGCAACAACGTCGTGATCTTCGAGGGCGGCCTCGAATCGCTGCGTCGCTTCAAGGACGACGTCAACGAGGTTCGCGCGGGTACCGAGTGCGGTATCGGCGTCAAGAACTACAACGACGTGCGCGTCGGCGATCAGATCGAGTGCTTCTCGCGCGTCGAAGTCGCACGCACGGTCGCGTAAGGCGAGTCACTTCCGAAAGCGTGCGCCGGCCGATCGAACTTGGCCGGCGCACGATCGTTTCTATCTTCCTATGAGCAACAAGTCCTTTCCGCGCAGCAGCCGCGTCGCGCACCAGATTCAGCGGGCGCTTTCGGAGCTCATTCGCCGTGAAGTGCGTGATCCGCGCCTCGGCATGGTCACCTTGACCGAAGTGCAGGTCTCGAAGGATCTGAGCTACGCGAAAGTGTTCTATTCCGTGCTCGGCGCGGAGCAATCGATCGCCCAGGAGATTCTGGACGACGCGGCCGACATGCTGCGCGGACCCGTGGGTCGCGCACTCGGGCTGCGGCACAGCCCGGAGCTGCGCTTCGTGAACGACGAGCTGATCGAGAAGGGCGCGAAGCTCTCCGAGCTGATTCACAAGGCGGTCAAGGACGACGAGTCGCGGCACGTCGATGACGATTCGACGCCGGACGAGCGCTGAGCCGATGTCGAAACCGCGTCGTTTCCATCGCGACATCGACGGAATCCTGCTGCTCGACAAGCCTTTCGGCCTGTCGTCGAACGCGGCCCTCCAGCAGGTGCGCGAGCTGTTCGGCGCCAAGAAGGCCGGGCACGCGGGCAGCCTCGATCCGCTTGCCACCGGGCTGCTGCCGGTGTGTTTCGGGCAGGCGACGAAGGTGTGCGGCCGTCTGCTCAACGCAGGCAAGCGTTATCGCGTCAGCGTCCAGCTCGGCGCGCGTACCGAATCCTTGGATTGCGAGACGGAAGTCGTCGAGCGCGTCCCGATTCCCGAGTTGACGGAAGCGCTCGTCGATGGCGTCCTCGCGAGTTTCCTCGGCGAGCAGGAGCAAGTGCCGCCGATGCATTCGGCGCTGAAGCACGAGGGCAAGCGCCTGTACGAGCTCGCGCGCCGGGGTGAATCGGTCGAGCGCGCCGTGCGCAAGATCACGATCGATGCCATCGCCCGCCTGGAGCTGACGCCGGATCGGCTCGATTTCGAGGTGAGCTGCTCGAAAGGCACCTACATTCGCTCCCTTGCGGCGGACGTCGCGGCCAAGCTCGGCACGTTGGGTTATGTCGCCGCGCTGCGTCGGACCGGGGTAAACCCGTTCGACGCCTACGCCATGTACACCTGGGACGACCTCCGGCAGCGGCGCGAAAGTGGCGGTACGCGGGCCCTGGACGAGATCCTGCTCGGGGCAGACATCGCATTTGTCGACCTGGGAGCGGCGGTTCTCAGCGATGTCAGCGAACGTGCCCTCATGAAGGGCCAAGCCGTTGCAGCCGCAGAGGTTGCGCCGCCGATGCCCTTGCGTGCGTACGGGGCTGACGGGCGTTTCCTGGGCCTGGTCGAGGGGCAGCCGGACGGGCGTGTCAAGCCGGTGCGTCTGTTCGTGGGGGTGGAGGCGGGCGCCTCCTGACCCCCTTGAGCCGCCGTCAGGTCCCAAGGCCCCCGATATTCAAGGCTTTTTTGCTTGAGATCGCCGGGGGCGCGCGAGTAGAATGCGCGGCTTCTTAAAGGGGCCACAGTTTTGTAAACGGCCGGGATACCGGCGATAGGAATCGAGCAAGATGTCATTGTCCAGCGAGCAAAAAGGCGGAATCGTCGAGCAGTATCGACGCGGTGCGAACGACACGGGTTCACCGGAAGTGCAGATTGCGCTCTTGTCCGCACGTATCAACGAGCTCGGCGAGCACTTCAGCACGCACAAGCGCGATCATGCTTCCCGTCGCGGCCTGTTGAAGATGGTGAATCAGCGCCGGAAGCTGCTCGACTACCTGAAGTCCTCCGCTCCCGAGCGCTATACGGACGTCGTCGCCCGCCTCGGTCTGCGGCGCTAGGTCGGCGCCGGCCTCGACCGGCACTCTCTCATTCAGCTCGTAATGTTCCGCCATTCGCAAGTCGTTGACGGACCATTCATCACGCCGCCGCGCGCGCCTCTAGCGCGCGGCGCTGCTCGCGTCGACCCGCCTCGCTGCGAGCCCATCCGAATTCTCCAAGGCAAGAAAATCGCGCCGGCTAGCCCGGCTTAGGAAGCATCGTGAGCGTAATCAAGAAATCGTTTACCTATGGCCAGCATGAAGTCACCCTCGAAACCGGGGAGCTGGCGCGGCAGGCCGACGGCGCCGTTGTGGTGTCAATGGCCGACACCGTCGTCCTCGTGACCGCCGTCGCGCGCAAGGCCGCCGATCCGAAAAAAGACTTCTTTCCGCTCACGGTGAACTACGTCGAGAAGACGTATGCGGCCGGCCGTATTCCCGGCGGCTTCTTCAAGCGCGAGGGCCGGCCCTCGGAGAAGGAGACGCTCACGTCGCGTCTGATCGATCGTCCGATCCGCCCGCTGTTCCCGGAAGGCTTCCTCAACGAGGTTCAGGTCGTCGCAACGGTCATCTCATTGAACCCGGAAGTCGATGCGGACATCCCGGCGATGATCGGCGCGTCCGCCGCGCTCGCGCTCTCGGGCGTGCCGTTCCAGGGACCCATCGCCGCCGCGAAGGTCGGCTACAAGGATGGTCAGTACCTCCTCAATCCGACGGCCTCGCAGCTGAAGGACTCGCGCCTCGATCTCGTCGTCGCCGGCACCGCGGAAGCCGTGCTGATGGTCGAATCCGAAGCGGACAGCTTGCCGGAGGACGTGATGCTCGGCGCCGTCGTCTTCGGCCATGAGCAGATGCAGATCGCGATCAAGACGATCAACGAGCTGAAGGCGGAGGCGGGCAAGCCCGCGTGGAACTGGCAGCCGGCGCCGGCGAATGCCGCGCTCGAAGCCGCGGTCGCGGCGCAGGCCGAAGCCGCGCTCACGCTCGCATACCAGACGACCGAAAAGCAGAATCGCCAGACGAAGGTGAGCGAGGCCAAGGCGGCCGCGCTGCTCGCCCTGGCGAGCGGCGACACGCCTGCATATGAGCCGGACGCTGTCTCCAAGGAGTTCGCGAATCTCGAGTACCGCCTCGTGCGCCGCCGCATCCTCGAAGGCCAGCCGCGCATCGACGGGCGCGACACGAAGACGGTGCGTCCGATCACGATCAAGACGGGCGTGCTGCCGCGTGCCCACGGCTCGGCGGTGTTCACGCGCGGTGAGACACAGGCGCTCGTCGCCACGACGCTCGGCACCGGCCGCGATGCGCAGATCATCGATGCACTGACGGGCGAGCGCAAAGAGCCGTTCATGCTCCACTACAACTTCCCGCCGTTCAGCGTCGGTGAGACGG
>JAEYXD010000001.1 GCA_023428645.1 Pseudomonadota bacterium
TCACGCTGCGCCGCCACCAGATCGATCTGCGCCTGATAGAGGCCGCGGCGCACATCGAGCAGCTCGAGATACGCGATATCCCCCTGCTGGTAGCGCAGCTCGGCCAGCTCGGTCGCGCGCGCCAGCGCGGAGACTTGCGCACTGTTCGATGTGCGGACGCTCTCGATCAATCGTTGACCATTCAACGCATCGAGCACTTCGCGAAACGCCTCCTGCACGGTGCGCGCGTACTGCGCCTTGCGCTCCGCACGAACGGCTTCCGTGCGCGAGACGTTCGCGCGCAGGCGGCCGCCTTGGAAGACAGGTTGCAAAATGCCGCCGGCCGCGGCCCATGCGTGGGCGTTGTCGCCCTTGAACAAGTCGCCGAGCTCGCGGCTCGCGACACCGAACACGCCCGTCAGGCTGATGCTCGGGAACATCTCCGCACGGGCCACGCCGATATCGGCGGCGGCCGCATTCAAGGCTGCTTCGGCCGCCCCGATGTCGGGGCGCCGCTCGATGACGCTCGATGGCAGCGCGGCCGGCAAGGCGACCGGTTGCGGCAGCTCGATCTCGCCCGTGGCAATCGCACGGTCGACGAGATCCTTGGGCGAGCGCCCGAGCAGCACGCCGAGCGACGTCGCGCGACGCGTGACTTCGAGCTCCAGCTGGTAGACGGAGGTGCGCGTCGCTTCGGCATCCGCTTCGGCGCGCTTGTACGTGAACTCGTCGCTCTCGCCCGCATCCAGGCGCAGCTGTTCCAGTCGCAGCGATTCCTCGCGCGTCGCGAGCGTGTCGCGCCCGCGCGCGAGCTGCTCGGCGGCGGCGATCAGCGCGAAATAGCCGCGCGCCACATCGCCGGTCAACGCGAGCTTCGTCGCCTCGCGGCCGTACTCGGTGTTGAGCAGTTCCGCACGCGCCGACTCGGATGCGCGCAGATAGCGACCCCACAGATCGAGCTCGTACCCGACGACGCCCTGCACCGTGTACTGATCCTGGGTGAGCGGGATGTTGGGAATCTGCAGGATGTCCGCGCTCGTCTTCGTGCGCTGGGCATTTGCCTCGATGTTGAAGGTCGGCAAGCGATCCGCGTTCGTGATGCGCAGGAGCGAGCGCGCCTGCTGGACGCGCGCCGCGGCGACCGCGACGTCGGTGTTGTACTGCAGCGCCTCGTCGACGAGCTGGTTCAAGACCGGATCGGCGAACATCGTCCACCACGGATTCGGCAGTTGCACGGTCTCGCGATCGACGGCGGGCAAGCTGTCCGGCAGCGGCAGCTCGGGCTTCTGCGGATCGACACTGGAAACGACGCAGCCGCTCAGCACGGCCGCCACTGCGATGGCCAGAAACGTTGTTTTCATCATTGCAGTCAGGATTTCTGTTGAAGCTTTTTCCAGGTTCGGCCCGCCCCCTTCCTGTCCTTCCCCCGCTACGCGGGGGAAGGAACGCATCAGGGAGCGACCGCAAAGACCTTTAGGTATGGGTCGTCGCGACCGGCTTGTCGGCGACACGCCGTTCGGCACGCCGCTCGCTCCAACCCGCGATCCACTTGAAGAACAGCGGCACGAAAAACGTGGCGATGAACGTCGCCGCGAGCATGCCACCGATGACGCTAGTGCCGAGCGAATGCCGGCTCGCCGCGCCGGCGCCCGTGCTGATCGCCAACGGCAACACGCCGAAGATCAACGCGAGCGACGTCATGATGATCGGCCGGAAGCGCAGCTTCGCGCCCTCGACCGCCGCCTGCGCGAGCGGCATGCCCTCGTGATACTTCATCATCGCGAACTCGACGATCAAGATCGCGTTCTTCGCGGCCAGGCCGACGAGCGTCAGCATGCCGATCTGGAAGTAGATGTCGTTCTCGAGACCACGCATGAACACGGCCGCGAAGGCGCCGAATGCCGCGAACGGCACCGCGAGAATCACCGCGAGCGGCAGCGTCCAGCGCTCGAACTGCGCCGCGAGGATCAAGAACACCATCAGTACGCCGAGCAAGAACACGCTGTTCGACGCCCCGCCGCTCACCTTTTCCTGATACGCGGTGCCCGTCCACGCGAGCTCATAGCCCGGCGGCAGTGCCTCGGCGGCAACCTCTTCGGCCACGCGAATCGCGTCGCCGGAGCTGTAGCCCGGCGCGCCGCTGCCCATCACCTTCGCCGCCATGAACACGTTGAAGCGCTCGACGATCTCGGGGCCGGTGACCTCGCGAATCGACGCGATCGCGGTCAGCGGCACGAGCCGGCCGGACTTCGAACGCACGTACACGTTGCGAATGTCTTCCGGATACGCGCGGAAGCGCGGCTCGGACTGCAACTGCACCTGGTACACGCGGCCGTTGAGATTGAAGTCGTTCACGTACATCGCGCCAAACGTGCTCTGCAGCGTTTCGAACACTTCCGTCACCGGCACGCCGAGCGTCATCGCCTTCTCGCGATCCAGATCGATGCGCATCTGCGGCACGCTCGCGCTGAACGTCGTCATGACGCCCGCCAGCTCCGGACGCTGCGACGCCGCGGCGACGAATTTGTAGGCGGCCGCTTCGAGATCCTGCGGCGACCCGCGACCGCGCGATTGGATGTACGCCTCGAACCCGCCGGTCATGCCCAGACCCTCGATCGGCGGCGGCGGCACGGCGAAGAACATCGCGTCCTTCACTTTGCTGCTCTCCATGAACACGGAGCCGATGACTGCTTCGGGCGTCTGATTCGGATCGCCCTTGCGCTCGTCCCAATGCTTGAGCGGCAGCCAGATGATGCCGCCGTTCGTCTTGAACGCCTGCGTCAGTGCGTCCATGCCGGCAATACCGACCGTCGTCTGAATGGCCGGGTTGCTGCGGATGGCGTCGTCGACGCTCGTGATCGCCTTGGTCGTACGATCGAGCGACGCCGCGTCCTGCAATGCGCCGATCACGAACACGTAGCCTTGGTCCTCCTGCGGGGCAAGCGAGTTCGGCACGTGCTGGAACAGGCCGATCGTCGCGAGCACCATGCCGCCGAACACGACGGCCGCGATCACACCGCGACGCATGATGAATTGCACGCCACGCTCATAGCGATGCGTCATACGGCCGAACCAGTCGTTGAACCAGCGCAGGAAGCGATTGGAAACGACGTGATCGTGCCGCAGCAGCAGCGCGCACAAGGCCGGCGTCAGCGTCAGCGCGACGAAGCCGGAGATCGCGACCGACACGGAGATCGTCACCGCGAACTGCCGATACATCTCGCCGACGAGGCCGCCCATGAACGCGACGGGCAGGAACACCGCGGTCAGCACCAGCACGATCGCGATGACGGGGCGCGTCACTTCCGCCATCGCCTTCATCGTCGCTTCCGGCGCGGGCAGGTTTTCGGTCGTCATGATGCGCTCGACGTTCTCGAGCACGACGATCGCATCGTCGACGACGATGCCGATCGCGAGCACCATGCCGAACAGCGTCAGCATGTTGATCGAGAAGCCGAGCATCAGCATCGCCGCGAAGGTGCCGATCAGCGACACCGGCACGGCGAGCATCGGAATGATCGTCGCGCGCAAGTTCTGCAGGAAGATCAGCACGACGAAGAACACGAGGATCATCGCCTCGATCAGCGTCTTCACGACTTCCTTGATCGACACCTCGACGTACAGATTCGTGTCGTACGGAATGTCGTAGGACATGCCCTGCGGAAACTCCGCCGACAGTTCCTGCATACGCGCGCGAATCGCCTCGCCCGTTTGGAGCGCGTTCGCGCCTGGCTGCAACAGCACGCCGATCGCGATCGCCTGCTTGCCGCCGACGAACGAATTGAAGTTGTACGTCTGCGCGCCGAGCTCGACGCGTGCGACATCCTTCAACCGCACGATGGAGCCGCTAGGCGTCGTGTGCACGACGATCTGCTCGAATTCCTCGGGCGTTTCGAGCCGGCCCTGCGCGGTGACCGCGTAGGTGAAGTCGACGTTCAGATCGATCGGTTCGACGCCGACGCGCCCCGCCGCGAACTGCGAGTTCTGCTGGCGCACGGCGGCCGTAACGTCGGCGGGCGTGAGGCCGAGCTGCGCGAGCTTGTCGGGCTGCATCCAGATGCGGATCGCATAGTTCTGACCCCACATCTGCACGTCGCCGATGCCGGGGATGCGGCGAATCTCATCGAGGATGTTGAGCGTCGTGTAGCTCGACAGCTCGAGCGCGCTCATGCTGCCGTCGGGCGAGGTGATGCCGATGATCTGCAAGAAGTTCATGGACGCCTTGCGCACGACGACACCCTGCCGGCGCACGTCCTCCGGCAGGCGCGGCACGGCTGCCTGCACGCGGTTGTTCACGTTGATCGCGGCCATGTCCGGATCGGCGCCGACCGCGAACGTCACCGTGATCATCAGCGTACCGTCGCCCGAGTTGACGGACGTCATGTACAGCATGTTCTCGACGCCGTTGATCTGCTCCTCGATCGGCGCCGCGACGGTTTCGGCGATCGTCTCGGCGGTCGCGCCCGGATACATCGCTGTCACCGTCACCATCGGCGGGATGATGTTCGGGTACATCGAGATCGGCAGCGCCCTCATGCCGCCGAGGCCGGCGAGCACGATGAAGGCCGAGATCACGCACGCGAAAATCGGGCGCGTGATGAAAAAGCGGGAAATCATGCGGCCTCCCGATCCTTGGCGGCTTGCTCTTCGACGCCGGGCTTCACGCTCTCGGCCTGGCGTGCCACGCCGTCGACCGAAACCGTGTTCACCTGCATGCCTGGCTGCACGCGCATGAACGCCCCCTCGACGATGTAGCGATCGCCGGCCTGCAAGCCGTTCGTGACGAGCACTTCATTGCCCATGCTGCGGCCGAGCTGGACGGGGCGCATCTCCGCCTTCTGGTCCGCGTCGACGATCATGACGAACGAGCCCTGCGCATTCGCGACGATCGCCTTGCGCGGCACGGCGACGACGTTCGTGAGCGATACGCCTTCCACCTTCGCGCGGACGAACTGGCCGGGCAGCAATTTTCCTTCCGGGTTGGGCAGCACGGCGCGCACGCGCACGGTGCCTGAATTCAGCTCGACGGCGTTGTCGACGAACGTGACCTTTGCCGCGTCGGGATACGAGGCGCCGTTATCGAGTACGAGCTTCACGATCGGCGGCGCGGACTTGCTCGCGGGCGCGAGGCTCGTGCGAATCAGGCTTGCCTCGGATTCAGGAACCGAGAATTCGACGTACAGCGGATCGACCTGCACGATGCGCGTGAGCAGGCTCGAGCTCTGATCGGTCGACACGAGGCTGCCTTCGGACATCACTTCGCGGCTCGTGAGGCCCGCGATCGGCGCGCGCACATCGGAGTACTCGAGATCGAGCTGCGCCACGCGCACGCTCGACTCCGCCGCGATGACGTTCGCTTGCGCCACTTCGAAGCCGGATACGGCCTCGTCGCGGCGGCTCTGGCTCACGGCGTTCTGCTCGAACAACGGCAGGATGCGATCGCGCTGACGGCGCGCTTCGTCGAGCCGCGCCTTCGCGACCGCAAGCTCGGCGCGCGCGGATGCAAGGCGCGCGCGGATCGGCTCGGGATCGATCTGGAACAGCGGCTGGCCTTCCTTCACGCGGCTGCCTTCCTGATAGCGCCGCTTCATCAGAATGCCGCCGACGCGGGCGCGCACTTCGACCTCGCGCGAGCCGATCGTGCGGGCCGTGTACGTCAGCTCGAGCGGCACCGCGTCTTGCGACACCGTCTGCACCGCGACCTCCGGCGGCGGCGGTGCGTGCTGAACTTGCTCCTCACCGCAGCCCGCGAGGACCCAGCTCACCAAAACTCCGAGCGCTGCGTTCCGCCAAGCTTGTTGTCTATGCTTCCCCATAACGCCTCACCTGTACGCCTCGTCTGCCATTTTCAAAAGTTCGTTCACGATCTCTTCGCGCTGGGCTTCCGTGAACGGCGAAATGCGCAGCGATTCGCGCATCTTCAAACCGTCGACGGCCAGCGACACGATCGCGGCGCGCGCGAAGTCCGCGCTCTGCGCCTCGATCTCCGCGGTGTATTCAGCGATCCGCTCCCGGATCACTTCCAACAGCGCCAGGTCGTTCGCGGCCGTGGCCAGCAGCACCGCGCCCATACCTTTGGAGCGCGGATCCGATCCGAGCACTCCGAGAATGCAAGCCTTCAAATCCCGCGAGCTGCCTTCCTGCAGCTCGCCGCGTGCCGCACCGATGCACTCGTCGAAGCTGTCGACGTAGCGCTGCGCGAGCGCGCCGAGCAGCGATTCCTTCGACGGGAAGTGATAGAGCAGCCCGCCCTTGCTCACGCCCGCCGCGTGAGCGACTCCATCCAGCGTCATTCGAGCCGCACCGACCTCGGTGATGACCCGTTCGGCCGCCTCGAGAATTCGCTCGCGCGCCGAGCCGACGCTGGTTTGATCGGCAACCATGACTGGGCCTCCGGAGAAATCTCGACGAGTGGGTGACCGGCGGACTGTACCGGCCGGACGGTATGCTAACCGTCCAGTCGGTACAGTCGCAACACACCGGCCGAGCTCATCGCAGTGTCTTCGCAGCTTGCGTTCGTTCAGTTTTACTAGACTATTTAGCTATCCTTTGGCGGAGAAACGCCGCCACCATTCAGGTGCACTAGATCGTTAGTAGCAACATCGCGCGCGCGTGCACGCGCTTCGAGTGGGCACGTCCCGACCGAAAGTACGGTTAACGAACCATCCGCACAGCCGATGACAGCGCTCTTCGCCTTCAAGACGAACGAGCACGGTGGAATGCGACAGCGAGTGCAGACGAAAGGGTTGCCCGGCGGCGCGATGCGCGCGAGCGCCGAGCGATGCTCGAGAACTACAGCACGTCACAGCGATGACGGCGCTTAGAATGTCGCGCTGTGTCTTTGCGACTAGAGGGAGTACGACAACGTGCCTGGATCGAGCGAACAGTTCACGCCCATCGGTACGTCTTACGGCTGGTCGCCGCCGCTCGTCTGGGTCAGCGCCGTCGCCGACATCGCGATCGCCCTCGCCTGCTTCGCGACACCCTTCCTGCTCGTCTACGTGGCGAAGCGGCGCAAGGATCTGACACTCAACTGGCTCGTCTGGACGCTTGGGGTCGGCGTCGTCGCGGCCGGACTCGTGCACGTGCTCTCGGCGTGGAACCTCTGGCACACGGAGCATGGGCTCGCCGTGGCCGCGAAGGCGCTGACCGCGCTTTCCCTCATCCCCTCGACGTTCCTGATGTGGCGTTACCTCCCCGAGATTCTCTCCTTGCCGAGCCAGCGCCAGCTGCAGATCGCGAACGAATCGCTCGCTCGCGCCAATCGCGAGTTGGAAGCGTTCACCGCCTCCGTCTCGCACGATCTGCGTTCGCCGCTCACGACGATCGCGGGCCAGGCCGGTCTGCTCGAGCTCGCGCTCGGACCCACGGCGACCGACGACCAGAAGCGCCGCCTGCTGCGCATTCAAACGAGCGTGAGGCAGATGTCGGAGCTGATCGACGCGTTGCTCGTGCTGTCGCGCATCTCGCGTCACACGCTGCGCCGCGAGCTCGTCGACGTGACGGCCGTCGTCGAATCGGTGGTGGCGGATTTGCGGCAGAAGCATCCCGAGCGCAACGTCGAGGTGACGATTCAGCCTCGCATGACCGTGCACGGGGACCGGCGGCTCATTTCGGATCTGATCACGAACATCATCTCGAACGCGTGGAAATTCACCTCGAAGCTCGCGAAGGCGCGCATCGAGGTCGGGCAAGAGGTGGAAGGCATGATGTCGACGCTGTACGTGCGCGACAACGGCGCGGGCTTCGACATGCAATATGCGCCCAAGCTGTTCAAGCCGTTTCAACGGCTGCATTCGCCGACGGATTTCGAGGGCTCGGGCGTGGGCCTCGCGACGGTCGCACGCATCGTCGATCGACACGGCGGTCGCATCTGGGCCGAGGCGAAGCCGAACGAAGGCGCCGCCTTTTACTTCACGCTGCCGACTTCGCCGATCACCGATGAATTCCTCGTCGGCGCCCATCGCACGGCGCCGACGCCCGCTCACTAGCTCGCAGACACACCGCTCTTCCCTTGCAACCTTCCACACGCCCTATCGCGCGGCATGTGCCGCGCGCCGAACGCTGGCGCACGATCGATACGCGCTCGCTGCAGACCCTTCCTACCGCCGCGGCCGACTGGATCGCGCTGCCGACCTCGTTGACGGCGCATCTCGCAAGCCAGCTCGGGGACGAGGTGCGCGTGCGGGTATTGTCCGAGCGGCATGACCGCTTTCTTGCGAGCGAGCACGATCTGCTCTGTACACCGGCTCGCGCGGGCCGGATTCGCGAGGTACAGCTCGAAGTCCGCGGCACCCCCTTCGTCGTCGCACGCACGGTGTTTCCCGCGGCGACCGCACGGGTCGCGAATCGGGCGCTCATGCGCTTGGGCACGCGCGCGCTCGGCTCGCTGCTGTTCGGCGCGATGCGGGCGCCGGCGAGCGTGCGACAGTACATAAAGGTGTGCTCCCGGTCGTCGTTGTGGCGGACCTTGCATACGCATCTGCCCGAGTGCGCCGGCCACCTGTGGGCACGACGGGCGCTGCATCGGCTCCACGGGGAGCCGCTGCTGGTCACGGAGATCTTCTTGCCGTCGCTGTTCGACGGAACGCGGCCGGCGGCAAGCGGTTAGAGCGCTGTCTCGCCGGTGCCGGGCTGCGATTCGCCGATTTACCTTTAAGGGACATTCGTTCGAGGCTTAGAATTTCGGCCCGCTCAATACACCGCAGGCACCGACGCAAATGTCCTTGGATCAGAACGCGCTCGAGAGCTTGAAGATTCAGCGCACTCCCGAGCAGGCCGTCGACGGCTCGAGCGACCTGTACAAATGGCTTATCGGCGTCGTGCTCCTGCTTGCGCTCATCGCGGGCGCCTACGCGCTATTGCGTGACAATGCCATCGAGGTCGAGACGGCCACCGCGACTGCCTCGGGCGGGGGTGCTCGGGGGGGCGGTGCCGCGGTACTGAATGCCTCCGGATACGTCGTCGCACGCCGCCAGGCGACGGTGTCCGCGAAGACGACCGGCCGCATCGCCGAAGTGCTGATCGAGGAAGGCATGGCGGTCAAGGAAGGCCAGGTGCTAGCACGTCTCGACGACACGACGCTGCGCCCACAACTGACACTCGCGGAGCGCCAGCTCGACGCGGCACGCAAGGATCTCGCGGAAGTCGAGGTCCGCATCTCGGAGGCGGCGCGCAATGCCGCCCGCATGGAAAAGCTGCGGGCCGACAAGCTCGTCAGCGAACAGCAGCTCGACCAATCGCAATCGGAGCTCGCCGCATTACGGGCGCGGCTCGAATCATTGCGGAGCGGCATCAGTGTTGCCGAAGGCGCCGTACGCGTGCGCACCCAGGAGCTCGATGACTTGATCGTGCGCTCGCCGTTCGACGGCGTCGTGGTGTCGAAGGATGCGCAGCCCGGCGAAATGGTGTCGCCGATCTCGGCCGGCGGCGGCTACACGCGCACGGGCATCGCGACGATCGTCGACATGGAATCGCGCGAGATCGAAGTCGACGTCAACGAATCCTTCATCAACCGCGTGACCGCCGGCCAGAAGACCCAGGCGGTGCTCGACGCATATCCCGATTGGACGATTCCGAGCCACGTCATCAACATCGTTCCCACCGCCGACCGGCAAAAGGCGACCGTGCGAGTGCGCATCGCATTCGACGAGCTGGAGCCGCGGATCCTCCCCGACATGGGCGTGAAGGTCAGCTTCCTCGATAGCGCGCAGCGCGACACCGGCACGGCGGCACGGCCGGCCGTGCGCGTACCCGCTTCGAGCATTTTCAAGGACGGCGAGACGTCGTACGTCTGGCGCGTGAGCGAGGAGCGCGTGGAGCGCATTGCCGTCAGCGTCGGCGCCGTCCGCGACGGCCAGATCGATGTGCTGTCCGGCATCAATGCCGGCGAGATCGTGGTCGCCGAGCCCGTCGACGGGCTCGCCGACGGCGCACCCGTCAAGATGAAGGAGAGCTGAGAATGACTGAGCCCAGCATCGTCCGTTTGCGTGGCGTCGCGAAGGATTATCGGCGCGGCACCGAAACAGTTCATGTGCTCCACGCGCTCGATCTCGACATTCCCAAGGGGGATTTCCTGGCCCTCATGGGGCCGTCGGGATCCGGCAAATCGACCTTGCTCAATCTGATCGGCGGGCTCGATCGCCCGACCGCCGGCACGATCGAAATCGCCGGCCAGCGTACCGATTCGATGAGCGAATCCCAACTCGGCCGCTGGCGCGCGAACCATGTCGGGTTCGTCTTCCAGATGTACAACCTGCTGCCGGTGCTGACGGCCGAGCGTAACGTCGAACTGCCGCTGCTGTTGACGAAGCTGTCGGCGGCCGAGCGCCGCAAGCGCTGCGCGGCCGCGCTGCGGCTCGTCGGCCTGAGCGAGCGCGCGAATCACAAGCCGCGCGAGCTGTCCGGCGGGCAAGAGCAGCGGGTCGGCATCGCGCGCGCGATCGTCTCCGATCCGGACTTGTTGCTGTGCGACGAGCCGACGGGCGATCTCGACCGCAAGTCGGGCGACGAGATCCTGGATTTGTTGCAGGCACTGAATCAGCAGCAGGGCAAGACGATCATCATGGTGACGCACGATCCGCACGCGGCGGCGCGCGCGAAACACACTCTGCATCTCACCAAGGGACAGCTCGGGCAGGAAGCCGCATGACCCGGTATCTCCCGCTGCTGTGGGCCAACCTCGGGCGCAAACGCGTCCGAACCACGCTCACACTGGCGTCGATCGCAATCGCCTTCCTGTTGTTCGGCTTGCTGCAGACGATGCGCGCCGCGCTCACTGGCGGCGCCGAGCTCGCTGGCGTGGACCGGCTCATGACGATTCACAAGGTGTCGCTGATCCAGCCGCTTCCCGCCAGCTATCTGAATCGCGTACGCAGCGTCGAAGGTGTGAAGATCGCGACATCGCAGGACTGGTTCGGCGGCATCTATCAGGACGATCGCAATCAAATCGCCGCGTTCGCGGTCGATCCCGAGCTGTTCTTCGACGTCTATCCCGAATACTCGCTGCCCGGCGCGCAGAAATCCGCGTGGATCGCGGACCGCGGCGGCATCATCGTCGGCAAGGGCATCGCCGAGCGGTTCGGCTGGCAGGTCGGCCAGAAGATCTCCCTGCGCTCGAACATCTTCACCAACAAGAACGGCTCGACCACGTGGGATTTCAACGTCTCGGGCATCTACGAGGCGGCGAACGGCGATCTGCAGAGCGTGTACTTCCACTACGAGTACTTCAACGAGTCGCGCCAGTTCGGCCAGAACACGATCGGCTACGTCGTCATGCGCATCGACGATCCCGACCGCGCGCCCGAAATCGCCGCGAAGGTGGACGAACTGTTCGCGAACTCTTCGACCGAGACGAAGACCTCCACGGAGAAGGCGTTCATCCAGGGCTTCGCGAATCAGCTCGGCAACATCGGCGCGCTGGTCACGGCGGTCGCGAGCGCCGTGTTCTTTACGATGCTGCTCGTCAGCGCCAACACGATGGGACAGTCGATCCGCGAGCGCATCAACGAAATCGGCGTGATGAAGACACTCGGCTTCTCGAGCGCCACCGTCATGGCGCTCGTGCTGGGCGAGGCGCTGCTCATCACGACGCTCGGCGGCCTCATCGGCCTCGCGCTCGCCGCGCTCGCGGCCGGCGCCATGGCCTCGGCGTTGCAACAGTTCTTCCCGACGTTGGGCATGCCGCGCGAAACCTGGATCGTCGGCGGCGTGCTGATCGTCGTGCTCGGCGCGCTCGCGGCAGCGTTGCCGTGTACGCAAGCCTTCCGCCTCAAGATCGTCGACGCGCTACGGAAGTCGTGATGGCAAACAACGCTCTGAATCAGATCGGCACGGTCACGGCGATGAATCTGCGCAACATGTCGGCGCGGCTCGCATCCTCGATCGTCGCGCTCGTCGGCATCGCTGGCGTCGTGACGGTGCTCGTCGGTGTGCTGTCGATCCGCGAGGGGTTTCGCGCGGTACTCGACGAAAGCGGGCAAACCGACGTCGCGATCGTGCTGCGCAACGGCGCCACCGACGAGATGGGCAGCGGCCTGACGCTCGAGCAGACGCGCGTGATCGCCGACAGCACGCTGGTGAAGCGCGATGCCGACGGCGCCCTCGCCTCGCCCGAGCTCTACGTCGTCGTCGACGTGCCGATGATGAGCACGGGCACCGCGGCGAACGTGCCGCTGCGCGGCGTCGGCCCGCAGGCGGCGAAGCTGCGTCAGCACTTCAAGATCGTCGAGGGCCGCATGTTCGAGCCCGGCACGTTCGAGGTCATCGTCGGTCGCGGCGCGAGCCATCAGTTCCGCGGCCTGAAGGTCGGCAATACGCTGCGCTGGGGCACGACCGAATGGCACGTGACCGGAATCTTCGAAGACCGGGGCAGCGTCTCGGAATCCGAGATCTGGACGAACGACAGCGTCCTCCAGAACGCGTACAACCGCGGCACGACCTACCAGTCGATGCGCGCCAAGCTGACGAGCGCAGCCGCGGCACGGGCGTTCAAGGATGCGCTCACGAGCGATCCGCGCCTCAACGTGCGCGTGTTCACGGAGCGCGCGTACTACCAGGAGCAGTCGCGCTCGCTCGTGACGCTCGTCAGCACGATCGGCACGGCCATCGCCGTGCTGATGGGCCTGGGCGCCGTGTTCGCGGCGCTCAATACGATGTATTCGGCCGTATCGGCACGCACACGTGAGATCGCGACGCTGCGCGCGATGGGCTTCGGGGCGGCGCCGGTCGTGTCGTCCGTGCTCGCGGAAGGCGTATTGCTCGGTCTCGCGGGCGGCGCGGTCGGCGCGCTCATCGCCTTCTTCGCCTTCAACGGCGTGCGCGCGTCGACGATGAACTTCTCGAGCTTCAGCCAGATCAGCTTCGCGTTCACCGTGACGCCGGCGCTGCTCGCCCAAGCGCTGATGTACGCGATCCTCCTGGGCCTGGTCGGCGGCCTGCTGCCGAGCCTGCGTGCCGCAAGAATGCCGATTGCCACCGGGCTTCGGGAACTGTGAAAAGGGCAGCTCGACGCAGGCACTAGCGATCCGTCATGCCCGAGCTTCCCGACATCACGATCTACCTCGAAGCGCTCGAGGCGCGGATCGTGGGTGCCCGGCTCGTGCGCGCGCTCGTCAAGAATCCGTTCCTGCTGCGTACCGCGGATCCGCCGCTGTCGAGCTGCGAAGGTCGACGAGTCGTCGCGCTGCGGCGCCTCGGTAAGCGCATCGCAATCGGTCTCGAAGGCGATCTCTGGCTCGTGCTGCACTTGATGATCGCGGGACGCCTGCATTGGTACGACACGGGAGCGAGCCGCATCCGCGCGCCGCTCCTGCAGCTGGAATTCGATCGCGGCATCCTCACGCTGACCGAAGCGGGTACGAAGCGTCGCGCCTCGCTACACGTCATCGCCGGCACCGAGCGGCTCGCCGACCATGATCGCGGCGGTCTCGAAGTGCTGCCCGCGAGCTGCGACGAATTTCGCGCACGCTTGCTCGAACGCAATCACACGCTGAAACGCGCGCTCACCGATCCGACGATTCTGAGCGGCATCGGCAATGCCTATTCGGACGAGATCCTGCATCGCGCACGGTTGTCGCCCATGGCGCAGACGCGCCATCTCGACGAGGACGAGTGGCAGGCGTTATACGCGGCGACCCGGGACGTCCTCACGCTGTGGATCGAGCGCTTGCGCAGTGAAGCCGCCGGCGAATTTCCCGAAGGCGTCACGGCCTTCCGCCAGGACATGGCCGTGCATGGCCGCTACGGTGAGCCATGCCCGGTGTGCGGCACGAGAATTCAACGGATTCGCTACGCGGACAACGAGACGAACTATTGCCCTCGCTGTCAGACGGGAGGCAAGCTGCTGGCCGATCGCTCGCTCTCGCGGCTGCTGAAGGACGACTGGCCGAAGACGATCGAAGCGCTGGAGAATGAGCGCCCGCCGCGGCGATGACGGTCGAACGCCATGGTTCCCACGATCTTCTGTCGCTACCGCCCTCCGCCACCACTCGATCGCTACATCGATCATCTGTGGTACTGGGAAGGCATCGCGCCGACGCATGGCAGGGACCGCATCCTTCCCGATGGCAGCTGCAGCATCGTCATCAACCTGGCCGAAGACGAGATTCGCAATTACAGCGGCGCGCGGGACGAATGCGTCGAGAGCTATTCGGGCGCCGTGCTCATGGGCGCCCATTCGCGTTACTCGGTGATCGACAACCGTGAGCAAACCGCGGTCATCGGCGTCACGTTTCATCCCGGCGGGACGTGGCCGTTCTTCGCGCCCGCCGCCGACGAGCTGCACAACGATCACGCGAATCTCGGCGATCTATGGGGCTCCGCAGGCCGCACGCTGCGTGAGCGCGTGCTCGCCGAGGCGACGCCGATGGCCCGACTCGCGGTCGTCGAGCGCGAATTGCTCGCGCAGGCAATCAGGCCGTTGCAGCGGCGTCCCGAAGTGGAGTTCGCCGTGCGGCGCCTGTCGCAGCCGGCGGATGCGCCGTCGATCGAGCGTCTGAGCGAGCGCTGTGGATTGAGCGCGCGCCGCTTCACGCGTCTGTTCGCGATCGAAGTCGGCCTGACGCCGAAGCTCTACGCGCGCATCAAGCGCTTCGAGCGCGTGTTCGCGACGTTCGGCCAGGCAACGCCGGACTGGAGCGAGCTCGCGGTCGCCTGCGGGTATTTCGATCAGTCGCACCTCATTCGTGACTGCCGCCTGATCTCGGGATTCACACCGGGCGAATTGCACTCACGCTGGAACGGCAACGGACACCACGTACCGCTCGACTAGCCGTCCCGCGCCTGGCTGCCGCGATTCGCGGGATGTCGGCTTTTTCCAATTCTCGCGCGACCGGCGTACGTATCGTGGGCGGGAGTTCCAGAGGAGTCCCCATGAATACGCTCGCGAAAGCCCCCCGCGCCACGATCATTCCTTGTCTTACGTACCGCGATCCGCGGCAGGCGATCGATTGGCTCTGCAGTACGTTCGGGTTCCAGCAGCATTCGCTGCATGCCGACGAGCACGGCAACGTCGTGCACGCGGAGCTCGCGTTCGGTCATGGCATGGTGATGCTCGGCTCCGCCGATCGCGACACGCCCTATGGACGCTTGCTGACGCTGCCGGGCGAGATCTGGGGACGTCAGACACAAACGGTCTACGTGGTCACGGACGATGTGGATGAGATCCATCGCCGCGCGCATGCGACGGGCGTGGAGATCGTGATGCCACTGGAAGACCACAGTTATGGGGGCCGCGGCTTCTCCTGCCGCGATCTCGAAGGACACGTGTGGTCGTTCGGCAGCTACGACCCGGCGCAGGCGTCGCAATCCCACTACGTCGGTGCTCTTTCGCCCACGCAATGAACCTGATTGGCGCGCAAGCGGGCGCCGGTGCACGGCATGGGTGCATGAAATGGCGCAGCCCATGCCGTAACGCCTGGAAATTCGCGGCGTCTCGCGGTGGCACACGACATGCATTGATGAAATCGAGCGTCGCTGGCGGCGTTCAGATCGAGTCTCTTCGGTAACTCACGAAGTCCTCTGATCGGCTGGAAGCGCTACGACTTCAGGCCGATGGCGCGCAGGGTGCCTCAGAGGACTCTTTTTGTGACCGAGAGATCGAGCGCCACTCGAGGCCGCCCACGCGCGACTCGTTTTGGCGGACGACAGATTTCACGTGCTACGACGATGGTCGATTTCCCCCTGAGCCATCTCGGATGCAGGCGTGCGTAACACCACGAATGTTACGCACGCTTTTTTTTTGCCTGCGCGCCTGGCTGACCGTCGACCACAGCGGTCAGAACTCCGCGAACTTCGCCTCGAGAATCTCCGCCTCGGCAGCGCAACCGATCTCGCGCAGCGAGTTCGGCGCGGGATAGAAATCTTCCGTGAGATCCTTGCCGCCGGCGGCACGCCAGCGGACCTTCGTGACGACCGTCTTGAACGTATGCGAGTTCGACAGCCACAAGCGATTGTTCTGGTTGTCGCACGTGCCTTCGAATCTCAACGTCACGAAGGTACTGGGTGCGGCTTCCTCAGCCGCGCGGCTCGCTGCGCCGATGCATAGAATCGCCATTACCAGCACAGTCGAGACGATCGCTGTCGATCTACTCACGACCATCATCCTCCTGGTACGTCCGGTGCCTTATGAGCGGCGCGTGACGCCCCATGATCCCCACCTGATGGACCATCGCCGCGGCCCTCGAATGTAGACCGATCAACGACGGAACTGGCCGGAATATAGCCCTCTTGTCCACGCGCCGCGACCACCTGAGACAAAAAAAGCGAATCACCCCGCGTGCATGGATGAGTGCATGGATGAGTGCATACGAGCACGGCGGGCGCGCTGGCGATCGGACGAGCGCGGCGCGTGCGTTGAGTCACACTTCCCGCTCGCAGGCTTGCGGAACGACATTGCACTCGTCGGAACCGGCTCCGCCGGCACGGCGTTCGATTCACTGTCGTCCCATGACTGGAGCGCACCGAGATGCCGTTCACGCTGAAGCCGCTACCGTATCCGAAGGACTCGCTCGGCCCGACGATGTCGGATCGCACACTCGAGTTCCATCATGACAAGCATCACGCGGCGTACGTGAAGAACTTGAATGATCTGACCGCGGGTACGCAGCACGATGGCGCGAGCCTCGAAACGATCATTCGCTCGACCGCGCGCGGCGCGGGCAAGGACCAGAAGATCTTCAACAACGCGGCCCAGGTGTGGAATCACGATTTCTTCTGGGAGTCGATCGCCCCGAACGGCGGCGGCACGCCGCCCGAGCCGATTCAGGAATTGATCGATGCCTCGTTCGGCTCGTTCGCGAACTTCCGCGACAAATTCGTCGAGGCCGCGGTCGCGCAGTTCGGCAGCGGCTGGGCGTGGCTCGTGCTGAAGGACGACCGGCTCGAAATCACGACGACCCACGACGCGGACAATCCGCTCACGAGCGATGCGCACGCCGTATGGACGTGCGATGTCTGGGAGCACGCGTATTACCTCGACTATCAAAACGAGCGCGCTCGGTTCGTGAAGAGCGTCATCGAGACGATCGCGAACTGGCAGTTCGTGAGCAAGCGGCTCACCGAGGCGCCCTCGCGCTAGTTGGCGAGAGTGCGACCGCAGCGTTCCCGCTCGGACGAGCGGCGCGCCGCATGGGCGTCGACGATGACCGACCTCGCGACATCCCGCGCCGCCGCGGGCTGGTGAGGCGGCCCCGACCAATTGCGAGTCATTCTCGATTGCGAATAGAATCGGCCCGGTTCTGATTCAGCTGCTTGCGGTCTGGCCGTCGCCCAAACGACCGCAGCTGTCTTCACCTCCTACAAGCGGGTCACCATGCGCCCTTCAATTCGCCTGGCCGGCTGCGCCGTCCTGGCCGCATCACTGTCGTTGTTCGGCTGCTCGCGGCAGGCGCAGGACGATCCACGCCGCCCGATCGTCGAGAACTACGCGAACATCGTGCTGGCAACGTACGAGGACAGTCTCACGACGCTGCGCGAGCTCGACGCGGCCGTCGATGCGCTGCTCGCGGCGCCGAGCGAAGCGACGTTGACCGCGGCTCGCGAGCGCTGGATCGCTGCGCGTATTCCCTACAGCAGGTCGGAGGCCTTCCGCTTCTACGCCGGCCCGATCGATCGCGAAGGCGGCCCCGAAGGTCAGATCAATGGCTGGCCGCTCGATGAAAACCATATCGATGCGGTCGTGCTGGAGCAGTACGGCGCGGCCCCAGGCTTGAACATCATCGGCAATCCCGCGCAGTTTCCGACGATCACGCCCGAGCTCATCGCCGCACAGAACGAAGCCGGCGGCGAGAAGAACATTGCGAGCGGCTATCACGCGATCGAATTCCTGCTGTGGGGGCAGGACCTCAATGTGCCGCCCGAAGCCGCGGGGCAGCGTCCATTTACGGATTTCGTCACGAACGGTGACGCGAACAGCATTCCCGCCCGGCGCGGCGAGTATCTGAAAGCAGCGACGACGCTGCTCATTCGCGATGTCGAGAGCGTGACGCAAGAGTGGCGCGAGCCGCCGCCGGGCACCGAGAACTATCGCAGCGCGCTCGTGACGGGGGACGTTTACACGGGTCTGAAGCGCATGCTGACCGGCGTCATCACGCTCGCGGAGGTCGAGATGGCCAGCGAGCGCATGAACGTGCCGATGTTGTCCGGCGATCAGGAAGAGGAGCAATCCTGCTTCAGCGACACGACGACCGCGGACCTGCGCAGCAACGGCGCCGGCATCGACAGCGTGTACTTCGGCCGCTACGAATCCCTGAGCGGCAGAAAGATCGAGGGCGCGAGCCTCGCCGAGGCGGTGAAGGCCGCCGATCCGCGCGTCGCGGAAGAAATCGAGGCGCGCCTCACCCGAACGCGCGAGGCGCTGCAGAACATCGGGACGCCATTCGATCGCGAGATCCATCCGGACAACAAGGAAGGCCAGGCGCGAGTGCAGGCGGCGATCGATTCGCTGCACGCGCAGACGCAGTCATTCACGCGCGTGGCCAAGGCCCTGCAGATCTTCCTGTCTCCGATCGCGACCGATGGCGACTGAGCGCGAATTGCTGCCGCCCAGCCTGGCAGGCGCGCGCTGGAGCCCGCGCAGCGGGCTCGCTGCCGTGGCGATCGTCATCGGGTTGTCCGCATGCTCGCGCGGCTCGCACGACACGGCCGAGCTGTTGAACGTGAAATCCGGCGGCGCGACGACGATCTTCGAAACGAACCGCAACGCCTACTCGCAGCCGGCCGCCAATCTCGAGATCGAACGTCGCGGCGAGTTCTTCATCGGTAATGCGTTCTTCAACAGCGCGTGGGTCGTCGCACCCGCGACCGCGGGCGCCCGCGACGGCTTGGGACCGCTGTTCAACGCGCGCAGCTGCGATCAGTGCCACAACAACGACGGCCGCGGCGCACCGCCGTTGCAGGCCGGCGAACGACCGGTCGCGCTCGTGCTGCAATTCGCGACGCCGACTCCCGGCACGAACAACGAGCCGGGCGCCGATCCGCATTACGGCAGCAACTTCAACCCCTTCGCGATCGGCAGCATTCCCGCCGAAGGCACCGTGCGCATCGAGTCGCGCGAGATCGTCGGCACGTTCGCCGATGGCGAGACGTACACGCTGCTCGCCCCGACGTATGTCTTCGAAGAGCTCGCCTACGGCGAGCTGTCGCCGCAAACGCGCTTCTCGCCGCGCGTCGCGCCCTCGGTGTTCGGCATGGGCCTGCTCGAAGCGATTCCGGAAGCGCAGATTCTCGAACGCGCCGATCCGGACGACGCAGACAACGACGGCATTTCCGGCCGTCCGAATCGCGTCTGGGATTACGCACAGAACCAGGTCGTGCTCGGGCGCCTGGGCTGGAAGGCGAATCAGCCGGACATCGCGCACCAGACGGCGGGTGCGTTCTCGCAAGAGATCGGTATGACGACGACGCTGCGTCCCGAGCCGAATTGCACGAGCGTCCAGATCGCATGCCTCGAGGCACCCGACGGCGGCAGCCCCGAGATCAGCGACGAGATCTTCACGCGCGTCGTCGACTACCAACGCATGCTCGCGGTGCCGGCACGCCGGAATCTCGATGATCCAAAGGTGCAGGCGGGCGCGAAACTGTTCGCATCCGCCGGCTGCGCGGCGTGTCATCGCGCGACGTTCACGACGGGCGAAGTCGCGGATGCGCCGTACTTGAGCCACCAGAAGATTCATCCGTTCACGGACATGCTGCTGCACGACATGGGCCCCGAGCTCGCGGATGGCCGCCCCGATTTCGACGCGAGCGGCACGGAATGGCGCACGCCGCCGCTGTGGGGCCTCGGCTTGCAGCACGCGGTGAACGGTCATACGCGCCTGCTGCACGACGGCCGTGCGCGCGATGCCAGCGAGGCCATTCTCTGGCATGGCGGCGAAGCCGAGGCGGCGCGTGAAGCGTATAAGCGGATGTCGAAGACCGAGCGGCAGGCGCTCCTCAGATTCCTGGATTCCCTGTGACCATGAACGACGAATCCGCCACGACCAGCCGCAGTGACGCCGGGTCCTTGCTGTCGCGGCGCGCGTTCATCGTCGGCGCAGCTTCGGTGTCGGCCCTCGGGATCGGGGGCGCGGCGATGGTCTTTTCTCGCGCCGCTCACGCGGGAACGCTGCTGTCCGCGTTCGAGGACGTGCGTGGCGATCAATACGTCGGCGGCTTGCATCTCGAAGGCCGTCACGTCTTCGGCGCGCGCGTGCCGATGCGGGCTCACGGCTGCGCGATCGATCCGCGCGATCCGCTGCGTGTCGTGTATTTCGCGCGCCGGCCAGGCACACGCGCGTTCGAGTTCGATCGCGCCACGAATACCGTTCGCACCGCCTGCGATACGCCGCGCGGCCGGCACTTCGCGGGGCACGGCGTGTTCTCGGCGGACGGCGCTTGGCTGTTCACCCCCGAGCACGACTATGAAAACGCCCGCGGCGTCGTAGCCGTGCGCGACGCGCGCACGTTCGCGATCGCGGCCGAGATCGACACGCGCGGCATCGACCCACACGAGGTTGCGTGGTCCGCGGATCGCACGCAGCTCGTCGTCGCGAACGGCGGCATCCTCACGCATCCGCGCTCGTATCGAGACAAGCTCAACATCCCGACGATGGATCCGTCGCTGTGCATCATCGAGGCCGCGAGCGGCGAATGCATCGAGCAATGGCGGTTGCCCGACCATCTGCTGAGCATTCGGCATCTGGCCGTCGCCGCGGACGGACGCGTCGCCGTCGGCTTGCAATACGAAGGCGAGCCAGAGCACGCACCCGCGATCGCAGCGTTGTATCGGCCCGGCATCGGGCTCGAACTGCTGCCGCTGCCCGCGGCTGCGCGCGTGCGCTCCCGCGGCTATGTCGCGAGCATCGCACTGAGCGAACCGGGCGACACGATCGCCGCGGCTTGTCCCTACGGCAAGGGCGTTGCATGCTGGTCGCTCGCGGAGCGCGCGTTCCTCGACTTCATTCCCGCCGAGGAAACGTATGGAGTGTCGCGGCTTGCCGACGGCGCGCTGGTCGCTTCGCAACGGGACGGCACGCTTTACACGCTCAACGATGGACGCTCGCGGTCGAACTTTGTGACCGTCGACCGGGATTCGCCGATTCGCTGGGACGATCATTGGACGACCGTAGCTTGAAGATGCTTATGCAGCGATCGACTTCGACCGTGAACGGCGCGACCTTGCAGGGCTTCGCCCTGGCGTGTGTCGCCGCCTGCGGCTGGGCCGCGAGCAGTGCGGGCGCCGCCGAGAACAGTAATCTCCCCGATTGGGCACCGAAGCCCAAACCGCACCTCGTCGAGGATCGCTTTCGCGCCGAAGTCGCGGTGCTCGCGAGCACGTTCGACACGACCTTGCGGCTGGATCCGAGCCTGAGCGTGCAAGGCACGACGCTCGGCGCCGAGGACGACCTCGGACTCGATGATTCGCAATTCCTGATGCTGGGTGAGATCACGCTGCTGCCCGGCGAGCACCATCTCGTGCGGTTGAGCGGCTTGAGCACACGGCGGTCGGCCGTCACACAGCTCACGCGAACCATCCGCTTCGACGACCAGGTGTACTTGCGCAACGAAATCGTCGCGAGCGAGCTCAATCTCACGATGTTCGGACTGACGTACGGCTATCGCTTCATCGCGAGCGAGCGAGCGGAGTTTACGGCGACGTTCGGGATTCAGATCGCGGAAGTGGAAGCGAACGCGGTCGTGCGCAGCCGCGTCGTACGCGATCCCGAGGACGGCGTTGCGCCGCTGCCGCTGCTCGGCATCGAAGGCCGCTATGACTTCACGCCGAGCTGGTCCGTCGAAGCGCGCCTCCAATACCTCGCGGCGAACATCGAAGCCGTCGACGGCTCGCTCCTCGATGCGCGGGTCGCGCTCGCCTGGCGCGTGAACCCGCACCTCGTCTTCGGGCTCGGCTATCGCTCGTTCGCGATCGACATCGATTCCGAGAACGACAGCGCGCCTGGGCGTGTCGACATGCGCATCGCCGGACCCACGCTGTTCATGCGCGCGAGCTTGTAGGCGCGCATTGCGTATGGCGGGTCGGGTCGGACGGCCCGGGATCGAAGTGCGTGAACCTGCGCGCCGCGCACGCAATCCATGAGACGTCGAACGGGTCGGCCGATTTCGGCGGCCGTCGCAACGATTCCGATGGCGACTCGCCATACAGCGCCTTGTAGTTGCGCGCGAACAGGCTGAAATCCCACACGCCGAACCGCGCGGCGATTTTCGCAACCGTGTCGCGAGCGGGATCCGCCACGAGCAAGGCGCGCCGTATCTCCAGCAACTGACGCACTTTCAGCAAGCGCATCGGCCCCACGCCGAAGTATTCGTGAAAAACGTTCCGCAACGTTCGCTCGCTCACGGATGTCGCCCGGCACAGATCATCGATGAACAGCGGCTGGCCGTGCTTCGCTTCGATCAGTTCGAGCGTATCGGCGATGACGCGGTCGCGCGGGACCTGCGGCCGACCGACATGACGCTCGCGGCTCGCCGAGCTCGCGTCGATCGTCTGCAGCACCGCGGCGAGCACGTCTTCTTCCGCGGCGTTCGCGGCGGCCGGCTCGAGGAAGCCGATCATCGCGTCCTCGTTGGTGATGCGCGCAATAAGTTGTCGCAAACGATCGAGCGAGTTCGCGTTCGATTGCGCGCGTGTGCCGGGATCCAGCGACGCCATCACGTGCTCGGTATCGAACATTCCGTGCGTCTCGTCGCGCAGCGGGATCGTCACGCCGGCCCAGCGCGTCGTCTCGCGAGCGGCGAACGTGAACGGCTGATCGTGCTTCAGATAGATGAGCGAATTGTCTTCGAGGGCGTGGCCGTCGATGCGGATGCGCTTCGGGTCCGACATTGGAATGCCGAGCGTCAATGTGTTCGACGTGCCGTCTCCGGCATAGGTCGCCGCGGCGCCGATCTGGAGTTGCTGCAGATCGATGCGCCCGAGCGTCGCGACGTCCACCCACCAGTCGTTTTCGGATCTCGCCGTGGGGACGAAGCGTCCCGCGATGCCTCGAATGGAGTCGGCGAACTCATCGAAATCGTGGAACACGATGCGCGTCATGTGGGATCCCCCCCCATCGTAAGTGTCTCAGCGCTCCGTGCGTTTCGAGCTCGTGCGCTCGAACGCGACTTACGTTGCCGCCTTCGCTGCGGCGAAGCTGAACCTTACGCCTAAGGGCGATCTCGCGTCACTGTGGAGTTTCCGTTATCCCGCGCAGGTGCCGCCGGTGTGACATAAGGCTGAAGCATCACGACGCCCGGCTCGCTCGTGGGCGCCTGATCCACGGCCTGCTGCGGCGGTGGCGACGTCGCTTCTGGGGATGAATCGAAGATGGCCGTGTTGAACTGTCGCAGCGCCCCGACGAAGCCGACGGCGGCACCGAACGTGATGAACACCGGAACGGCGGCGAGCGCCAGGACGAGTGCTTGTCGCCACGGCTTTGGCTTGCGGGCGGCGGCTCGATCGCGCTCGCGGTCGATCGCCTCTTGCGCGCGTTGCTGAACAGCCTTTTGGAGCTCGGACTGCGGCCGCTCGAAAGGCAGGATTTGCGCCTTGGAGGATTGGGGGACGACTTCGTTGGCGCGCTCGTCGAAATCTTGGCTCATGGACGTCAGACCCGCGGCTGTTCGGTTCGAGGAGGCGAGGCAGTGTAACGCCTCATTCCTGAAGTTGTTGTCAGTTGCGGCCAAAACAAGCGCGACGCGATGACTTGAGGCGCTGGATCGCCTAAGCCGTTGATCCCGCGTCGACGTTTCGGAAATCCCCTGTCGGCGGTTCGCCGAGCCGAGCACGAACTCCAAGACACGGTGCCCGAGCAGCGCACGGGCTGCGTGTCTTACACGCGTTCGATGATCATCGCGATGCCTTGACCGACTCCGATGCACATCGTGCACAGGGCAAACCGGCCGTGCGTCTTTTCCAGCTGATTCAAAGCCGTCGTCGCGAGCCGCGCGCCGCTGGCGCCGAGCGGGTGGCCGATCGCGATGGCGCCGCCGTTCGGATTCACGTGCGCTGCGTCGTCCGGCAGGCCGAGCTGCCGCATGACCGCGAGCGCCTGCGCGGCGAACGCCTCGTTCAGCTCGATCACGTCCATCTGCCCGAGCTCGAGCTTCGCGAGCGCGAGCACCTTGCGCGACGCCGGCACCGGCCCGATGCCCATGATCCGCGGCGGCACGCCCGCGGTGGCCGTCGCGATGACGCGAGCACGCACCTTGAGGCCGTACTTCGCGGCCGCCGCCTCGCTCGCGAGCAGCAGCGCGCAGCTGCCGTCATTGACACCCGACGCGTTGCCCGCGGTGACCGTGCCGTCCGGCTTCACGACGCCCTTCAACTTCGCGAGCGCTTCGAGCGTCGTCGCGCGCGGGTGCTCGTCGGCGGCGAATTGCAGCGGCTCGCCCTTCTTCTGTGGAATGCTGACCGGTGTGAGTTCGCTCGCGAAGAAGCTGCTCGCGTACGCCGCCGCGTAGCGCTGCTGACTGCGCAGCGCGAACGCATCCTGGTCGGCCCGCTTGATGTCGAACTGCTGCGCGACGTTCTCGGCCGTCTCCGGCATCGAGTCCACGCCGTACCGAGCCTTCATGAGCGGATTGACGAAACGCCAGCCGATCGTCGTGTCTTCGATCTTCGCCGCGCGTGAGAATGCGCTGTCGGCCTTGCCCATGACGAACGGTGCGCGCGTCATGCTCTCGACGCCGCCGGCGATCATGAGCTCTGCTTCACCGCTGCGGATCGCGCGCGCCGCGAGATTCACCGCATCGAGGCCCGAGCCGCACAAACGATTGATCGTCGCGCCCGGCACGGAATCCGGCAGACCCGCGAGCAGCGACGACATGCGCGCAACGTTGCGATTGTCCTCGCCCGCCTGGTTCGCGCAGCCGAAGTACACGTCGTCGATCGCGGCCCAATCGACGCTGGGATTTCGCCGCATCAACGCCGCAAGCGGAATCGCGCCGAGGTCGTCGGTGCGAACCTGAGCCAGCGCGCCACCGTAGCGGCCGATAGGAGTCCGGATCGCGTCGCAGATGAAAACTTGGCGCATGGGCATGGCTCGCAGAATGGAAATGAGAAGGAGCGAAGCTCGCTCATTCTAGCCTGCGCTCGCGCGAGCCACAGCGCCGCGGGCGCGGCTTGCAAAATCTTTTGGTTACAACGTCGGCGTGTTCGCGGTGGCGTGTGTCTTCTCGTAGATCTCCTGGCAACGTACGTCGCGTAAGGCGGTTGGCTCCGCTTCGAGCCGCGGCAGTGGAATGACTGCACCGCAGTCCACGCAGAGGCCGTACGTGCCTTCACTCATGCGCTGGAGCGCCGCCTCGATGCGCCGTAACTCGTCGGTGTCGCGCTCGATCTCGGCGAAGTTCAGATCGACGATCAGATTCGAAAACGAATCGTCCTCCATATCGCGTGCTTGCTCCGCGACGCGCACGTGCGTCTCGTCCGACGAACGCTCGAGGGTGCTGCGAATCTCGTTGCGCAATTGATCGCCGCGCTCGAGCAGGATTGTCTTGAAATGCTGGAGTTGGCTCGGGTTCAGCTGCGTCATGGAGGGCCGTTCCTCTGTATTCACGCTACGAAAAGAACCCCCGCAAAGCGCCACGGTTCCACCGAGCGCATTTGTGGGCAATGCCGCAGTACACTGCCGCGAATGTCAGCGCGGCTGCCGCGCCCCCAGAACGGACTTGCCGCCTGATGTCTCACTTGCCCGGAATTCTGTCGATGCTCGGCGCCGTCGCCGCGTTCTCGATGATGGACGTTACGATGAAGCATCTCGTCGCGACGTACCCGCCGATGCAGGTGACGTTTCTGCGCGGCATCGCATCGCTGCCGCTGCTCATCGCGGCGGTCGGGCTGTTCGGTTCGTGGCGCAATCTCGTGCCGAACCGGTGGGGCCTGCACCTCCTCCGCGGCGTGTTGAGCGTCATGACATTGTGGACTTTCGTCTTCGCGGTCCGCGATCTCTCGCTCGCCGACGCCTACACGATTTTCATGTCGGCGCCGCTCTTGATCACGGCGCTGTCGATGCCGCTGCTCGGCGAGCACGTCGGCCCGCGACGCTGGCTCGCGGTGCTGGTGGGATTGTGCGGCGTCGTGCTCG
The DNA here is from genome assembly GCA_023428645.1 of Pseudomonadota bacterium. Taxonomy (GTDB): domain Bacteria; phylum Pseudomonadota; class Gammaproteobacteria; order Steroidobacterales; family Steroidobacteraceae; genus Steroidobacter. The sequence continues at coordinate 26,043 of JAEYXD010000001.1, forward strand.
TTCTGAAACCGTCGGGCGCCCAATGGATCACGCTCGGCGGGTTCGCGGCCCTGGCCTCGGCGCTCGGCTATGCGTTGAACGCACTCACGATTCGCATCTTGTCGCGTACGGACTCCGGCGCTGCGACGGTCGTGTGGGCGATCACTGTCATGACGCTCATCAGCGGCGTCGCATCCATCGAAGGTTGGGTGCCGCTCGAAGCGCAGGACTGGCCGTGGATCATCGGCCTCGGCATTGCCGGGGCGCTCGGTCAGTACTTCATCACCGAGGCATTTCGACGCGCACCGCCGCCCGTCGTCGCGCCGCTCGAATACACGGCGCTCGCCTGGGGCATGTTGTTCGATTGGGTGATCTGGATGACCGCGCCGAGCGCACGCATGCTGGCTGGCGCGGGCGTCATCATCGCCAGCGGCCTCTATGTGTTCCACCGCGAGCGCACGCGACCTGGCGCCGCATGAGTCAGTTCGTGCCGCGTCCGGTCAGCAAGGACGCCGCTTGCGTGCGCCACGCCTGCCACCGCGCACCTTGGAACAGAACCAACGCGACGCCGACGAGCACGAGCGCGGCGGACACCGCGGCGAGCGGCGTGACGCGCTCGCCCAGCACCAGCGCACCGAGGATGAGCGCGACGACAGGATTCACGAGCGCGTAGGTCGTCACCTTTTGCGCCGGCACGCGCGTCAACAGCCACGAGTAGCAGTTCAGCGCGATCAGACTTCCGAAGACGATCAAGTACGCGATCGCGATGATCGACGCGCCGGACACGGCGCTCACGTCGAAGCGCTGCCATTCGTCGTTGACGAAGCTCAAGCCCAACTGAAACAAGCCGCCGCCGAACATCTGCACGCACGTAAAGCTCAATACGGTCGCGCCCGTCGCGGCGCGCCGCTGCAGCAGCGTGCCGAAGCTCCAGCCGACGACCGCGCCCATCATCGCGAGCAGATGCAGCGGCTGCGCCTGGCCCGCGAGCGTGCGCGTATGCAGGATGATCGTCGCGACGCCGACGATCGCCACGGCGATACCGAGCAGCGCCTGCAGCGACGGCGCGCGCTTGCTGAACATCAACCAATCGATGATGGCGACGATGACCGGCATGGCGGTGACGATGAGCGCGGCGATGCCCGAAGGAATGCCTTGCTGCGCCCAAATCACCAAGCCATTGCCGATACCGGACAAGAGCACGCCGCAGACCAGGCCCATTGGCATATTCACGCCCGCGAGCGGAGCCCGCGGTGCGCGCCACAGCAGCCAGCCGTACAACAATGCCGCGGCGATCAGGAACCGCGCGGCCCCGCTGATGAAGGGTGGCACCGTCTGAATCGCGAACACGATGGCGAGATACGTCGTGCCCCAGATGACATAAATACCGGCGAACGCCGCCAGCATCGCGAGAGTGGCGCGGGCCGATCGAGACATGGAGCCGGTCAGCATGATGATGCACTCTGCCGTGGTGGACGGGAGCAGCACAGATTCAGGTAGACTGAGGAAGCGCCAATACAGTCACGAACAGACCTTGGCGCACTCGATTCGAACGCTGCCGTGAGTCCGCCGTCATGTCTTCGAGCCCACCGCTCCTGTACGAACGTGTTGCGAGCCTCGTCGAAAAGCAGATCGCCTCGGGCGCACTGCGCACGAACGAGCGCATTCCATCCGTGCGCTCGATGAGCCGCACGGCGCGTGTCAGCGTATCGACGGTCGTGCAGGCCTACGTGCACCTGGAAAGCATCGGGTTGATCGAAGCGCGGCCGCAGTCGGGGTTCTATGTGCGGCCGCCGAGCCCCTCCCTGCTGCCGCAGCCGCGGCCGAAGATCACACGCTCGCGTCGACCGATTTCCGTCGCGGCCGAGGTGCTGGATACCTGCCGAGCGGCATTGAACCGCCCCGACATCGTGGCGCTGAACGGCGCGTTCACCTCGCCCACGCAGTATCCGAACCGCCGTCTCAACAATCTCATCCGCGAGGTGCTGCGCGACGATCCGCTGCATGCGGGCGAATTGATCGCGCCGCCGGGCGACGCCGAGCTGCGACGCCAGATCGCAAAGCGCATGGCGCTCGCCGGCGCCCCGACCGATCCGGATCACGTCGTGATCACGAGCGGCACGATGGATGCGATCACGCTCTCGCTCCAAGTGCTGTGCCAGCCCGGCGACACGGTGCTCGTCGAATCGCCCACGTACTTCGGCTTGCTGCAAGTGATCGAGCATCTGCGCCTGAAGGTGGTCGAGGTGCCGAACCGGCCCGGCGAAGGCATCGATGTCGATGCCGTGCGCGCGATGGCTCGAACGACGCGACTCGCCGCGGCCGTGCTGATGCCGAACTTCAGCAATCCCGTGGGCGCGCTCACCTCCGACGAAGCAAAGCGCGAGATCGTCGCCGCGCTCGCGGAGAAGGAAGTCCCGATCATCGAGGACGACATCTACGGCGATCTGCATCACGCGAGCCGCCGGCCGCCCTCGATGCGCGCATTCGACGACACGGGTCTCGTGATTTCGTGCGGGTCCGTGTCGAAGACGATCGCGCTCGGCTATCGCATCGGCTGGGCCGTTACGCCCGCCTTCCACGCGGACATTGCCAGGGCGAAGTTCTATTCGTCCGTCGCTGCCCCGACGCTGCAGCAGCGCGTGCTCGCTCGCTACTACGCGAGCGGCGGATACGATCGTTACCTGCGAGGAGTGCGCGGCCTGCTCGCGGCGAACTCGCAATGTTTCATCGATGCCATCGCTCGCCATTTCCCCGAAGGCACGCGCATGACGCGCCCGGCGGGAGGCATCGTGCTGTGGGTCGAGCTGCCGCGAAATGTCGATGGCGCGGAGCTGTTCAAGACCGCACTGGCGAGCCGCATCGGTATTGCGCCCGGCATCGTGTTCTCGGCCAAAGGCGAATATCGCAACTACATACGCCTCAGCTGCGGGCTGCCGTGGACGACCACGATCGAGCGAGCGCTCGTCAATCTTGGACGACTCGTGGCGACGACGGCCCGCGCAGGCGAGTGAACGGCGGAACGCGAGCCCCTGCTCCACGACCGCCGTCCACGCCATTTCCACATCACCTCACAAGTCCGCGCGATTCGACGGGCGCGCGACTTGCGCAAGCGTCGGCACGGATTGCACGTCGAACTCCGTGACGGTCACTTCTCCGTTCGGCACCGGCAGCGCCTGTTCCGCGCTGCGCTGAAACACAGCGAACGACGCCAGATTGATTGCGACCGCGGCCGCTGCTGCAATGAAATTCCTCATGACTCCTCCCTACATTCGAGCGTGGACGACGACCTCCCGCCACCGTGCACGTCGTCAGGATCAGCTTCGGGACGAATTCGCTGCGGCTCGAACACCGCCAGGTGCAAGCGCTGCTCGCGCTCCAGCCTGCGCCGGTCCGCCTCGAGTTTCGCCGCGACCAAGAACAGATATTCGTCCATGAGCGCCTCCGGCCAACTGTGCATATCAGTGATGGGCGGCTAGAGTAGGGGCGAACCCATGGGGGCACTAGCTACTCTTTGTGCACGAGATCCATGACTCGGAGTCATAGATCGAACACTTGAAATCCGCCCAAAAATGTCAGGGTTTAGCGAGCGATGAAGCGCCTGCCGGTCGGCCCTCTACGCGCCTTCGATGTCGCGGCTCGAACGTTGAATCTGAGCGCCGCCGCGAACGAACTGAACGTGACTCACGCGGCCGTCAGTAGACAGGTCAAGCAGCTTGAGCAGCGGCTGGGCACGAAACTGTTCGAGCGACTGCCACGCGGACTGAAGCTCACCGCGCACGGCACGCTGCTCGCGGCCGGGACTCGCGAAGCGTTCGATCGGCTCGCGAGCGCGATCGAGGATGTCTCCACGCCGACGATCCGCCGCAAACTGACGATCACGACGTTTGCGTCGCTCGCCGCACGCTGGCTGATGCCGCGCATACAGGCGTTCGCCATGAAATTCCCGGACATCGATCTGCAAGTGAGCACGACGGCGCGGCTCGTGGACTTCGCGCGCGAGGATGTCGACATCGGCATCCGCTTCGGCCACGGCCGCTACCCCAGCCTGCACGTCGTGAGCTTGCTGGCGCCGAAGGAAATCATCGTGTGCGCGCCCGAATTGCTGAAACGCGGCCCGCCCTTGCGCACGTTCGCCGATCTCGAGCATCACACGCTGTTGCACGATGATTCGTATCGCAGCTGGTCGCGTTGGCTCGAAGCGGTGGGCGCGAATGGCGTGAATGCGCGCCGCGGCATCATCTGCGGCGATCGCAACGCGATGCTGCAAGCGGCGCTCGAAGGTCAAGGCGTTGCGATCGCCTCCACGGTGTTCAGCGGCAGCGATCTCGCGGCGCGGCGCCTCGTGCAGGTGTTCGCAGAGGAAGTGCCGTCCGAGTTTTCGATTTACGCGGTGTGTCTACCGCGGCGACTCGACGATCCGCTGGTCGCGGGCGTGCTCGATTGGCTTGCGCAGGAAGCGCATACGATGGGGAGCCCGCGCCCCGCGCCGGCACCCTGAGTGCGCGAATCTCGCCGCGACTATTGCTTCTTGAAGAGCGCCTCGAGCTCGGCCTTGGCCTTCTCGGCGGCCGACGGCTCGGCGCCCGCGGGCTTCGCGCCGCCGAACAAGGCATCGAGATCCGCTTTCGCCTGCGCGGCGGCGGCGGCGCCCGCGGTGGAATAGACGCCTGGCCGCGGCTTGAAGTAATCGCAGAAGTTCGCCCGCTCCTTGTCCTTCACTTCCTCGGCGATCGGCTCGCGGCAATGCTTCGCGACCGACGTGTTGTAGAACTCGCACAGCTTGCAAACGTGCAGCTCCGCGCCGCACTGCTTGCACTCGTCGAGGCGGCGGAGCGGCAGACTCAACGCCGCAAGCGAGTGGCCGCACTTCCAGCAAACGAGCTCGGTCATGCTGCGTCAGCCGTGGGTCGCGATCTCGTCGTAACCGCGACCGAGGAATTGAATGAGACAGATCCCGTGGCCGAACGGATCGGCGAGCATGGCGATGCGGCCCCAATTGTTGGTGCGAATCTGCCCTTCCAGCCGCGCGCCCGCGTTGCGCGCGCGGTCGACGGCCCCTTCGATCTCATCGACGATGAAGTCGAGGTGTACGGGCGTCCAGTGTCGCGCGTACGAGCGCAGGTGCCGGCTGGTGGGCGATGCCGCCGTGCCGTTCGGCTTCGCCAGCAGATAGATCGGTGCGTTGCCGCCGACCAGCTCGATCGAGTCATGGCCGAACTTCCGGCCGATCTCGAGGCCGAGCGCCTTGGTGTAGAACTCCGCGGCTTTCACGACGTCGTCGACGTCGATGTTCACGAGCATGCGTACGGTCATGCGGACCTCAGTGTGTGTGAGGCACGAGAGATTAACGGACCAAAGAGCCAGGAGCGACAGGGCGAGGCGATGGGAGTCGGCGACAGTCGTTTGCTCGCGCGCCTGTGCGGACTTCGCGTACAACGGGCATATATATCATTCCCGTAACACCGCTGATCTTCGTCGGCATCCATGCAAATCTCTCCTCCATGAACACCACACTCTCGACTCCCACGACTTTGCAACCGCGCCGCGTCGCCCGCGTCATCGATGCCTTGAGCACGATCGAAGGCGGCGGTTTTCCCGTGCGGCGTCCCTTTCCCATTGCCGGGTTCAGCCATTTCGATCCGTTCCTGCTGATCGATCATCTGGGCCCCGTCGACTGGCCGCCGGGCGGCGCGATCGGCGCGCCTGATCATCCGCATCGCGGCTTCGAAACCGTGACCTACGTATTGCAGGGCGAGAACGAGCATCGCGATTCGTTCGGCAACGCCGACGTGCTGCGCGCCGGCGACGTGCAATGGATGACGGCAGGCGGTGGCGTCATTCATTCGGAAATGCCGACGCCGGCCTTCAAACAAAGCGGCGGCGTTCAGCAAGGATTTCAAATCTGGGTGAATCTGCCGGCGGCCGACAAGATGATGCGGCCGCGCTACCAAACGCTGCGGGCAAACCAGATTCCGGAGGCACAGTCCGCCGATGGGCTCGCGCGCGTGCGCGTGATCGCTGGCGAAGCGCTCGGCGTCGCCGCCCGGATCGACACCCGCGTGCCGATCCAGATGCTGCATTACACGCTGCAGCCAGGCGCACGGGTCGAGCAAAGCGTCCCGAGCGATCAGAATGGCTTGGTGTACGTTTTCAAGGGCACGGCGTTGATCGGGGAACGCGAAATTCGCGCCGGACAGGCTGCCCTGCTCGGCTCGGGAGATGCGGTCGACCTGGGGACGCCCACGAATGCCGAGGAGGCCGCGGAGCTCCTATTGCTCTCCGGCAAGCCGCTACACGAGCCCGTCGCGCGCTACGGCCCGTTCGTGATGAACACGCGGGAGCAGATCGAGCAGGCGTTCCGCGATTATCAGAGCGGGCAGTTCGGCGTCATCCCCGACCGCGCGTAGCCGGGACTTTCCATCACGCCTTCAGCTCGTGGGGCTTCGCAAGATCGTGCTCGAGCAGTCGGGCTTCGATCTTGCGGCCTTCGGCGAAGTAGTAGATGAGATACGCGACGCCGACGCCGCCAGGCACGAGGCCGATCATGCCTTCGCTCGTGCCGGTCGCGCGCATCGCGATCATCACGCCGATGCCGACGAAGAACCAGACGAGCCCGGGGAGCAGCGACGTGGTGCGCCGCCGTCGAGGTTCGAGCAGCTCGATCGGCAGGGGCGGCAACTCCATGCCGCGCTCGATCGCGGCCATGCGCTCCTCGTGATGCGTCTCCATCAGATAGCGCCGCTTCTTGTAGTTCAGCACCAGATAGACGATGAGCGCGGCGATCGGCAGCCCCGTGCCCGCCAGGATCCCGACGATGGGAATGTACTCTTCCATATGAAGTCGCCTCGAAATTGCGTTGCGTTTACGACGCTCGAACCCCGCTGCAAGGTTGCGGCCGGCGAATGGCGGTGAACGACCGATAAGCGCCAGCCCCCTGCCGACTACGCCGCAGCGTATCTCATTAGAGTGTTTGCCATTCGCAACCTTCTTCGGGGCTCCCGTGTCTCAACTCGCAACGATGCAGGCACCTGGTTCGGACACAGATGCTGCAATTCAGGAGGCCCTGCAGGCGAGGCGTTTCCGCGAGGCGTTCGCGCAGTTGCTGCCGCGCTATCGAGACAAGGTTTTTCGCCTGTGTTTCAGTATGTTGCGTCACCGCGCCTGGGCAGAGGACGTGTCTCAGGACGTGTTCTTGCGCATCTGGCGGGCCCTGCCGGGGTTCGCGGGCCAGTCGTCGTTGTCGACGTGGATCTATGCGATCTCGCGCAATGCGTGCTTGTCGGAGCTGCGCAAACGCCGGGCATTGGTATCGATCGACGCTGACGAAGAGGGTTACCACCCGGAGATCCCCGCGCTCACCGTTTCCGACGCGGATGACTCCGCAACCGTCAGTGTGACGCAGATGTTGGAACAATTGCCGGAGCGCTACCGTCAAGCCGTGACGCTGTTCTATATGGAAGACAAGTCTTACGAGCAGACCGCCGCCAGTCTCGGGATGCCGCTCGGCACCGTCAAAGCCTTGCTGCACCGTGCCCGTAAGCGCTTGATCGAGCTCGCCCGCGAGGCCGCCTGACCGATGAACGAATTCAGCCAGCACGACGCGATTTGGAACGAGCGCCTGCAAGATGTGCTCGACGGCGATGTCGTTGCGAGCGAGCGTGCAGCCGTCGATTCGCATCTCGCCGCGTGTGCCCGCTGCCGCACGCATTTCGCGGCACTCAAACGCCTGGACGCCGTCTTGGCCGCGCATATCGAGGCACCCCGGCTCGACAGTTCGTTCGACGGGGAACTGTTCGCACGGATCGAAGCGATCGATGCGCGCACGCGCGACCAGGCAAGGCAACGAGCCGATGACGAGCTGCAACAAAACCTCCGCTCGCTCACGCGGAGCTGGCATCGAGGGCTCGCGTTCGTGATCGGCGGCGCGATTGCAGGCGTCGCACTCGCTTTCGCATTCACCGGATGGATCGAGGCCGCGGGCCTGTCCGAGAAACTGCTCGACACCATGACTGGGCTCGGCTTGGCGCCCGTCGATGGATTGCGCACCGTCATGATCGCGGCAATCGGCGCCGGAATCGGCGGCACCTGCAGCTGGCTGGGAGCCACATTCGACTGATCGTGCCATCTCCCTGGCATACCGACTGACCGATCGCTCGGACCCGATCGGGTAGAATCCGCGCTCCCCAAGGTGCGAGCTCGCGAACAACGATGACCGCAAGCGGAGCCGCGATCGCCGCGACGCCACATGAGCACAGGCCGGAGCGCAAGCTGGTCCTGACGGCTTTGGGCGTCGTCTTCGGCGATATCGGCACGAGCCCGTTGTACGCCTTCCGGGAATGCTTCGCCCCGGCTCACGGCATTCCAGTGACGCCTGCGAACGTGATCGGCTTGCTGTCGCTGATTCTCTGGTCGCTGACGCTCGTCATCTCGATCAAGTACATCGGCATCGTGATGAAGTCGGACAATCGCGGCGAAGGTGGCGTGCTGGCCTTGAGCTCGCTGCTGCTCGCGGCAACGCGCAACTGGCACTTCTGGACGCCGGTGAGCGCGGTCGGATTGTTCGGCGCCGCGCTGTTCTTCGGCGATGGCTTCATCACTCCGCCCGTCTCGATTCTCGGCGCGATGGAGGGCATCGGCGTCGCGGCGCCAAGCCTGTCGCGCTTCATCGTGCCGCTCACGCTGATCATCCTGTCGGCGCTGTTCTTCGCGCAGCGGCGCGGCACGGGCGCGATGGGGCGCGCATTCGGCCCGGTGATGCTCGTATGGTTCGTGATTCTCGGGCTGCTCGGCACCCGCTGGATCATCGAGTATCCGAGCGTGCTGCTCGCGGTGAACCCGTGGCATGCCCTGCGCTTCTTCGCCGACAACGGGCTCGCCGGATTCGTCGTGCTGTCGTCCGTGTTCCTCGCTGTCACCGGCGGGGAAGCGCTCTACGCGGACATGGGTCACTTCGGACGCGGGCCGATCAAACGCGGCTGGTTTTTCATCGTGTTTCCAGCGCTCACGCTGAACTACTTCGGCCAGGGCGCGGTGCTCATGCATACGCCGAGCGCGGTCGAGAACCCGTTCTATCACCTCGCGCCTGCCTGGGCGCTCGCGCCGCTCATCCTCATCGCGACGGCAGCCGCCGTGATCGCGTCGCAGGCCGTGATCTCCGGCGTGTTCTCGGTGACGCGCCAGGCCCTGAACCTCGGGTACTTGCCGCGCCTGCGCATCACTCACTCCTCCGAATACGAAATCGGGCAGGTCTACGTGCCGAGCGTCAATTGGCTGCTCTACATCGGCACCGTCGTGCTCGTGATCGGCTTCGGCTCATCGGCACAGCTCGCCGGAGCCTATGGGATCGCGATCTCCGCGACGATGCTGATCGACGGCGTGCTCGTCATTCTGTTGCTGCATGCCACGCAGGGCTCGAACACCAAGCTGAAGATTGCCGCGCTCGGCGTCGTCGCCGTGCTCGACGTGCTGTTCTTCGCTTCGAACTCACTCAAGTTCGCGCATGGGGGCTGGATTCCCGTCGCGACCGCGGCGCTCGTGTACGTGCTGATGACGACGTGGCAGGAAGGCCGCCGCACGCTGAACTGGCTGATCTCGAAACAGCAGATGCCGGTGCGCGACTTTCTCGCGCTGATCGAAACAGACCCGCCCCATCGCGTGCCGGGCACGGCGGTCTATCTCGCGAGCGAGGCGGGCGGCATGCCGCGCGCCTTGCTCAACAACCTGCGCTTCAATCGCGTGCTCCACGAGCGCAACGTGCTGCTGACGTTCGTGCGGCCCGAGGTGCCCTTCGTGCCGCCGGAGGAACGCATCGAGGTTCAGGATCTCGCGCCTGGGCTGTGCCGCATCACCGCGCGGTATGGCTTCATGGAAACGCCGAACGTCGTCAGCGCGCTGCGCGCGGCCGAAGAGAAAGGCGTGGCGTACGATCCCGACAATACGCTGTACGTCGTCGGCCGCGAGAATCCCGTGTTCGCGATCGGCTCCGGGATGCCGCACTGGCGCAAACGTCTGTTCGCCTTCATGGGCCGCAACAGCCAGCTCGCGGCCATCCACTTCGGTGCGCCGCCGCATCGCACCTTGGAAGTGAGCAGTCAGGTCAAGTTCTAGCGCAACGTTACGCCGCTTCCCAACGCGGACCCGGATCGACGAACGCGCGCGCGAGCCCGACGAAGGCCGGCAGCTCGGAGCGGATCACGTAGATCGGAACATCGGCCAGATAGTCGGCATAGCGGCCCTTGTCCTCGAAGCGATCGCGAAATGCCGAGGTCGTGAAGAACGAGCCGAGCTGCGGCACGATGCCGCCGCCGATAAAGAGCCCGCCCACCGCACCGAGCGTGAGAACGAGATTGCCGCTCAAGGTGCCGAGCAGTCCGCAGAACATCGAGACGGTTTCCAAGCAGAGCTTGCACGTGCCGGCCAGCGCGTGTTCGGTGATCTCGGGCGGCGTCAGCGTCTCCGGCCGCACGCCCTCGACCGCGCACAATGCGTCGTACAGATTGACGAGCCCCGGACCAGACAGCACGCGCTCGGCCGACACGTGCGAGAAGCGTTGCCGCAGCTGCGCCAGCACGTACATCTCGCGCTCGTTCATGACGGAGAGCGTGACGTGTCCACCTTCGCCCTGCAGTGGAATCCAATGCTCGCCGGACGGCACGAGACCCGATACGCCGAGCCCCGTCCCGGGACCGAGCAAAGCGACCGCGGCGCCGGGCACGGACCGCCCGCCGCCGATCTGCTCGAGCTCGTGCGGCGGCAAATGCCGGATCGCCATCGCGAGCGCCGTGAAGTCGTTCAAGAAGATCAGCCGGTCGAGATGCAGCTCCCGACGCGTTGCCGCCGCGGAGAACTGCCACACGTGATTCGTCATCCGGATGTGATCGCCAGTGATCGGCCCCGCGATCGCCATCGCCGCACGAGCCGGCCGGCGCGCACCGACGGCACCCACCGCGTTGAGATAGTGCTCGGCGGCTGCGACGAGCGTCGGAAAATCCGCGCATGCGAGCACGACCTCGTCAGTGGCGATATCGCCCTCGAGCAAGGCAAAGCGCGCATTCGTACCGCCGATATCGGCGATCAGCTTTGGCGACTCCGGCTCAAGGCGACCAATAGACATCGACCGGCACCTCTCGTTGATGCAGCACTGCGCGCACCGGCAGCTCGTTCGCAGATCCGGGCGTGCGCGCCTTCTGATAAACCTGCCACTTCGCCTCGCCCTCGATGTGCAGAATGATCCTGCGAGCGTCCAGCAGCGCGGCGAGATTCAAACTCACCCGCGCGTGAGGCGCAGCAAGCGCATTCACCGCGATGCAGCCGGGCGGCGTGGCGGGATCGAGCGCACGCGCCAGCGCGAGCGAGCCTGGAAACAATGAGGCCGTGTGACCATCGTTTCCCATCCCGAGTACGATCACGTCGTACGGATGCGGCACTCGTGATAACGCGCGCCACGCCCAATCGGCTCCCGCTTCGGGCGTGGGGGCCGGATTCTTGAGCCCGACGAACCGAGCGCAGCCGGCCTGATCCGCGAGCAGATGCTTGCGTACGAGTCCTTCGTTGCTCGCCGGGTCGCTCGTTTCGACCCAGCGCTCGTCCGCGAGCGTGATGCACACTCGCGACCAATCGCACTTCTCCCTGCGCAATTGCTCGAACAGGCGCACGGGCGTGCGGCCGCCGGACACGACGAGGCTCGCCGCGCGACGCACCTGGATCGCTTCTTCCAGATCGACTTTGATTTCACCGGCGAGCGCGTGCGACAGCGCGATTGCGTCGGGGAAGCGGTGTTCGTGAACCCACTTGGACATGCAGGCGATGCGCTCGACGCCGCGTGATGGGCCGGAGGCGCGGAGCTTACGGCATTTCTCGAGCTTACAACTCGTTGCGCCACGAAAAGCCGTCCCGACTGACGAGCGCGCTGGCGGCCGCCGGCCCCCACGTTCCCGCGGTGTAGGCTTTCGGGCGTTCGTCGTACTGCTGCCAGGCTTCGCGAATCGGATCGATCCAGGCCCACGCGGCATCGAGCTCATCACGACGCATGAACAGCGTGAGCGTGCCCTTGACGACATCGGTCAGCAAACGCTCGTACGCATCGAGCGGACGATCCTTGAACGTCTCGCTGAAATCGAGGCTCAGATCGACAGGCTTCAAGCGCATGCCCTGTCCCGGGCTTTTCGCGAGCACGCTGAGCGTAATGCTTTCGACCGGCTGCAATTGAATGACGAGCCGATTCCACGCGTGAGCGGCATCGGGCCGCTCGTAGATGGAGTGCGGCACGTCCTCGAACGTGATGACGATCTCGGACTGCTTCTCCTGCAAGCGCTTGCCGGTGCGCAAATAGAACGGCACGCCCGCCCAGCGCCACGAATCGATTTCGACTTTCAAGGCGACGAAGGTTTCGGTCGTGCTGTCCTTGGGTACGTCCTTCTCGTCGAGATAGCCGACGACGGGCGCGCCGCCCGCGGCGCCCGCCTTGTACTGGCCGCGAACCGCCTTCGTGAGCACCTCGTGGCCGCGCAACGGGCGCAGCGCGCGCAAGACTTTCA
>JAEYXD010000020.1 GCA_023428645.1 Pseudomonadota bacterium
CATTCGGCACTACATCTCTATGTGGTGCAGATCGATGGAACCAAGACTCCTATTGGACGTCGGATGGCCTTTGAGCAACTGCGCGCGAATGGCATTGGTGTGAACGTCCACTACATTCCTGTCCATACGCAGCCGAATTTTCGCTCGCTCGGATTCCGCGGCGGACAGTTTCCACAAAGCGAGTTTTATTACTCGCGTTGCCTTTCGCTGCCCATGTACGCGGGCTTGACTGACGCTGATCAGCGGAAGGTGATCGCCGCGCTTCGCGAGGCGCTCGCATGATACCGCAGAAGAGCACGTTCCTCGCCACCGAGGGCGACGCATGGTTTGAGCGTAACGAAGCGGCGCTCGCCTCGCGCGATTGGTCGAACGAACCCGTAACGATGCGATTGCAGCGTATTCTCGGGACTAACAAGAAACGCATATTGGAGATCGGTTGCGGCGATGGTTCGCGCCTTGAGTATCTGCATCGCCGGCATGGATACGATGTATCGGGCATCGATCCTTCGGAGAAGGCAGTTGCGCGGGCGGTCGAGCGCGGCGTGAGGGCAACGCGTTCTACGGCTGACTCGTTGCCCTTCGAGAACTCTTGCTTCGACGCGGTCGTGTTCGGATTCTGTCTGTACCTGTGCGATGACCAGGATCTGTTCCGGATCGCGCATGAAGCTCATCGTGTGCTCGCCGATCCGGGCTGGATGCTGCTGCTCGATTTCGATGCGCCTGCCCCCGTGTATCGCCCTTACAGGCACGTCCCGGGGCTCGTGTCACGCAAGATGGACTACAAATCGATGTTTCTCTGGCATCCCGCGTACACACTCGCGTCTTACGAAAAGTTCCATCACAGCGAGCTGCAGTGGACGGATGATCCAGCGGAATGGGTGAGCCTCGCATGCCTTCGAAAGCACCTGCCGCCGCGATGAGGCGCTTGGCTCTTGGCACGGCGCAATTCGGTCTCAAGTATGGAGTGGCGAACGAGCGCGGTCAGGTAGGAGCCGATGCGGTCGCCGCGATCCTGAAGCGAGCGTCGATAGCCGGAATCAATACACTCGACACGGCTATCGCCTACGGTGATAGCGAGTTCACGCTTGGTCGGATAGGTGTCGACACGTGGCGTATCGTTACCAAGCTGCCAGCCTTGCCTGGCGACGTACCCGATGTCGCCACTTGGGTAGATCAGCACGTCCAAGAATCGCTGCGGCGCTTGGGTGTGTTGCGTGTAGAGGCGCTGTTGCTGCATAGGCCAGCAGATCTGTTAGGTCCGCACGGTGCTGTTTATCGGAACGCACTTCTCCGATTACGTGAGCGCGGCATCGCCGGCGCTGTCGGCGTGTCGATATATGATCCTTCGGAACTCGATGAGATATGGCCGTTGTTCAAGCCAGAGATGGTGCAGGCTCCGTGTAACGTGCTTGATCGTCGCCTTCAGCATTCCGGCTGGCTAAACAGGCTGGCGCAGGAGGGCGTACGGCTGCACGTGCGCTCGGTGTTCCTGCAGGGGTTATTGCTGATGCCAGCATTTCGTCGGCCCGCGTGGTTAAACCGTTGGAGCGCGCTTCTGGATCGTTGGTCTGCTTGGTGTGCACAGGAGAAGGTCACGCCGCTTGAAGCCTCGGTCGGGTTCATCAATTCGCTGCCGCACATCGAGTGCTATGTAGTGGGGGTGGAGACTTTGACGCAGCTTGAACAGATCCTGGAGGCGGATGCGCGACCTTCGCCGATGCCGCCCGCGGATATGTTCAGCGGCGAGGTTGAACTGCTCGAGCCCTCTCGCTGGAAGCTGACATGAAAACTGTTGCCTTCATTCAGGCGCGTATGGGCTCCACGCGCTTCCCGGACAAAGTGTTGAAACCGATCACCGGCGTGCCGATGATTGAGCTGCTGGTCAGTCGGCTGCGAGGCTCGCGACAGATCGACGAGATCGTGCTCGCGACATCTGATGATCCGCGCAATGATCCTCTCGAGCAGCACATGCGATCACTGGGCTACTCGGCGTTCCGCGGCAGCGAGGAAGACGTTCTCGATCGCTTTTACCATGCTGCTGCGGGTGCCGCTGCGGACACAATAGTACGTATCACCGGGGACTGTCCTTTGGTCGACGCTCGCCTGGTGGACCAGGTTGTTTCGTCGTTCAAGGAAAGTGGAGTTGACTACGCGTCCAATATCGACCCCCCGACCTATCCAGACGGCCTGGATGTTGAGGTGTTCTCTTTTGCGGCGCTCAAGAGCGCGTGGGAGAACGCTCGTGAAGCGCATGAGAGGGAGCATGTCACACCGTTTCTTCGAAAGTCACCGCTGTTTCGCAGATCTGTCATATCCAACGCGGACGACTTCTCTGCCGAGAGATGGACTGTTGATGAGCCACAGGATCTCGTTGTCGTTGCAAGCATATTCGAGCACTTCGCGCCGAGGCGGGATTTCGGTTGGGAGGAAGTAATGCAGCTGCGTCGCCTGGAGCCGGCGCTCTTCTCGGCCAATCAGCAGTTCAAACGTAATGAAGGAGCTTCAATGGGATCGGGGCAGAAGCTGTGGAAACGCGCGAAGCGCGTGATTCCCGGCGGCAGCATGCTGCTTTCGAAGCGCGCCGAAATGTTCCTGCCCGAACAATGGCCGGCTTACTACAGCAAGTCCAAGGGTTGTCGTGTGTGGGACCTCGACGGGAACGAACTTGTGGACATGTCCCTCATGGGCATCGGGACGAACACTTTGGGCTATGCGCATCCCGAAGTGGATGGCGCCGCGCGCGCCGTCATCGACGCAGGCAATATGACGACGCTCAATTGTCCAGAAGAGGTATATCTCGCCGAGCGGCTGGTCGAATTGCATCCCTGGGCGGAGATGGTCCGCTTCGCGCGTTCGGGTGGTGAGGCCGTGGCCATCGCCGTGCGTATCGCGCGCGCTGCCGCTGGCAAGGAGAAGGTCGCGATCTGCGGCTACCACGGCTGGCATGACTGGTACCTCGCTGCGAACTTGGGCGATGACCGAAATCTCGACGGCCATCTATTGCCGGGTCTCGAACCGAACGGCGTGCCGCGCACGCTGCGGGGCTCGGTGGTGCCGTTCAACTACAATCGCATGGACGAGTTGGAAGCGCTGGTCGCGCGCGGCGACGTCGGCGTGATCGCGATGGAAGTGTCGCGGAATGCCGGCCCCGCGGACGGCTTTCTCGAGAGAGTACGCAAGCTCGCGACGGAGCGTGGCA
>JAEYXD010000053.1 GCA_023428645.1 Pseudomonadota bacterium
TGAACCTCCCCCGATTTCGTGGACACCTTCGTAAGGTGGACAATAGCGAGATCGGAGGTTTGAGATGTCGGAAAGAAAGTCACGTCGCCAGTACAGCGACGAGTACAAATTGGAAGCGGTTCGGTTAGCGAGTGATTCGGGAAAGCCGATCTCGCAGGTGGCGCGGGAGCTCGGCGTCAATGCCAATGTGCTGCACCGCTGGATGCGAGAGGAGCGCGAGGCCGGATCAGCTGGCAAGACACGTGGTGCGGCGAAGGCGGAGCAGGAGGAAATCGTTCGGCTGCGCCGCGAGCTCGCTCGAGTTACACAGGAGCGAGATTTTTTAAAACGTGCGGCGGCGTTCTTCGCGAAGGACCACAAATGAAGTACCGAGCTATCAAGGACAACGTCCGCCGCTTTGCAGTGAGCCTGATGTGCTCGGCACTGGAAGTTTCGGCCTCTGGATATTACGCGTGGCTGAACCGACCGGAGAGTGCTCGAGCGCAAGCCAATCGTCGGCTGCTCGAGCGGATTCGCCAGGCTCACCGGCGCTCGCGTCGCTGCTATGGCAGCCCCAGGATCACACGAGATCTGCGCGATGAAGGTCTCTGTGTAGGCGAAAATCGTGTCGCGCGGCTGATGCGAGCAAAGCAGATTCGAGCCAAGAGCGTGCGCAAATGGCGAGCGACGACGAAGTCTTCGCATCGCCTGCCGGTGGCTGAGAACACGTTGAATCGAGCGTTCAGCGTAACGCAGCCCAATCGCGTCTGGGCCGGGGACATCAGCTACGTGTGGACGGCCGAGGGCTGGCTGTATCTGGCAGTCGTCTTGGATCTGTATTCGCGTGCTGTAATCGGTTGGGCCATGAGTGAGCGACTGACGACGGACTTGGCGACACATGCGCTCACGATGGCACTGTGGCGCCGCAAACCGAAAGGGGCACTGCTGCATCATTCCGATCGCGGCGTTCAATACGCGGCCGGTGAGTATCAACAGCTGCTCGCCGCGCACGGCATCGCCTGCTCGATGAGCCGCAAGGGCAACTGCTGGGACAATGCGGTCGTGGAAAGCTTCTTCCACACACTGAAAGTCGAACTCGTCCACCATCGTCGCTATCTCACGCGCGATGAGGCACGGCAGGATATTTTCGAATGGGTGGAAGTGTTCTATAACCGGCAACGTCGTCACTCAACGCTCGGCTACCGTTCGCCGGCCGAGTTCGAGGCGATGAGCAAAGTTGCTTAGCAGCGCGTCCACGATTTCGGGGGAAGATCAGGCGTCAGGTTTCAGAATGCTTGAGAGGCTTCCAGCTGAAGTACGCAGCCACCTTCCGGGTGGCTACGAGGTGAGTCAAGGAGTGTGGCTTGTGCTCCCGGATTCCGGAAGCAATGGCATCCCCAAGATCAACGCCTTCTTGCGCTCGGAGGATTGGTACCCGACTGAACTGGCCGCAGTGATCTGGTCGACGTCCCCCCACCTTCAGTAGCGGTTTGAACTAGAGTCCTGCCGTTACTGTAACCATCTTCTCCGCCAATTGCTTTGCGTACGCAGCGGGAGTGAGTCCGCCAAGTGCGCGCTTCGGTCGCTCCTCGTTGTGCTCACGTCGCCATCGCGCCATTCGGCGCCTCGGCAAGGGCGACCTCGCCTCCCATATATCGCGATGATTCAGCGACACTCGGGGCGGAGATGGCCAGGCTTGTCGCTGCGCCGATAAGGCAGCGAAAAGATATCGACGCGATTGCGCTATGAAATGCAGGCACGTGCCAACCCTTCGAGAACCGTGGTCATGTGGCCGGACACTAGCACGAGCTTGTCGTGACAAGGCGGAGGCGAGCGTTGGTGTACATTTCTTTTCTTGTGAGCTGATCCACCTCGTGGTCTTCACCCCTGGAGCGGATCACCAGGACATGGATCACTACGATCCCATCGAATACTGGTGCGCGCGCAATTCAATTGTTGAATTGACGGCATCACGGTCTTCACTCCGCGCGAATTTATCGAACACGGCCCTCTCGTTCACGCTGCGCTCTTCATCAACCGGGCAGCGAGGAACACGTGTCGACAACCAAGCATGCTAACGATCGAGTCGTTCGCAACGATGGCAGGCCCCGCAACGTAAAGGCGATCCGCGTTCATCGCTACGGCGGTCCGGAAGAGCTCGTTCTCGAGGACGTCGAGATCGGGTTGCCGGGACCGGGCGAGGTCCGTATTCGCAACAGAGCGATCGGGCTCAATTTCGTCGATTCCTATTTTCGCAGTGGCGAATACCGGGCACCCTCGCTGCCGTTCATTCCCGGCAACGAAGGAGCCGGCGAAGTCGTTGCCGTTGGCGAAGGCGTCACTGAGTTCGCGATCGGCGATCGCGTCGCGTATGTCGAGACGCTCGGCTCTTACGCGGAGGAACGCATTGTTCCAGTCCATTTCGTCGTGCGCCTGCCCGCATCGATCGACTTCGAAACAGGTGCTGCGATGATGCTCAAGGGGCTCACGGCGCAATATCTCCTGCGACGCACGTTTCGAGTTCAGCCCGGCCACACGATTCTGGTTCATGCCGCGGCGGGCGGCGTGGGACTCCTGCTCACGCAATGGGCAAAACTCCTTGGCGCGACTGTCATCGGCACGGTTGGCTCGCCGACGAAGGCGAAGCTTGCGCAACAGTACGGCTGCGATCACGTGATTCTGTACCGCGAGGAAGATTTCGCGGTGCGCGTGAAGGAAATCACTGGCGGCACGGGTTGCGATGTCGTTTACGACGGCGTCGGCAAGGCGACTTTTCCCGGCTCTCTCGATTGCCTGCGCCCGTTCGGCTACTTCGTCAGCTTTGGCTCGGCATCCGGTGCGATCGCGCCGTTCGACATCATGCTGTTGATGCAGAAGGGGTCGCTGTTTGCAACGTGGCAGCTGTTGTTCGCGCACCTGGCGAAACGCGAAGACGTGCTTGCGATGAGCGCCGAGTTGTTCGATGTCGTTGCGAGCGGGGCCGTGAAGATTCCGATCCATGCTCGCATCCCGCTGGCGGATGCCGCGGCGGCGCATCGTCGGCTCGAGGCACGAGAGACGACCGGCGCGACAGTGTTGCTGCCGTAAGCCCCGCGTTGTATCAAGGTGTCGTGACGGTTGGCCGGTGCTGGCGAACGGCGGTCGCTTCCTTTGGAGGAAGAATCGTGAGATCACGTTCTCTGGTGGCAGTTGTAATGGCAACGATGCTCGTAGGCTGCAACACGAACGTACGCGTGACCGCCAAGCCTGGCGCTACGAACCTCTCTGGATCGTATCGGTACGTGGGAATCGACCGTGCCCGACCAGAGAACTTCCCGAACCCTCTGATCAACTGGCCTGCTCACGTGTCTGACGGGACTCGATACTCGGTCGAACTGCAGAATATCGATCTCCCCTTGCTTGGCTCGTCGGTCGGCGTGGCCGCACGGTGGGCTTCGCTCAACGAGCCGACTACGCCGGTCGTTGGCGTGCCGGAACCCGGCATGGTCGGACTCTTGGTTTGGGCTTGTTAGGCATCGGCGCCGCCGGGCGTCGGCGCCAGTTGGCTCGTTGAAATTGCTCTCTTGCTCAAAGGCCCCGCTTGCGGGGCTTTTTACTTCATCGAATGCAAGCCAATCAGGTTGCCCTCCGAGTCCCACACGATTGAGATGGCGCCGTACTGGCCGATGGACTGCTTCGTCTTTTCCACGCGCCCGCCCGCGTTGACGACGCGAGCCTCCTCCACGGCGCAATCCTCGCACTGAAAATAGATCAACGTGCCGCCGGCGCTCGGACCAAATCCCTTCATCTTGCAAAGAGCGCCGGCGGCGCCCGGGCCGTTCTGCTCCATCGGAAACGTCCACATTTCGATCTCAGGGTCGGGTGCATCCAGCCGGGCGAGCGGCTTCTGAAACACGGCTTCGTAAAAGCGCTTCGCGCGTTCCATGTCGCTCACGTAGATCTCGAACCAGACGACGGGATTCACACTCATGGTCATGCTCTCTGGGAAGGAATCTTGGCGAAGGACGAACGATCAGACGGCGTCCCGACACGGAAGGCGGCAATGCTTGGGATCGTGCTTCAGCGACTGACTCGTATGAACCTGATTCCGGACTCGCTAAGATCCGGCGATGAACAAGGCCTGGCCAATCCTCTCGCTGCTATCCCTGATCTGCGCCGGCTGCGCGGCACCGGGCGTTGCAATCGATGCGTACGAGCCGCTGGTCTTCGAAACGCCCGTCGAGCCGCCGGTCGAGACGACGCTCCCCGCCGCGACGGAATCGAAGCAGGAAGAAGGCGAAGTGCCGATCGTCGTGGCGGAAACGGAGAAGACGGAAGGTCCCGAGGAGATCGTCGTTCGGGGCCGCAATCTGAGCCGTCACGAGGTCATCCACGATCTCGTCGCAGAGGCGCAGTTACTGCTGCGGGAGGTCGAGCTTCAATATGTATTCACCGGCAAGGGCAAGCGGGAGGTGCTTCGCGGCCGCCCAGTGGCCTTCGCGCTCTGGAATGATGCGACGCAGGAATGGTCCATCGCGCACATCGAGATTCCACGTCCGCCGATCAATTGGCGGCCCGGTCGCAAGCCGCTGCCAATCCGCACCGTTACGCCCGGTATTCAGGCGAAGCACGTGAAGGGCACGGGCGCCGAACGGTTGATGGTTTCATTCTCCCAGGACGGCCATCCGCTCAAGGTGTACGGGCGCAAGTTCCCCGTGTTCGATAACAACTTGCTCAAGCGCAAGCAATGGCGTGCCGTCGCACGCACCGCCCAGCCGATCGTCTATCTACCCTTCAGCGAGGATACCTTCGATCCGGGTTTCGTCGCCGCGGGCAAGGAATTCCTGATGGCGACGGCGCAAAGGGCGATCGACGAACTGCGCCTCGCGCAGGTCCCGAGCGCGGCGTTCCCGGGTGAGCTGCTCGCCGACTCCATTCCTCTGCAAGTCGTCACGACGCTTGCCGTCATCGAGCAGACGGACGATACCGACTATGTGGTCAAGCAGTCGGGTGCTTTCGACGAAGTCCTGAATCAATACGGACTCAAGCAGCAGGAGGCCTATCGATACAGTGTCTCGAGTGCGAATGCGCTCGGGCCGATGCAATTCACCAATCGCAGAGGCAACGGCACGTATTCGTTCGTGGTCAGGCGCTGCGCCCGAGCGAAGCTCGACCCGGTGTTCGAAAGCGGCGCGACCGACCTGCTGAATGCCATGAAGGCGGCGATCTGCCTGCTCGACATCGAGCTTGCGCAGATGCGAGCGGAGATTCGCAATGCGTACCGTACCAACCCTGCCGTGCTGGGCATCTTTCCGGTGGCCGCCTACAACGGCGGTCCGCGTAACGTCACGAAGCTGCACCGCGTCCTGACGCGAATGAAGGTGGGGCTCAACGAGCTGACCCGCCCTGGCGAGCAGCCTGCGACGGCGCCGGTGCCGTGTCCCTGCGTATGGAAGGACGTCGGCACGGATGTTCGGCCGGTGACGATTCCGAGATACAACAACGAGAACCGGTGGTACATCGAGAAGTATCAGAGCATCGTCAGCTTGTTCGAGTGACCGCAGCCAGAGCTCGAGAGCGCTTCGGCCAGGTGAGGGCGAGCGAAACAGGCATTTTCTGCGGAGGCGGTGAACAAGAATCTTCGTCAGCGTGTCGGCATCGCCGTATCGCCGGCGTCCTTGAACCACACCTCACCTGAAACGGAAGTGCTCCATGCCCAGAATGATCTTCGTGAGTCTGCCGGTGGCCAATCTCGCCGCATCGATCACGTTCTATGAGGCGCTCGGTTTCAAGAAAAACCCGTTGTTCAGCGATGACACGGGAGCGTGCATGGTCTGGAGCGAGACGATCAATGTCATGCTGCTCACGCACGCCAAGTGGGGCACTTTCACGACTCGACCGATTCCGCCGACGACCTCGAGCGAGGTGTCGCTGGGCCTGTCCTGCGAGAGTCGCGACGAGGTCGACGCGATGATCAAGGCGGCGGCCGCGCATGGCGGAACCGCGGACATCAATCCGATTCAGGATATGGGTTTCATGTACGGCCGCGACCTGACGGATCTCGACGGTCACATCTGGGGGCCGATGTGGATGGACCCCGCCGCGATTTCAGCCGAAGCTCAATGAAGTCGTAGCAACACGGGCACGCGAAGGGCATGGATTGAGCCCGTCGCGTGCCTCTCTATTGGAGCTCGGCGCGCGGACATGCCTCGCCACGCGCGCTGCGCCGCGGTCCGGTCACGGTGCAGGTGCCCGCCGAGATTTCGATGCGGCATGTCGTCGCCGAGGCCTCGCCGTCGCACTTGGTGTCCAACGTCCACCTGCCAGCCGGCGCTGCGGTGTCGCGCCAGTTCGCGCACGCCTGCGTGCGGAACGCGCGATCCTTGACGAGCTGCTCGGCATATTCGCTCAACACCATGAACACGGATTCGCACTCGGGGGTGCTCGCGCACGTGCGTTGCTCGACGACCTGGCCGACGAGGCTCTCGCTCTCCTGCGTCGGCTGTGCGCACAGCTCGACGCTGTATTCGGCAGGCCCTCCGCCGATCAGTGTGATCTCGCGCTCGGTCGTCTCGAGTTGAGCGCCGGAGGCCACGACACGGTAGGTGCCCGGCTCGAGCTCGACGATGTCGCCGACCTTGCCGGTGAGGGCAGGCGACGAATCGCCCGGATCACGCACTTCGAATCGGACTTGAGCGTCGGGACTCGTGAGCCGTAAGGACACGGTTGCCGGCGGCGAAGGCGTCGCCTGTGGCGCGTTGTCGGGGACGACTTCAGGCGCCGCTTCAGGCGCCGCTTGCGGGATCGCGCTGGGCTCGACGCTCGTCGCGGGCTCGACCGAGGCGGCCGGTGGTGCGGAGGCTGGTGCGCTTTCGCCGTTCACCTCGGGATCGATCGCCGGTGGCGTTGGCGACTGGTCTACACGGATCTCCGGCGGGAAGCTCTCATTCGTCGCGGCCGCCG
>JAEYXD010000145.1 GCA_023428645.1 Pseudomonadota bacterium
CGCACGGCGTGCCCCGCGCACTATCGCGCTCTCCTTTTCCTTGATCTCCCCGCGCAGCACGACGGCGAGCGCGGCGGGCACGAAGGTCAGCGACAAAGCGAGCGCGGCCAGCAGCGCGATCGTCACCGAGAGCGCCATGGGGCGGAACATCTTGCCCTCGACGCCGGTGAGGGCGAGCAACGGCAGATTCACGAGGATCACGACGAGCACGCTGATCAAGCTCGGGATGAAGACCTCACGCGCCGCGGAGAACACGGTTGCCAGCCGTTCATCGAGCGTCAACGGACGTCCCACTTCGCGTTGCCCTAGCGCGAGCCGCAGAACGCAGTTCTCGACGATGATGACCGAGCCGTCCACGAGCAAGCCGAAATCCAGCGCGCCCAGCGACATCAAATTCGCGCTCACCTTCGTCTCGACCATGCCCGTCAGGAGCACGAGCATCGAGAGCGGAATGACGGCCGCGGTGATGAGCGCGGCGCGCACGTTCCCGAGCATCAGCAGCAGAACCGCGATGACGAGCATCGCACCTTCGAGCAGATTGGCCCGCACCGTTCGTATCGTCTGTTCGACGAGCGCCGTGCGGTCGTACACCGGTTCGGCGCGCACGCCTTCGGGCAGCAGCGCGTTGACCTCGGCGAGCTTGTCCGCGACGGCGCGGGAGACCACTCTGCTGTTCTCGCCGATCAACATCACCGCCGTGCCGAGCACGGTTTCCTCCCCGTCGCGGGTCGCAGCTCCCGTGCGCAGCTCGCGCCCATGGCCGATGTCGGCCACGTCGAGCACACGAATGGGAACGCCATTCTTGCGCGTGACGATGATCTGCTCGAGCGCGGCGATATCCACGACCTGCCCCGGCGAGCGGATCAGATACTGCTCGCCATTGCACTCGATGTAGCCGGCGCCTGTACTCACATTGTTCCGTTCGAGCGCCCGCACGAGGTCGTCGAACGACAAGTCGAACGCCAGCATGC
This sequence comes from Pseudomonadota bacterium, assembly GCA_023428645.1. GTDB lineage: Bacteria > Pseudomonadota > Gammaproteobacteria > Steroidobacterales > Steroidobacteraceae > Steroidobacter. The sequence goes on from JAEYXD010000145.1 coordinate 972, forward strand.
GCGCCGGATCCGGGGTCACGTGGAACTGGCGTTCGAAGCCGCCGATGCTGTTGACCTCCGTGACCCCGCGCACCTGCCGCAGCTGCGGCCGAATCACCCAGTCCTGCAGCGTGCGCAGCTCCGTCGCATCGTAGGGCTGCCCGTCGGGTTGGCGCGCGCCAGGATCCGCGTGCACCGTATACATGAAAATCTCGCCGAGACCCGTCGCGGTCGGACCGAGCGAGGGCTCGACGCCGGCGGGCAGTTGGCCGGCGATCTGGGCCAGGCGCTCGTTGAGAAGGTTGCGCGCAAAATAAATGTCCGTGCCGTCCTCGAACACGGCCGTGACCTGCGACAACCCATAGCGCGAGAGCGAGCGCGTGTAGTCGAGATGCGGCACGCCCCCGATCGCCAGCTCGACCAGATAGGTGATGCGCTGCTCCACCTCGAGCGGTGAATAGCCGGGCGCTTCCGTGTTGATCTGCACCTGGACGTTCGTGATGTCCGGAACGGCATCGATCGGCAGCCGCTGATAATTCCACACGCCGAGCGCGGCCACGGCGCCGACCACGAGCAGCACGAGCACGCGGCGGGCAAGCGAGAATCGCAGGAGCGCGTCGATCATCGCGCCTCCTAGTGCTCGTGCTCGGCCGAGCCCTTGCCGAGCTCCGCCTTCAGAATGAAGCTGTTCTTGGCGACGTAGACTTCGCCGGCCCGCAGCCCCGTCACGATTTCGCTGCGCTCGCTGTCGACATGGCCGGTTTGCACCGTACGTGGCTCGAAGCCGCGCTCGCCGTGCACGAACACGACGGTGCGCTCATCCAGCGTCTGCAGCGCGCCGCGCTCGACCGCGAGCGGCACGTCGTGATGCGCGAGGTCCGCTTCCGCGACCACATACAACCCGGGTGACCAGAGCCTCGCTTCGTTGTCGAGCAGCACGCGCGCGGTCACGGTCTGGCTCGTGCTGCTGCCGAACGGCGCAACGTACACGACCTTGCCCTCGGCCATCCGGTCGGCTCCGGCAGCCCGCACGTGCACCTGCTGGCCGACGTACACCTTGCTCACATCGCGCGGGAACAGTGCGATCTCCACCCAGACGCTCGCGAGGTCGGCGACGGTGAACAGGATTCTGTCGCCGGTCTGCTCGCCGGCGTTCGCATTGCGCGCGGTGATCGTGCCACTCAACGGTGCGGTGATCGCATAGGTCTGCAAGCTTTCGTTGCTCTCGACTGTCGCGAGCGTGTCGCCTGCGCGGAGCGTATCGCCCACGCGCGCGCGCACCGTTTCGATCACGCCGGGGAAGCGCGCCGCCACATCCCGCACGCGCTCCGCGTTGGGAACGATCACACCGTACAACGGCAACGTCTCGCGGATCGATGCGGGGCCCGCTGGCACGAGCACCAGGCCCGCATTCTCGATCTGCTCCTGCGTCAGCTGCACGTGCGATTCCGCGACGGCGTGCTCACCCTCGTCATCGTGTGTCGCGAGTGCCGCGTCGGCGACACGCAGCTCCGCGGCAGCACCTGGCCGGCTCGCTTCGTCGCGGGCCCCGCAAGCCGCGAGCAGGACACAAAGCATCGACATCGCCAATTTCGAATTCGTATTCATGGGTCACCGCTCGGTCTGCACGAGCGCTGCGCCCGTGAGCCGCTCAAGTTCGACGAAGAGTCGGTGGTAGTCGGCGGCCGCGTCGATCGCCGCGGCTCGAATCGCCAGCAGCTCTTCTTGCGCGGTCGCAAGCTCGAGAAAGGAAAAGCGCCCCCGCTCGTAGCCGCTACGGGTTTGCTCCAGCGCGAGCTGCGCCTCGGGCAGCGCGTCGTTGCGCAAGCTCTCGACACGCGCCTGCGTCGCTTCGAGCTCTTGGTGCAACGAGAACAGCGCGGCGCGCATCCGCACGAGCGCCGCGTCCCTGAGCGCCTGCGACTCGCTCGCCCGGGCTTGCGCTTCACGGATGGCGCCTTGATTGCGATCCGACAGTGGCAGCGGCATCGAGAATCCGGCGACCAGCGCGGCATCATTCGTCGCATCGAGCCGGCGCACGCCGAGCGCGAACGCGAGATTCGGGCGCGCCTGCGCACGCGCGAGCTGCAGCTCCGCTGCCTTCAACCGCGCGTCGGAGGCGAACCGTAGCAGCTCCGGCGTCTGGTCGATGCGTCGCGCGAGATCGTCGAAGGCCAAGGCGCGGGGCAGCTCGAACAGATTCGCGCGCACGGCCGTGAAGCGCGGCACAGGGCTCCCCCACGACGCCGACAGTGCGACGCGAGCGCCTTGCAGCTGGCTCTCCGCTTGCCGCCGCTCGATGCGCGCCCGCGTCAGAGCGATGCTCGCGCGACTGCGTTCCACCTCGGGTGAGCGGGCGGCCGCGACCCGCGCGGCAATCGCATCCAACGACCGCTGCGCGAGCGTCGCGGCCTCGACGCTCACTCGAAGACGCTCTTGAGCGGCGGCGACGTCGACGAAGCGGCGCGTGAGCTCCGCCAGCACGTCCAGCTCGCGAGCACGCTGCTCGAGCGTGAGCACGTCGAGATCCGCCTGCGCGGCGGACACTCGCAGTCCCCGCTTGCCGCCGAGCTCGACGACCTGGCTGAGCCGCAGTGTCGTTTCCAACACGTCGACGCCTTGCGCGACACCGCTGCCCGCGAAGTTCTCGAGCTCGAGATCGAGCTCCGGATTGGGACGCAGCGCGGCCTGCGTGATCCGCGCCTCCGCCGCGCTCAGCGCGTAAGCGCTCGCGGCCAAGTCGGGATTGCCACGCAGCGCGGCAGCAACGGCGGTCGTCAGCGTCAGCTCGCCGGTCGGTTCGTCGGCGTCTGCCGCGCGCGCGACCGAGGTGGTCGCGAACACAACCAGGAATGTGCACGCGTGACACGCGCGCAAGAATGCCCACCACATGCAATTGCCTCCCGCAACCGTGCGACGCGCGCAGGGCTGCCCGATGATCGATCGAGGATGACTGCCGGAGGCTTAGAGAGGCGGACCGCGCAGCGGCGGCCGTAGAAAGAAAGGAGCACCGAAGAAGGGCCCACCGACATCGCCGGCCGGCAGAAGACGCCGCGCGACGGGCAGAACGAGGATGAGCAGCAACGCGACCAGCAGCGCCTGCGGGAAATCCTCGTCCGCGCCCACGGACTTCTTGAACAGCGTGGGCGCGGAAATCTCGATGTCCTGATCGTCGTGTGGGGCGTTCGCCTCATCGGCATGGTGCTGACCCGGCGCGTCCGCGACATGCAGCGCCATGCGCTGCTCCTGCCCGTCGGCGCAGAGATGCAGATGGGCATCCCCGACGCGCACGGCCAGGACCACAATGGCAAGCAGCCATAGGGTTCGCGCGAGGAAGGAGTGCCGTGGCATGCGCGGAGTATGCCCCAGGCCGCGCGCTCACGCTCGGTCGCGTCGCCGCATCTGCAATGCACTTCTCACCAATGCCAATCGAGACCGGCGTAATACGTGCGTGGCAGGCCCGGCGAATACACACGAGTATTCGACGCGACCTGCGCGCTTTCGGCGTAACGCGTATCGGCCAGGTTATACACGCGAGCAAAAACGGCGAACCGCGGCGCCACTTGCCAGCGCGCCCGCACATTGAACAGATCGTGACCGCCGTACTTGCCGAATGCGGGCGAGTTCGAGGCTTCGAGCCAGTACGCATCCGTATGCGTCCATTCGAGAGTCGCTGTCACCGACTCGAGGGGCACCCAGGTCGCCCGCGTGTTCGCGAGCCAGCGCGGCGCCGATTCCATGTCCTTGCCGCTGAAGTCGGCGGTCGCCGTCACCCAGGCTTCGTATTCGTGGCGGGTGTAGGAGAACGCCGAATCGACCCGCAGCGTCGGGAGCACGTTCGCACCGACGGCGACCTCCACGCCGCGATGCGACGTCTTGCCCGCATTGACGTTCGTCGTGACGTTCGTCGTGGTATCGCGCTGGCTCACGAGGTCATCGCGCTTCACCAGATCGAACGCCGCCACCTCGAGCGACCAGCGATCGAAGTACCCGCGCCAGCCGAGCTCCACCTGTCTTGCCGTGATCGGCTGCAGTTCGAGCGTGAGCAATGCGCGGCCGGCGGCCTCGGTTGCCGTCGTCGCGACGGACGGTCGGAACAGCTGCCCCTCCGAGGGCGCGCGAAACCCTGTGTTGTACGACACGTACAGATTCGTCGTATCGGTCAGCGCGAACGTCGCGCCGATCTTCGGACTCACACGATCGAACGCCACGTTCGTGTCTGGCGACTGACCATAGAACGCAGTCGCGGCGCCCTGGAGGACGGCGCCGGCGAGGTTGTTGCGAAAGTCGTATTCCAGCCGATCGTAGCGAACGCCCGCGGTGACGCGCAGATGCTCGAGCGGCGACAGCTCCGCGTGCAGATACGGCGAGTACGCGCTGAAGGTCACATCGTAATCGTAGACCCGCGCCCCGACGGTGTAGTCGCTGTACACACGCGACGCGCCCGTCCCCGAGACGGTCACGCCGAGGCGGTTCTCTTGGCGCGCGCCCGGACTCACGTCGATGTCGAAGCCGCCGATGACACGCGCGCGCATGAAGCCGGGGAACTCGTGCCGCCATTTGAGCTGCGCGCCGTAAGACCGATTTTCGCTTTGCGCCAGCGTGGGATCGGAGTTCAACATGAACGACGCGAGCAGCTCCATCCAGTTGTCGCGAACGTACGGCGTGATCGACAGCAGTCCGTCGCCGAAGGATCTTTCGATCGCGCTCGACACGCGCAGTGCTTCGACCTTGCGATAGGCGATGGCGAAGTTGTTGCGCTCCGGGTCGTCGCGATAGTCGGCGTAGATCAGCGGTGAATTGGCGCCGGTCTCCTGATCGATGTGACCGAGGGCGACGACGGTCTTTACGCGCCACCCCGCCTCCGTCTCGACATCCCAACGCACGTCGACGCTGGCGCGGTCATAGGCCGTCTTGCGCCGCCAGCCCGCGGAGCGCGTGAGGTTCGCCCCGGCTCGCAGCGCGCCGAGCGTGCCCTCGCCCACATCGCCTTCGAACATCACACGCCGCCAACCGAAGCTGCCGACATCGAGCGTCACGCCGACACCGGCCTCTGCCGCGGGTGTCCGCGTCAGCATGTTGATGATGCCGCCGATCGCATCCGAGCCGTGCAGGGCGCTGCCTGGGCCGCGGATCACTTCGATGCCGCCCGCCATCGGCAGGTCGAGCTCGTAGAGCGCGTTGTGATTGAAGAACCCCGTCGCGCGGATCGGCAGGCCATCCTCCAGGAACAGGTACAACGGGCTCGTCGTGAAGGGCTGGCGAATCGCCGTCGTGTGCCCTTCCCCATTCGTCACGGACACCGCGACGCCGGGCACCTGACCCAGAATCTGTTGCGGGTGCGTCGCACCCACGTCGCGGATGGACGCCTCCGCGAGCACACCGATCGACGCCGGCACTTCGGCCAGGCTGTCCTGCTCGCGAGTCGCCGACACGACGACGGTCGCGAGCGGTCCCTTCGCGCTGCGCTCCGCATCGTCCGCGGCGCACGCGCCGGGCGCGACGCCGCCGCACGCCGCGAGGCTGAGGACGGCAAGCGCGCCGCCCCTCGTTCGAGTGACCATGAAACTCTCCCATGAATGCACGAGCGCGCGCCTCGGAAGACACGCGTGTCTGAATCGACGAGTCGACTGCGATTCAGGAGAGTGCGGGCGGGCCGCGAATCGGATGCGCGCGCCAGCTCGTCAGGCCGGCGCGGTGAGCCGGCAAGGGCGCGATGTCTTGGAAGGCAATGGCGACGAAGGACACGCCGACGAGGAACGCCGGCGGCGCGGCGACCGCTGCGACCGCGAACGGACACTGCGAGCCGGCGTGCGCTTGCGTCGAGTGATCGTGCGCTTGCGAAGCGTCCGCCTGATGAGCGGCGTGCGGGTGATGCCCGGCGTGATCCACGGCCTGCTGCCGGGGTTGGCCTGCGTGACTCGCCGCCGCGGGCACCGATGTCTCGGGACAGAAGACGATGCGTCCGGCGTCCGCGCCAGCGCCCCACATGAATCCGCTCGGCAACATGCTGCGTGCCAACAAGGGCAGCAACAGCAGCACGATGAGGAGGTGGGAGCGCTTCACGACAACCGCAGGCCAGGCGTTCACGATCGAGGATTGGCGATGCGCGGCTAGCCTAGCAGCGAATCATTGGCCGAACACGTCCGGAACTATCAAGCAATGTCAGCTCGTCCGGCGTTTGTCGCGCCGCGCGGATCGCGCTGTAGACGATAGGAAGGCCGCGTCGACGGCGATAGTCAGTGCCCCTGGTGCAAGCGCACCGGTGCCCGAAATCGCCGCGACGCGCGGCTTCGTAAGAGTTACGAGGCCTGTTTCACCAAAAAGTCGACGATCTTCTTGATGTCGTCGTCCGAGCACGCTGGGCACATGCCCTTCGGCGGCATCGTCTTGAAACCTTTGATCGCATGCTCGTACAGCGTCGGCACGCCCTGCGCGATGCGCGGCTCCCAGGCCGCCTTGTCGCCCGGCTTCGGCGCGCCGGCGATGCCGTTGTCATGGCATGCCGCACAGCCCGTCTTATAGGCGGCAGGCGGCTCAGCGGCCTGCGTCGGCGCCGCGAAAGCAGCCATCACGACCAGTCCAAAACCCATCATCGATCGCATCTACTCACTCCTCACGTGGTTGCCAGTCAGCCGGCGGTGACATGAAAGCACGAGACGCCGCCAAGAAGACAAAAAAAATCGTAAACATCGGCCTTCAGGTGCCGTTCACGGAGAATCCTCCACACGCAGCGCTGGAAATCGATTGCTCCCCCGAAACTCGCGTGAGTGCGCCGACGAATCCGCGACATGCGTCACGTGCCGGTGCCCGGCGACACGCCTTCCGCATAGGTCGGCCGTGCGGCCTGCGGGCGCTTCGGCTCCGGTATCGGCTCGATGCGCCCGAGCAGAAACACGATCGAGGCGACGCCGATCAGCAGCACCGCGCCCGCGATCAGGAACGCATTCGTGAACGACTGTGTGCTGCCGACGATGTAGCCGGTGACGATCGGCGCGACCGCCCCCATCATGTTGTTCGCGAAGTTCATGATGCCGCCCACCGTGCCGACGCCACCCTGCGGCGCGATCAATCCCGGCAGCGACCAGCTGACGGGCGCCGCCGCCGCAAGGCCGCTCAGCGCGAGCGAGATCCAGGCGATCGCGATCACCGGATCGGTCGTCAGCGTCGCGCCGAACACGGCGAGGCCGGTGCACATGCCGGCGATCAGCACCGTCTTGCGCACGCGCGACTCGTCGTACCCTTTCGCGATCAGCCGATCGATCAGCCAGCCGCCGACGATCAGGTCCGACAGCGTCGCGCAGGCCCACGGAATCGCGGCGAAACTCGCCGACTTCAGCATGCTCATGTGCATCGTCTGCACGAGATAGCCGGGCAGCCAGGTCAGAAACAGATAGAAGCAGTAGCCGTACGCGGCGAAGCCAATCGACAGGCCCCAGATCTTTCGCGTCCGCAGCAGATACAGCAGCATTCCCGCGGGGCCCGCGGCCACCTGCCCCTCGGGCGCCGCGCCATTCGCGACGATGTACTCACGCTCGCGCGGCTGCAGCCGCGGATGCTGGCTCGGATCCCGATACAGCCACCAGAACGCGGCGAAATACCCGAAGCTCAGCACCGCGACGAGCGCGAAGCCCCAACGCCAGCCGAACGTCACGACGGCCAGGGCGATCAAGGGCACGCCGACGACGTTCGAGAACTTCGCCGCCGCATCGAACAGCGCGGTGGACAGGCCGCGCTCGTTGCGAGGAAACCAATACCCCGTCGCCTTCGCGTTCGCCGGAAAGCTCGGCGCCTCGGCGATACCGAGGATCAACCGCGCCGCGAAAATCCCAGCGAAGCCGCCCGCGCACGCGGTGATCGTCGAGGCCACGCCCCACATGAACGCGCTCCAGCGCCCGACGCGCGTGACGCCGAACCGATCGAGCACGAGTCCCGCCGGGATCTGGAGCATCGCATAGCTCCAGAAGAACGCGCTGAACAGCAGGCCCATCTCGACGGGCGTCAGGCTCAACGCCTCCTGCAACTGCGGCCCGGCGACGGAAAGACTGATGCGATCGAAATAATTGATCAGCACGCCGACGCCGATGAGGCCGCCGATGCGCCAGCGGAACCGCGGAATCCGTGAGGCCGATTCGGCGTGTGACATTCGAGCTTCCCTGGCTGTTGAATGATCCACGCCAGTGTACCCTCCCTCCGCCGTGCCCGACCGTTCGTCGCCATAAAAATCAGAGCGACCGACTCGCCGAACGCAACCTTTTCCCGATCCGTCGCATCTCAGCCGCACATTCGTTCTCGAAAACGAACAGCCAAGGGGAGCCATGGCGGCCATCGAAGAGCCATTCATCCGGGACACGTCCGGGCAGGACGTCGCCATCGATCCGTCGCTGCTGCGGCGTAAACGGCGGCGCTTGCTGATTGCCGGGACGATCGTTGTCCTGGCGTTGGTCCTCGTGCTGTTCCTGCTGATCCGCACATGGGCGTCGACGAGCGTCGTCGTGCCGCGGGAACGCGTGCGCATCGCGGCCGTGACACGCGGGACCTTCGTTCGCGACATTGCCGCACAAGGCACCGTCGTGGTCGCGAACAGTCCCACGCTGTTCGCCTCGGCGATGGGCACCGTCACGTTCATCGTGAAGGCCGGCGACGCGGTCGCCGAGGACCAGGTGCTCGCGACCGTCGACAGCCCGAGCCTGCGCAGCGAACACGCTCGCGAGCAAGCGACGCTCGACGAGCTCGTCGTCTCGCTCGAGCGCGCGACGATCGAGGCCCGCCGCAGCATGCTGGAAAGCAAACAAAAGGCCGATCTCGCGGCGACCCAGCTGCGCGCGACCGAGCGCGAGCTCGAACGCCAGCAGAGCGCCTGGGATCAAGGCGTGATTCCCCGGCGCGATCTCGACCGCGCGCAAGATGCTCGCGACGACGCCCGGCTCACCCACGAGCACGCCGCCGCGAACGCGAAGCTCCACGAGGAAAGCCTCGACTTCGAGCTCAAGACGATGCGCGTCGGCATCGAGCGTCAGAAGCTCGCCGTCGCCGAGCTCGCCCGGCGCGTGGCTGCCCTCACCGTGAA
>JAEYXD010000141.1 GCA_023428645.1 Pseudomonadota bacterium
GGGTGGCCGTGATTTTCTGCGGCGGAAATGTTGATCTTGGAACGCTGAGGAGAGTGCTGGCTGGAGAGATGTGAGGTTGCGCAGCAGAGCGCTCGCTGGCGCTCGCTGCGAAGCGCTACGCTGCGAAGAACGGCGCAGTTTGCGGTTTGCAGCGGCGAAGCCGCGCTTTGCAGCGAGCGAAGCGAGCGCTTCGCAGGGAGCCGCAGGCGACCGCTTCACAGGGAGCGTCAGCGACCCCTCAGCTCACTTTCTTCGTCTTCCGCTTCAAGAAGTCCATCAAGATGAACTGGCCGAGCGTCATCGTCGACGTGAAGTACGCCTTGCCCCGGCTGATCTCCGACACGCGCTTCACGAACTCCACCAGCGTGCGGTCGCGCGCGAGCATGAACGTGTTGATCATGATGCCCGCGCGGCGGCAGCTCGCCACTTCGCGGATGGTCTGCGCGATTACTGTGGTGTCCAGACCAAATGAATTCTTATAAATCTGCCCGTTCGGCATCGTCAGTGCGCTCGGCTTGCCGTCGGTGATCATGATGATCTGACGCATGTCCTTTTTCTGCGCCATCAGCAGCCGCCGCGCGAGCTTCAAGCCCTCGGCGGTGTTGGTGTGGTACGGGCCCACCTGCGCGGTTGCCAGCGTCGCGAGCGGGATCTCCTCGGCCGAGTCGTGAAAGAGCAGAACCTTCAGCGTGTCGCCGGGAAACTGCGTGCGGATCAGATGCGTGAGCGCGAGCGCGACCTTCTTCGCCGGCGTGAAGCGGTCTTCGCCATAGAGGATCATCGAGTGCGAGCAGTCGAGCATCAACACCGTCGCGCACGACGAGCGATACTCGGCCTGGCGGACCATGAGGTCCGAGTAGTCGAGGTCCATGGGGACCTCGATCTGCCCCGTTCGAGCCAACGAATTCTTCAACGTTTCGTTGACGTCGATGTTCAACACGTCGCCGAACTCGTACGGCTTGCTCCAGCCGTCGGCTTCGATGCCCGTCGCGAGGTATGCGGTGTCGTGGCTGCCGAAACTAGCCTTTCCTAAAGAGCCGAGCAGGTTGCGCAGCGTCTTGTAGCCGAGGAAGTCGATGCCTTTGTCGGTCAGGTTGAACTGCACGTCGCGCGCGGCGGCCTTCGCGAGACTGCCTGGGCCGGTGACCGGCTGGTGGCCGGCGGGCATCTGCGGCGCGTTCTCGAGATTGAGGTAGCCCTCCTCCATCAGCCGCTGGACGATCTGGTCGAGCATCTTCGCGAGTTTCGCCTGACCTTCGGCGTCGTCGCCGCCGCGAAGCGCCTCGAGCATCTCGGCCGAGAATTGACCGCTCTCCATCAGCGCGTCGAGGATCGCCTGCTTCAGGGAGTCGAGCGAACGGTTCGAGTCGTCGCCAGGGTCCCAGCCGTAGTACGACTGGTTGTCGCCGCCGGCGAAGCCCGACTGGAGAAGAAAATCCGCGAGTTTGTCGAGCAGCGACTGCAGGTCGACCGCGTCGGCGAACTCGGGGCTGTACTTGCCGTAAGTATGGAAACGCATTGGCGATCGCCCTCCGTGTCGAAGCATACCCCGCGACAGGCCAATCGGCCACGCTACGCCGCCGTCATCCGTCCACCCGCAGCGACGTGGCTGGGTCGACACGCGATGCGCGCCAGCCAGGAATGAGGCATGCGACGATCCCGACGCCGCCGAGCAGAACACTCGCGCCGATCAGGATGCCGGGATCACTCGGCAGGACGCCGAACAGGAGCGAGGCAACGAACCGTCCGAGCGCGAGTGACGCCACGACTCCGACGACGATTCCCACCGCTACGGTGCCGACGCCGTCGGCCAACACGAGGTCGAGGATGTCCCGCGTGCGAGCGCCGAGCGCGATGCGAATGCCCATCTCATTGGTTCGCTGGCTCACGCCGTACGCGACGACGGAATACACGCCGACGGCCGCCACGATGAGTGCGAGCACGCCGAGCGCGGTGAACAGCGTTGCGCCGAGTCGCCACGGACGTGTCTCCTGGTCGAGCACGCTCGAAAACGACCGCGCGTACATTCCGGAGTACTCGGCGAACATTGGACGAAACATCGTTTCAGCGGCGCGAAGCATCGCGGGGCCGTTTCCCGGTTTCACTCGCACGATGAGGTCGCCTGGTGCGTCGGGCGATTGCGTCGCGGGAACGTACAACTGACCGATCGGTCCCTCGATGATGCGTCGGCGATGCGGATCGGCGGAAATACCGACGATCTGCGCGCACGGGTTTGTCGTCGGCCAGACGACGATGCATTTGCCGATCGCGGATTCGCCGGGCCAGTAGAGCCGCGCGAGTGACTCGCTGATGATCATGACGCGCTGTGAGCCGCGCGAGTCCGATTCGCTGAAGTCACGGCCGCGCCGAAGCGCCAAACCGCTCGCCTTGAAGAAGCCCGGCGAGATCGCTGCGATGGACGGCCCGTAGTCGCCGGGAAGCTGCGGGATCGTATCGCGATCGGGCAGTCTGATCGAACGAAACGATGCGCCCTGCAGCGGCGGCACGGATGTGAACGCGACGGCTTCGACGCCATTCATCGCTTGAAGACGCTTCGCCACATCTGGAATGGCTGTCCGCAATTCGGCGCCGTACAGCCGAGAGTTGTCCAGTTGCGGGCGAATGACGTACATGTTGTCACGCGCGAAGCCGACGTCGATGGATTGGACGACGTCGAGACTACGCACGAACAATCCCGATCCCACCAGGAGCACGACCGCGA
>JAEYXD010000176.1 GCA_023428645.1 Pseudomonadota bacterium
CATCCGATGTCGACGGCCTGGCGCAGCGTGCAACGCGCCATCGTTCGCTATTCGCTCGACCACGACGATGGCCCGGAAGGTCTGCGGCTCGCGCGCGCGCTCGCGATGGCGACCTATCGCAGCTCGCAGGAATTCGCGACGCGCTTCAGCGGGCCGCCGCGCCGGCTTGACGGCCGTTTCGAATTTCCGGTCGAGAGCTATTTGTTGTCGCGCGGTGATGCATACGCGGCCTCCTACGTGCCGGAAGCGTTCGTGTGTCTATCCGAGTCGATCGATCTGCATCAGGCCGATCCGAGCCGGATTCGCGTGCCAGTGACGCTCGTGGCCGTGCGCGAGGATCAAATCGTCCCGCTCGCGGACATGCAATCGCTGCGAGCGCGCCTTGCCGGGCCCGCGCGGCTCGTCGAAATCTCATCGCTGTATGGCCACGATGCCTTCTTGAAGGAAGTGGACGTGCTGGCAACGGTGTTTCAGGCGGATCTCGAGGAGGGCGGTCGATGAGTCACCGCAAGTCGCCCGCAACGCAAGCCGTGCGCGCCGCGTTGGAATCGGACACGCAGCACGGCGGCGTCGTGCCACCGATCTATCTCACGTCGACGTACGCATTCACGGCATTCGGCGAGAAAGGCGCGTACGACTACACGCGTTCGGGCAATCCGACGCGCGATGCGCTCGCGGAAGCCATCGCCGAACTGGAAGGCGGGCATGGTGCCGTCGTGACCGCGACCGGCATGGCGGGAGTGACGCTCGTCACTCATCTGCTCGGCAAGGATGACCTCGTGATCGCGCCGCACGACTGTTATGGGGGCACGTATCGATTGTTCGACTCGCTCGCGAAGCGCGGCTCGCTGCGCGTCGAGTTCGTCGATCAGACGGATCCGCAAGCGATCGAGGCGGCGCTCGCGAAACAGCCGAAGCTCGTCTGGGTCGAGACGCCGAGCAATCCGCTGCTGCGCATCGTCGACATCGCAGCGCTTGCCGCGAAAGCCCACGAGCGGGGCGCGTTGCTGCTCGCGGACAACACGTTCCTGTCGCCGGTCTGGCAGCAGCCGATCGCGCTCGGCGCCGATCTCGTGCTGCACTCGACGACCAAATATTTGAACGGCCATAGCGACGTCGTCGGCGGAGCGGTCGTTGCCAGGACGAAGGAGCTGCACGAGCAGCTCGTTTGGTGGGCGAATTGCATCGGCGTCACCGGCGCACCGTTCGATAGCTATCTCACGCTGCGCGGCCTGCGCACGCTGTACGCGCGCTTGCGCACTCACGGCGAGAATGCGGAGCGCATCGCGCAGCTGTTGTCGGAGCACGCCGCCGTGAAGCGGGTGTATTACCCCGGGCTTGCGACTCATCCGCAGCACGAGCTCGCGCAGCGACAGCAGCGCGGCTTCGGCGCGATGGTGAGCTTCGAGCTGCAGGGAGGCCTCGAGCAGGTTCGCGCGTTCCTGAACGGCTTGACGTGTTTCTCGCTCGCCGAATCCTTGGGTGGCGTCGAAAGCTTGATCGCCCATCCCGCGACGATGACCCATGCGGGCATGGCGGCGAGCGCTCGCGAGCGCGCGGGCATTTGCGATGCGCTGCTGCGTTTGTCGATCGGCATCGAAGCGTGCGAGGACTTGATCGCGGACCTGCAGAGCGGACTCGAACGCGCGGCCGCCGTTCGCTGAAGCTCCCCTCTGTCCGCTCGCAAGCGCGTGTGGGAGACTGCGCGCCCCTTCCTTGCGCGTCACCACTCGATGAAAACTCAAATCACCGAGCTGCTCGGTATTCGCTATCCCATCGTTCAGGGCGGCATGCAGTGGGTCGGCACGGCGGAGCTCGCCTCCGCGGTTTCGAATGCCGGCGGGCTCGGCATTCTCACCGCGCTCACGCAGCCCACGCCGGAAGACTTGCGCAAGGAGATCGCCCGGTGCCGCACGATGACCGACCAGCCGTTCGGCGTGAACCTCACGATCCTGCCGGCGATCACACCGCCGCCGTACGCCGAGTACCTGGATGCGATCATCGACAGCGGCATCAAGATCGTCGAGACCGCCGGTAACAGCCCGCGCGACTTCATCGGCAAGTTCAAGCAGCACGGCATCAAGGTCGTTCACAAATGCACCGCCGTTCGTCATGCGCTTTCGGCGGAACGGCATGGCGTCGATATCGTCAGCATCGATGGCTTCGAATGCGCCGGTCACCCGGGCGAAGACGACATCCCGAATCTGATCCTGATTCCCGCCGCCGTCCGGGCGCTGAAGATTCCAGTGATTGCCTCGGGCGGCATCGCGGACGGCCGCGGCATGGCGGCGGCGCTCGCGCTGGGAGCGCAGGGCATCAACATGGGCACGCGCTTCATGTGCACGAAGGAAGCGCCGATTCACGACAACATCAAGCAGGCGCTCGTGAGCGCGACCGAGCGCGACACGAATTTGATGTTTCGCACGCTGCACAACACCGCCCGGGTGTTCAAGAACGCGATCTCGAGCGAAGTCGTCGCCATGGAAAAGCGGGGCGCGAAGTTCGAGGAGATCCGTCATCTCGTCGCGGGCTCGCGTGGCAAGGTCGCCTTGCGGGAGGGCAAGGTGGACGAAGGCGTGGTGAGCGCGGGGATGGTCATCGGCTTGATCGAGGACATCCCGAGCTGCGCCGAGCTGATCGAGCGCATCGTCGCAGAGTGCCGTGTGCAGCTGCGCAGGGCGTCCGCCTTGGCGGAAGCGTGAGCCGGGGACGCTCATGAGCTACACGACGATTCGCTACGAGATCAGCGAGGGTCTGCTGACGATCACGCTCGATCGTCCAGCACAAATGAACGCGTTCACGACGCAGATGGCGGCGGAGCTCATCGATGCGTTTCGGCGCGCGAGCGCGGATGACGACGTGCGGGCGGTAATCGTCACCGGGGAGGGCAAGGCGTTCTGCGCGGGGATGGATCTGTCCGTGCCCGGCAATGTGTTCGGTCTGGACGAGACCCAACGTCCGACGCTCGCCGACATGCACGAGCGGCTGGACGATCCGGCGATCGTGCAGGGCGTGAGGGATACCGGCGGGCGCGTCACGCTCGCGATCTTCGAGTGCACGAAGCCGGTCATCGCCGCGATCAACGGCGCCGCGGTGGGGATCGGTGCGACCATGACGCTCGCCATGGACATCCGCCTCGCCTCCGAGAAGGCGCGCATCGGCTTCGTGTTCGGCAAGATCGGTATCGTGCCGGAGGCGTGCTCGACGTGGTTCCTGCCTCGCATCGTCGGCATCTCGCAGGCGCTCGAATGGATCTACAGCGCCGAGATCTTCGACGGCGCGGAGGCATTGCGAGGCGGCTTGGTGAAAGCCGTGGTCGCACCCGAGCAGCTGCTCGCGGAAGCGCGGCGACTCGCACGTCGCATCGTCGACAACCGCTCGTCGGTCGCGATCGCCCTCGCGCGACAGATGCTGTATCGCAATTCGGCCGAGCCTCATCCGCTGGCCGCGCACCGGATCGACTCGCTGGCGATGTTCTATACGAGCATAGGAGACGGCAAGGAAGGCGTACGCGCCTTTCTCGACAAGAGGGCGCCCGAATTTCGCGCGCGCGTCTCGAACGATCTCCCGCCGTTCTACGACGAGTGGGTTCGGAGCTCGAAAGAAGAGGGCGGCTGACCCAAAAAAAGAAAGGCCGACTCACTGAGTCGGCCTGATGTGGCAACTTAGAACCGCGGTCGTGGTGGCATCGGTCGCCCGATACCGACCTTGGGGACTAACCCGACACGAGTCCTGTTTCCACCAAAGACACCTCGACCGTAGTGGTCGAGACATGGAGATTTGCCCGAAGGCGGAAGCAACGAAGAAGAAAAATCCCGTCGCGGGGCAAATCATAACCGCGTTGCTGCGGTTTTGGTGAAAATCTTTGGGTCGTTTTCGGGTGAGCCTTTCTAGCTGAAAAAACAACGAGTTAGAACATTATTGTAAGATATTCCGGACCACCGCATCGCCCGCTTCGCGAGTCGTTGCCGGACGGCCTCCGGCGGCAATATCGGCGGTTCGAACGCCGTTCGTAATCGCGTCCGCGACCGCCTTTTCAACGACTTGCGCCTCGGCCGGGAGCTCCAGGGAGTACCGCAGCAACATGGCGACGCTCAGGATCGTGCCGTAGGGGTTCGCGATCCCCTTGCCGGCGATATCGGGGGCCGATCCGTGGATCGGTTCGTACAGCCCGAGCCGCCCCGCACCTAGGGAAGCGGAAGGGAGCAGTCCGAGGGAGCCCGACAAGATCGACGCCTCGTCGGTCAGGATGTCGCCGAACATGTTCTCCGTGAGCATCACGTCGAAGCTCGAGGGCTTCTTGATGAGGTGCATCGCCGCCGCGTCGACGAGCATGTGCTCGAGCCGCACGTCGGGGAATTCATTCGCGAGTGTCTGTTCGACCGTCGAACGCCACAGCCGCGAGGTCTCGAGAACGTTCGCCTTGTCGACGGAGACGATCGACTTGCGCCGCCCCATCGCGATCCGCGCCGCGACACGCGTGACGCGCTGAACCTCGTCCACCGTGTACGTGCACAGGTCGGTCGCCGTGTCCGCGGTGCGCGATTTCTCGCCGAAGTAAATGCCGCCGGTGAGTTCGCGCACGACCATGATGTCAGTGCCCTGCAGCACCTCCGGTCTCACGGGCGAAGCGTCGAGCAGCGCAGGATGCAGCGACACCGGGCGCAGGTTCGCGAAGACGCCGAGCGCCTTGCGCAGCGCGAGCAGACCCTGTTCGGGCCGTACGGTCGCGCTCGGGTCCGACCACTTGGGCCCGCCGACCGCACCGAGCAAGACCGCATCCGCGGTGCCGCACGCCGACGTGGTCGCGGTCGGCAGTGCGCTTTGCGTCGCATCGATCGCGGCGCCGCCGATCAGATGGCTTTCGAATTTGAACTCGTGCCCGAAGCGGCTGGCGACCGCCTCCAACACTCGAACGCCTTCGTGGGTGACTTCAGGGCCGATGCCGTCGCCTGGCAGGATGACGATCTGCGCGTTGATTCCGCTCATGCAGAGAAAGGAGTTCCTTGAGAGTGTTAGTGGGCTTGCTCGTAACGAGCGATCGCGTCGGAACGTTGCAGCAGGAAGCCGAGCTCATCCGTGCCGTTGAGCAGGCAGTAGCGAGCGAAGCCTTCGATGGGGAATTTAACGCTGGCGCCCGTCGGCAGTTGCAGCGAGGACTGCTCGAGATCCACGCGCACGCGGGCGCCCGGATTGTCCAACAGCCAGCGATGCGTCGTTTCGTCGACGACGATCGGCAACAGCCCGTTCTTCAGCGAGTTGTTGCGGAAGATGTCCGCGATCTCCGTGCTGATCACGGCCTTGAAACCGTAATCGAGCAGCGCCCACGGCGCATGCTCGCGCGACGAGCCGCAACCGAAGTTGCGACCGGCCACGAGGATCTCGCAGCCGCGCGCCTCGGGCTTGTTCAAGATGAAATCCGCGCGCGGCGTGCCGTCGGCGTCATAACGCCAATTGCTGAAGGCCTGTTTGCCGAGCCCTTCCTTCGTCGTCGTCGTCAGGAAGCGGGCAGGGATGATTTGATCCGTGTCGATGTTCGTGAACGGCAGAACGACCGTCTGCGATTCGAGGAGGCGAATGGGCTGCATGCGTGGGCTTCTTAAGAATGAACGACGGACGCGAGCTCCGTCAGAAAATCACGTGGATCGCTGACCGCACCGGTCACCGCAGCGGCAGCGGCCGTTGCCGGACTCGCGAGCAGCGTGCGGGCGCCAGAACCCTGGCGGCCTTCGAAGTTGCGATTGCTCGTGCTCACCGCGTACTGGCCCTCGTCGACCGTATCGCCGTTCATGCCGATGCACATCGAGCAGCCCGATTCGCGCCATTCCGCGCCTGCGTCGATGAAAATCTTCGCCAGGCCGCGAGCTTCCGCTTCCCGCTTCACCTGCTGCGATCCGGGCACGATCAGCGCGCGCACGCCGCGCGCGACCTTACGGCCCTTCAGCACTTGCGCGGCGACCTCGAGATCGGAAAGTCGGCCGTTCGTGCAGCTGCCGACGAACACGACCTGAATCGGCTTGCCGAGCAGAGGCTCGCCGCCGTTCAAGCCCATGTAGGCGAGCGACTTCGCGTGGACCGGGTCCTCCGGGCGACTCGGCACGGTGCCCGTGATCGGCACGACCATGCCGGGATGGGTGCCGTAAGTAATCATCGGCTCGAGCGTGTCCGCATCGAGGTGCACGACGCGATCGAACCGCGCGCCGGGATCGCTCTTCAACGTGCGCCATTCCGCGACGGCTCGATCCCATGCCTCGCCCGATGGGGCGAAACGCCGGCCCTTCATGTACGCGAACGTCGTGTCATCCGGTGCGATCATGCCGGCGCGCGCGCCAGCCTCGATCGACATGTTGCAGATCGTCATGCGCTCTTCCATCGACAGCGCTTCGATCGCGCTGCCGCGATATTCGATGACGTGGCCGGTGCCGCCCGAAACGCCGATCTTGCCGATGATCGCGAGGATCAGATCCTTCGCGGTGACACCGGGGCGCAAACGGCCGCTCACTTCGATCGCGAGCGTCTTGGGACGCCGCTGCAGCAAGCACTGCGTTGCGAGCACGTGACCGACCTCAGTCGTGCCGATGCCGAAAGCGAGTGCGCCGAACGCGCCGTGCGTCGCCGTGTGGCTGTCGCCGCAGACGATCGTCTTGCCCGGCTGCGTCGCGCCCAGCTCCGGCCCGATGACATGCACGATGCCGCGCTGCTCGCTCGTCAGATCGAGCAGTTCGAGGCCGAACTCGCGGCAATTCTTTTCCAGCTCTTTGACCTGGCGCGCCGCCGATTCCACCTTGATCGGCACGCGTCCGAAGACTTCGTCCGGATCGGTCGGGGTCGAGTGATCCATCGTGGCGAGCGTGCGATCGGTGCGACGGACCTTGAGGCCCTGCGCGCGCAGCAGCGAGAACGCCTGCGGGGAGGTCACCTCGTGAACCAGGTGCAAATCAATGTACAGGACCGCCGGCGTGTCCGGCGTTTCGGGCACGACCTCGTGCCGTTCCCAAACTTTCTCGAATAGTGTTTTCGCGTTCATCGAATGAGCCGGTGCGATGGTTCGCGGAAGGATGCCGCGAATCGCACACTTGTGAGTTGCCGTTTGATCAATCTGCCATCGTAAATTTCGATGGTCGAGGCTTGGTTAAGCGCCGACCACCGCCGCGCCCTGCGCGTTGCAGGGCTCGAGCCAACCCCACTTGTCCGCCGTCTTGCCGGTGAACAGGCCGAAGAATGCGGCCTGCAGCGCCTCGGTGACCGGGCCGCGCTTGCCAGCGCCGATCGTGATGCGATCGACCGAGCGTACCGGCGTGACTTCCGCCGCGGTGCCCGTCAGGAACATTTCATCGGCGAGATACAGGAACTCGCGCGGGATCGATTGTTCACGCACTTCGAAGCCGTGCGCACGCGCGAGCGTGATCACGGTGTCGCGCGTGATGCCCTGGAGGATCGAGCTCGCGAGGGCAGGGGTGTAGATGATGCCGTCGCGGATCAAGAACAGATTCTCGCCGGCGCCCTCGCTGACGCTGCCATCGACGCCCAGACCGATGCCCTCGGCGAAGCCGAGGCGCTTCGCTTCCATGCTGATGAGCTGGCTGGACAAGTAGTTGCCCGCCGCCTTGCCCAGCGCGGGAATCGTGTTCGGCGCGAGGCGCTGCCACGACGATACGCACACATCGATGCCGTTCTCCAGGCCTTCGGCGCCGAGATAGGCGCCCCATTCGAACGCGGCGACGACCGTGTCGATCGGCGGCGGATTCTTCGGCGCGACGCCGATCTCGCCATAGCCGCGAAACGCGAACGGCCGCAGATAGGCGCCCTTGTCCAAGCCGTTCACGACGATGATCTCCTTACACGCGGCGCTGATCTGCTCGGGCGTGTAGGGAATGTTCATGCGATAGATCTTCGCCGAATCGAACAAGCGTCGTGTGTGATCACGCAGGCGGAAGATCACGGGTCCGTTCGGTGTCGCGTAGGCGCGCTCGCCCTCGAAGACCGTCGAGCCGTAGTGCAGGGCATGCGCGAGCACGTGCACCTGCGCCTTGTCCCAGGGCACGAGCTTGCCGTTGTACCAAATGTGCTTTGCCGCCGTGATGGGCATGACTCGCTCCTGTGCGACTCGTTGCGACTAGATGGCCGTCATCGTCGAGGGATCGACGACACGGCGCTCGACGCCGGCCCGGCTGGCCGTCGCTCGAGTGGCCTCGATACGGTTGATGACTTCGAGATAGGCACGGGCCGCTGCTTCGATGATGTTCGTGCTGACGCCCGAGCCGCGATAACTGCGGCCGCCGTGCTCGACCGTGAGCAGCGCTTCGCCTTGCGCATCCTCGCCGACCGAAACGCTGTGCACTTCGAACTTGCGCAGCTCCACGTGCGTGCCCGTTGCGGCGTCGATGGCTTTGACGACGGCGTCGACGGGCCCTTCGGCCGTGATTCGCTGCTCGACCTTGCGGCCGTCGCTGTGCGCGATCCTGACCGTGACGTTCGCGTTACCGTCGGAATCGGTTTCGATGTGCACGTGCTCGAGCGTCCACGGACCTTCGGCGCCCGTCTCGGCGCGCATCACGAGCGCTTCGAT
Source organism: Pseudomonadota bacterium (assembly GCA_023428645.1). Lineage (GTDB taxonomy): Bacteria > Pseudomonadota > Gammaproteobacteria > Steroidobacterales > Steroidobacteraceae > Steroidobacter. Next base: position 8,570 of record JAEYXD010000176.1, read on the forward strand.
GTCGCCATCGAACAGTTCCTTCTTCTTGTCGGCGAGCGCCTTGAACTGCTCGAACAGCGCGTTCAGCTCGGACTCTTCGACTTCGAAGCCCAGCTCCTTGACGCGCTCGCGGAACGCGTGGCGGCCACTGTGCTTGCCCAGCACGAGATTCGTTCTCGACAGGCCGACGTCCTGCGGGCGCATGATCTCGTAGGTCGAGGCGTGCCGCAGCATGCCGTGCTGGTGGATGCCGGATTCGTGCGCGAAGGCGTTCTCGCCGACGATCGCCTTGTTGCGGGGAATCGGCATGCCGGTGATCTGCGAAACGAGTCGGCTCGTCGGGTACAGCCGCGTCGTCTGAATGTTCGTCGTGACGCCGAAGAAGCTCTCGCGCGTCTTGAGCGCCATCGCGATCTCCTCGAGCGAGCAATTCCCGGCACGCTCGCCGATGCCATTGATCGTGCACTCGATCTGCCGCGCGCCGGCCTTGATGGCCGCGAGACTGTTCGCGACCGCCATGCCCAAGTCGTCGTGGCAATGGACCGACAGGACGATGTTGTCGATGCCGCGCACGTTCTGCTTCAGATACGAAAATACGTCGTGGAATTCCTGCGGCACGGTGTAACCGACCGTGTCCGGGATGTTGACCGTCGTCGCGCCGGCTTCGATCACGGCTTCGACGACCTGCGCCAGGAACTCGAGCTCCGTGCGCGAGGCGTCTTCCGGCGAGAACTCGATGTCCTCGCACAAGCTGCGCGCGAACTTCACGCCTTCCACGGCGGTGCGAATGATCTCGTCCTTCGCCATGTTCAGCTTGTACTCGCGATGGATCGCGCTCGTCGCCAGGAACACGTGAATGCGCGGCTTGGCTGCGTCCTTGAGCGCGTTCCATGCCTGCTGAATGTCTTCACGATTGCAGCGCGCCAGGCCCGCGATGATCGGGCCGTGCACTTCCTTCGCGATCGTATTGACGGACTCCCAATCGCCCCGTGAGGCGATTGGGAAGCCCGCTTCGATGATGTCGACGCCCAGTTCCGCCAGCGCCTTCGCCACTCGCAGTTTTTCCGGCTGCGCCATGCTGCAGCCGGGCGACTGCTCGCCGTCACGCAGCGTCGTGTCGAAGATGAGAACTCGGTTGGGATCGGGCGTGGCCATCGCGACTCCTTAGGCGCGCTCGTCCTGCAACCAGGGCATGCGCTCGCGGAGCTTCACACCGACCTTCTCGATCTTGTGCTTCAGGTCCTTGTTCATCATCTGGTCGTACTTCTTGCGGCCGCGCTTGTTCTCCGCCATCCACTGACGGGCGAACTTGCCGCTCTGGATTTCCTTCAGGATCTTGCGCATTTCGCGCTTCGTCGCGGAGTTCACGACGCGCGGGCCGCGCGTCAGATCGCCGTACTTCGCCGTCTCGGAGATGAATTTGTGCATCTTCGCGAGACCGCCTTCGTGCAGCAGGTCAACGATGAGCTTCAGTTCGTGGAGACACTCGTAGTAAGCCACTTCCGGCTGATAGCCCGCTTCGACGAGCGTTTCGAAGCCCTTCACGACCAGCTCGGTCGCGCCGCCGCAGAGGACGGCCTGCTCGCCGAACAGATCCGTCTCGGTCTCTTCCGCGAAGGTCGTCGTCAACACGCCGCCGCGCGTGCCGCCGATGCCGTCAGCGTAGGCCAGGGCCTTGTCCTTCGCCTTGCGCGAGGGGTTCTGGTAGATCGCCATCAGGCTCGGCACGCCGCGACCCTGCTGATACTGACGGCGCACGAGGCCGCCCGGGCCCTTTGGCGCGATCAGCACGACATCGAGGTCCTTGCGCGGCTTGATCTGGCCGAAGTGAACGTTGAAGCCGTGGGCGAACAGGAGCGTCGCGCCTTCCTTGATGTTGCCGATGACCTGCTTGTACAGGTCCTTCTGCGTCAGGTCCGGCGTGAGCATCGCGACGAGTTCGGCGCCTTGCACGGCTTCGGCCGGCTCGGCGACGGCGAGGCCGTCCTTCTTCGCCTTCGCCCAGCTGTCGCCGCTCTTGCGCACACCTACGATGACGTCATAGCCGCTGTCTTTGAGGTTCAATGCATGGGCGCGACCTTGGCTGCCGTAGCCGAGGATCGCGATCCGCGAGCCCTTCAAGGCTTTCTTGTTGACGTCCTTCTGGGAGTAGATCTGCATTTGCGCTCCTAACGCGTTTTGAAAATGAAAGAACCCCGCGTCGGCGGGCCGCAGCGGGGTTCGGTTATCTGAGTCGTTCTGTAACGCCCGACAGATCAGACGGCGATCCCGCAGCCGCAATTCGCGACCAGCGCCACGACCTGTGAGCGCAGCACGATGGCGACTGCGACAGGCGTTACGGCGACGGCGGAGGGCATGACTTCGGGAGCGAGATGGTCTGAAAAATCAGCCGGATACCATCACACGGTGCGGAATCTTGTCAACCCCTGAGGGCGCGCGCAGGCGTGACCGATCGCGACGCAAGCATCGCGCACGGCGAAGCGTCGTGAAAATTCGAGCACACAGAAGCAGCTGCATCGAAGCCTGGGGCGCGATACGCTGCGTGAATCATGCGGCTGCCAAGTGCAGCGTTTACCTGACACGAGTCCACGTCGTCCATGTTCTTCACCGCCGATTCCGCACCGTCGACGCCGATTCATCTCGTGCACGAAGACGGCTTCGATGCCTGGCTCGCGGAGCAGCCCGTCGCCCATCGCAACTGGATCAGCGCGAACGCCTTCAAAGGCGAGCGCAACAAGATCTTGCTGATTCCTGATCCGAATGGACTACCGCAGTCCGTGGTCGTCGGCATCGGGCGACGCGGCCGCGATGAAGTGACCTGCTGGACGACGGCAGGGCTTCCCGATCGCTTGCCAGATGGCCGCTATCACATCGCCACGGAGTTGTCGGCGAGCGCCGCTTCGCAGGCGGCGTTCGGCTGGGCGTACGGTCAATATCGCTTCGAGCGCTATCGCAAGCCGGCGCCGCCACGAACGGCGGAGCTGCGGCTACCACCGGGCGTGGACGTCGCCGAGATCGAACGGCTGCGTGCCGCGACGAGCCTGGCACGCGACCTCATCAATACGCCAGCGAACGACATGACACCCGAAGCGCTCGCGAACGCGGCGATCGATGTCGCACGACGTTACGGCTGCCGGCACCGGCAGATCATCGGCGACGCCTTGCTCGCCGAACGATTGTTCGCGGTGCACGCGGTCGGCCGAGCGAGCGCCGTCGCGCCGCGCGTCGTCGACATGGAGTGGGGCGATGCGTCGCATCCGAAAGTCACGCTCGTCGGCAAAGGCGTCTGTTTCGATACCGGCGGCCTCGACCTGAAACCCGCCGCCTCGATGCTGCTGATGAAGAAGGACATGGGCGGCGCGGCCGTGACGCTCGCGCTGGCGCAAGCGGTCATGGACGCGAACCTGCCCGTGCGCCTGCGCGTGATCATTCCCACGGTCGAGAACGCGGTCGGCGGGAATGCGTTTCGGCCGAGCGACGTGCTCGCCACTCGCAAGGGACTCTCGGTCGAAGTCGGCAATACCGATGCAGAGGGCCGCTTGATCCTGTGTGATGGGCTTGCGCTCGGCGACGAGGAAAAGCCCGAGCTGCTCATGGATTTCGCGACACTGACGGGGGCGGCGCGCGTCGCGCTCGGCCCCGAGCTGCCGGCGCTGTTCGCGACGGACGAGACGATCGCCCAGGCCTTCGTGAAAACGGGCCATGCCGAAGCCGATCCGCTCTGGCATCTGCCGATGTGGACGCCCTACGAGGACGAGCTGTCGAGCAAGGTTGCGGATTTGAACAACGTATCGTCGTCGGGATTTTCCGGCGCCATTTTCGGCGCGCTGTTCTTGCGTCGCTTCGTCACGGACGCACGGGCGTGGCTTCACTTCGATCTCTATGGCTGGAATGGCAAGGACCGTCCCGGTCGACCGGTCGGGGCCGAGCCGCAGTGCGTGCGCGCCGCATACGCCTATCTGAAAGCCCGCTACTCACGTTGATGCGCGCCAGGTCGGCACTCATGCTCCGCGCCCTGCGTCATGTCGGGTGAGGCGCCGGCTCGCGCCGCGGCGAGCGATAGTGATGTCAGCACGATCAGTCAGCGCGATCTCGCGCTGCTCGTCGGCATGAACCTCATCTGGGGCCTCAACCTCATCGCCTCGAAGATCGGCGTCGCGCAGCTGCCGCCCGTGTTGTTCACGGCCCTGCGTTTCGGCGCGCTGGCGGTGCTCCTGCTGCCGTTCCTGCGACTGCATCGGGGTCAGATGAAGAATCTGCTCGCGGCCGCGATCTTCACGGGGCCGCTCACCTTCGCGCTCCTGTTCGTCGGCGTGTTTCTCGTCGAAGATGCCTCGATGGTCGCGATCGCGAGCCAGATGAGCGTGCCGTTCGCGACGCTGCTGTCGGTGTGGCTGCTCGGCGAGACGATCCGCTGGCGGCGGCGCCTCGGCATCGCGCTCGCGTTCGGCGGGATTCTGCTCATCGGCTTCGATCCGCGCGCCTTCGCGTACTGGGATGGACTCGCGTTCGTCGTGGTCTCGTGCTTCGTCGGCTCGCTCGGCCTCATCTTCGTGAAGCGCCTGCACGGCATCAAAGCGCTGGAGCTGCAGGCATGGATAGGCGCCGTCGGTGGCCCGATGCTGCTCGTGTTCAGCCTGCTGACCGAAACGAACCAGCTGCAAGCGGTGGTCGACGCCGATTGGCGCGCCTGGGCCGCGCTGTTTTTCACGACGGTGATGTCGAGCCTCGTCGCTCACACGGGTTGGTATTACCTCGTCGGCCGCTATCCCGTTACCAGCCTTTCGCCCCTGACGCTGTTGTCGCCGCTGTTCGGCATTCTGTTCGGCGTGACGTTACTGCACGATCAGCTCACGTGGCGCATGCTGCTAGGGGGCGCCATTACGCTCGTCGGCGTCTTCATCGTGCTGATCCGCGAAAAGCGCCTCATCGACACGGGCACGTGATCGCGCGAGTGGACGAACGCGGACGGGCGCCTTCAAAATGATGGCCTCAACCGACTCCCCCTCCTCCGCAAAGCGGGGGAGGGTTAGGGGTGGGGGCCTCCCCACACATCTGTCCCCAGCAACATCTTTCTCCGATCGCAAATTTCCATGGCCAAGACGAAAAGCACGAAGCCCAATCCACGTCGCTACTCCAGTGAGATCGTCGATGGCGTCGCCCAGGCGCCGAGCCGAGCGATGCTGCGCGCGGTCGGTTACAAGGACGCCGATTTCAAGAAGCCTTCGATCGGCATTGCCTCCACGTGGAGCAATCTCACGCCCTGCAACATGCACATCGACAAGCTGGCGAAGGCGGCGGCCGATGGCGTCGACAAGTCCGGGGGCAAGAGCACGACGTTCGGCACGATCACGGTCTCCGACGGCATTTCGAACGGCACTCCGGGCATGCGCTATTCGCTCGTGTCGCGCGAGGTGATCGCCGACTCGATCGAGGCCGTCGCCGGCGCCCAGGGCTTCGATGGCGTCGTCGCGATCGGCGGCTGCGACAAGAACATCCCGGGATGCATGATGGCGCTCGCTCGCCTGAATCGTCCGGCGATCTTCGTCTACGGCGGCTCGATCCGGACCGGCAAGAAGCGTCGTGATGTCATTTCCGTGTTCGAAGCCGTCGGCGCCTTCGCCGCGGGCAACATCTCCGCGGCGGAACTGAAGGACATCGAGCGTACGGCGATTCCCGGACCCGGCAGCTGCGGCGGCATGTACACCGCGAACACGATGGCCTCGGCGATCGAAGCGCTCGGCATGAGCCTGCCGAACAGCTCCGCGCAGGAGGCGGTCTCGAAGCACAAGCAGCAGGACTGCAAGGCCGCCGGCAAGGCGGTGCTGAATCTCGTCGCGAAGGGGATTCTTCCGTCGCACATCCTCACGCGCGAGGCGTTCGAGAACGCGATCACCGTCGTGATCGCGCTCGGCGGCTCGACGAACGCGGTGCTGCATCTGCTCGCGATCGCGCACACGGCTGGCGTGCCGCTCGAGCTGGACGATTTCACTCGCATCGGCAAGCGCGTACCCGTGCTCGCGGATTTGCGCCCGAGCGGCAAATACTCGATGTCGGAGCTCATCAAGATCGGCGGAATTCAACCGCTGATGAAAATGCTCTTGAACGAAGGGCTGCTGCACGGCGACTGCTTGACGGTCACCGGCAAGACGCTCGCGCAGAATCTCAAATCCGTGAAGCCGTATCCGAAGAACCAAGACATCGTTCACGCCTTCACGAACCCGATCAAACCGGACAGCCATCTGGTCGTGCTGTACGGCAATCTCGCGCCCGAAGGGTCGGTCGCCAAGATCACCGGCAAGGAAGGCTTGACCTTCACCGGCCGCGCGCGCGTTTTCGACGGCGAAGAGAAGGCGCTGCAGGCGATTCTCGATGGCGTCGTCGTGGCGGGCGACGTCGTCGTCATTCGCTTCGAGGGGCCGAAAGGCGGCCCAGGCATGCGCGAAATGCTGAGCCCGACCAGCGCCATCGCTGGCCGCGGTCTCGCGGGCCAGGTCGCGCTGATCACCGACGGCCGCTTCTCGGGCGGCAGCCGCGGCTTCGTCGTCGGACACATCACGCCGGAAGCCGCGGTCGGCGGACCGATCGGGCTCGTCGAGGATGGCGATGAAATCACGATCGACGCGGTCGCGCGCGAGATGCGCTTGAACGTCGCGCCCGAGGTGCTCAAGCGCCGTCGCGCCGCTTGGAAGGCGCCGGAGCCGTACATCCGCCGCGGCGTGCTCGCGAAATACGCACGCACCGTCAGCAGCGCGTCCTTGGGAGCGGTGACCGATCACGACTAAGATGCGCCCATGAAGGTGGAACTCGTCGAAGTGGGTCCCCGCGACGGCTTGCAAAGCGAGCCGGACGTGTTCCCGACCGCGATGAAGCTGGAGCTGGTTCGGCGTCTCGTCGACGCCGGCCTCAAGCGCATCGAGGTCGCGAGCTTCGTCAATCCGAAGCGCGTGCCGCAAATGGCGGATGCGGAGGCGGTGCTCGCTGGATTGCCGGCTCGCGACGACGTTCACTACGTCGGGCTCGTTCTCAATCGCAAGGGATTCGATCGCGCGCTCGCGGCGGGCTGCAAGGAAATCGGTATGGTGACTGCCGCGACGGAAAGTTTCGCCGAGCGCAATCAGGGCACCTCCGTCGAAGCAACGATCCGTGCGTGGGAGGACATCGCGGCGCTCGCGCACGCCGCCGGTATTCGCGCGCAAGTGACGATTTCGGTCGCGTTCGGCTGCCCCTTCGAAGGCGCAGTCGCGCCGCAGCGCGTCGTTGACATCGCAAAGCGTCTCGCCGCCTCGCGGCCGCTCGAGATCGCCATCGCCGACACGATCGGCGTCGCGGTCCCGAATCAAGTCACGGAACTCGTCGACCGCTTGAAGCAAGCCCTGCCGGAGCTGCCGTTGCGTTGTCATTTCCATAACACCCGTAATACCGCCGTTGCGAATGCCTATGCGGCGGTGGTCGCGGGCGTAACGACCCTGGATGCCAGCGTCGGCGGTGTCGGCGGCTGTCCGTTCGCGCCAAATGCGACCGGCAACGTCGCGACCGAGGATCTGCTCTACATGTTGTCGCGGGCGGGTTTCGACACCGGCGTCGAGCTGCCGAAGTTGATCGACACCGCGCAGTGGTTGCAGGAACAACGGGGCCGGCCCGTGCCCAGCATGGTGTCCAAGGCGGGCGGCTTTCCCAAGCCGATGAAGGCGCTCGCGTAACGCACCGAGCGGCCTCGCCGCGGTCGAATCGCCGCGTTATGTGATCTCGCGCTTCGCGAGCCGCCGCAACCCTGTTTGTCCGACAGTCCAGCCGTAGGGAACCTGTCCTACGTTGTCGGTCAGCGTATACACTTCCCCGCCTCGGGGCCTTGGCCCTCCCATAAATTTCGAAGGTTCGTCATGGCGAAAGCAGTGGACAAGGCATATCAGACTGTTCGCGAGCGCATCGTTCGGGGCGTATATCCGGCCGCATCCCGGATCACGGAACAAGAAGTCGCGGCGGCGGCGGGAGTGAGTAGAACGCCGGTGCGTGAGGCATTGCGCAAGCTGCATGCGGAAGGGCTGCTCGAGTTCATTCCGCATCAAGGCGCGATCGTCACGGAATGGACCAGTGAAGATCGCGACGACGTGTTCGAGTTGCGTGCGCTGTTGGAATCGTACGGTGCCGCGCGCGCGGCACGCCGCATGAGCGCAGCGGGCATCGCCGAGCTGCGTCAACTGGCGGAAGATCAGTATCACGAAACCGTGGCGAAGCCGCCCGGCTATGTGATTCGCATCGGCGATCTGAACAGCCAGTTCCATCGCCGCATCCATGAATTCGCCGGCAGCTCGCGCCTGGTGAGCGCGCTTGCATCGTTGATCGAAGCGCCGCTCATGATGAGGACGTTCGAGAGCTACCAGGATGAGGACCTGCAGCGCAGTGCTTCGCATCATCTCGAGATCGTGCGCGCGCTCGAGGCGCGCGATGGTGATTGGAGCGCGGCCTTGATGCGCTCGCACATTCTGGGCGCTCGCGGCGTACTACGCGTTCTGTAAGAAATTGGTCACGGCGGCGGGCGATTCTTCGCGAATCGCCCGCCGTTGTTTTTTTGGGGGTGAGGCAGCAGTGACTTCCGCCTCCCTCTCTCTAAGGGCAGTCGGGAACGCTTAGAATCGAATGCCCATTGCGATCACGAGGATTTCATCATGACGATCAAGGTCGGCGACAAAATGCCATCCGGCACACTCACGTTGGTGACGAACGACGGGCCGCAGAAGGTGAGCGCGGACGAATTCTTCAAGGGCAAGAAAGTGGTGCTGTTCTCCGTACCCGGCGCGTTCACGCCGACGTGCGATGCGAAGCATCTGCCCGGCTTCATCGAGCGCGCCGCGGATCTGCGCGCGAAAGGTGTCGATACGATCGCGTGTCTCGCCGTGAACGATGCGTTCGTCATGAAAGCATGGGGCAAGTCGCAGGGCGCCGAAGGCAAGGTCGAGATGCTGGCGGACGGCAATGCCGATTACACGAAGGCGCTCGGGCTCGATTTCGATGCTAGTGGCTTCGGTATGGGAACACGCGGTCAGCGCTTCGCGCTCGTCGTCGACGACGGCGTCGTCAAGCAAGTGAACGTCGAGGCGAAAGGCGAGTTCAAGGTGTCCAGCGCCGATTTCGTGCTCGAGCAATTGGCGTAACGCTATCCACCTCCTCCCCCGCGAAGCGGGGAGGGTTGGGGAGGGGGCCGTCTCAACAGGGTCGAACGCAAAAAAAAAGGGCGCCGATCGGCGCCCTTTCTCCTTTCATTCCCACGGTACTGGCGTACGAGCCGCCTACCCGAGCGACTTCTCCAACTCGGGCAGCACCTGGAACAGGTCGCCGACGAGCCCGATGTCCGCCACCTCGAAGATCGGCGCCTCGGGATCCTTGTTGATGGCAACGATCGTGCGAGCGTCCTTGATGCCCGTCAGGTGCTGAATCGCGCCCGAGATGCCGCAGGCGATGTACAGCTCGGGTGCAATGATCTTGCCGGTCTGACCGACCTGCAGATCGTTGGGCGCGTAGCCCGAGTCGACCGCGGCGCGCGACGCACCGACCGCGGCGCCCAGCTTGTCCGCGAGGCTGTAGATCACCTTGAAGTTATCGGCGCTGCCGACGGCGCGACCGCCCGAAACGACGCGCGGCGCCGTCTGCAGATCAGGACGTTCGCTCGTTGCCGCCGAGCGCGTGACGAACCGCGTGTGCGTCGGCAGATCCACCGCGACATTCGCGGCTTCGATCGCAGCACTGCCGCCTTGGGCGGCCGCTTCGAACGACGCCGTACGTACGGTCGCGACGACCTTCTGATCCTGGGGCGCCTCGACGGTGATGATCGCGTTGCCCGCATAGATCGGGCGACGGAACGTGTACGCGGATTCGACCGCCATCACGTCGCTCAACTGGCTGACGCCGAGGAGGGCGGCGACACGGGGCAGCACGTCCTTGCCGAACGTCGTCGACGGCGCGAACACGTGCGTGTAGTTCGCGGCGACGGCGGCGATCTGCGGCGCGAGCACGGCGGCGAGCGGCTCGGCATTCGCCGCGTTCTCGACCGTGAGGACGCGCTTCACGCCCTGGAGGGAAGCGGCTTGCTGCGCGACGTCCCCGGCGGAGGCGGCCAGCACGAGAACGTCGATCTCCGCGCCTGGAATCTTGCTCGCGCAAGTGACCGATTTCGCGGTCGAAGGATTGAGCTTGCCGCCGGAATGCTCGGCGACGACGAGAATCTTGGCCATTACACCAACCCCTTCTGTTTCAGTGCGGCGACGAGCTCGGCGACATCCTTGACCATGACGCCCTTCGAGCGTGCGGCGGGCGGCTCGTACTTGTGAACCTTGAGCTTCGGCGTCGTGTCGACGCCCAGCGAGGCGATCGCGATCGTCTCGAGCGGCTTTTTCTTCGCCTTCATGATGTCCGGCAGCTTCACGTAGCGCGGCTCGTTCAAGCGCAGGTCGCTCGTGAGGACGGCGGGGAGGTCGACTTCGATCGTCTCGAGGCCGGCGTCGACTTCACGCGTCACCTTGGCCGTCGTGCCGTCGATCTCGATTTTCGACGCGAACGTCGCCTGCGGGCGATTCCACAGCGCAGCGAGCATCTGGCCCGTCTGATTGTTGTCGTCGTCGATGCCTTGCTTGCCGAGCAGCACGATGTTGGGTGATTCCTTCTCGACCAGCTTCAAGAAGATCTGGGCGGCGGCGAGCGGCTCGATGGCGCCGTCGCTCTGCACCAGGATCGCCCGGTCGGCGCCCATCGCAAGACCCGTGCGCAGCTGCTGCTGCGTATCGGCGGGGCCGATGCTCGCGACGATCACTTCCGTCGCGCCGCCTTTTTCCTTGATGCGCAGTGCCTCTTCGAGCGCGATCTCGTCGAAGGGATTGATGCTCATCTTGACGCCTTCGGTCACGACACCCGTGCCGTCGGGCTTGACGCGAACGCGGACGTTGTAGTCCACGACTCGCTTGAGACCCACCAAAATTTTGCTCACGCCATGCTCCAAATTCGGAAGTCAACGAGTGACTGTCGTCAGGCCGCCGCACTGGATGTGCGCTCGCAAACACATGTGTTCGAGGCAACGATACAGGCCGGAATTGCCGACAAATATGGGATCGCCGCCGACGGGCAGCGGCCCGGCAACTTACTGGGCGGAGGCGATGGAGTCAAACTTGGAGAAGCGGTTCGCGGTCGGCGACGCGCGCTTGGTGTCACAATTCCGGTCAATGGAATGCGGCCAGCGCCGCCAAGCACCGATCCAACGCGTTTTCAATCGTCATTAGCCGATCACCACCCATGCCCGACGCACTCGCTCCCCGCCTCAAGCTCGGAATCATCTCGCCCGCGAGCAACACCATCGTCCAGCCCGAGCTCGATGCGATGCGCCCGCGCGGCGTGACGAATCAGATGATGCGCGTCGTCATCCCCGACACCCCCGTGGGCACCGAGGAGGAGTTCGCGAACATGATGAGCGCCGTGCGCGGCTCGATCGAAGCCGCCGTCGACGGCATCCTGGCGTGCTCGCCCTCGGCGATTGCCATGGCGATGTCGGCCGAGACGTTCTGGGAGGGCACGCTCGACCCGAATGCGCTGCAAGCACATTTGGAATCCCGCGCCCACGTCAAGGTCATCCTCGGCGCGCAGGCCTGTCTCGCGGCGATCCAGCGTTACGGCGGCGTGCGACGGATCGCGTTGATCACGCCCTATATGCCGGCCGGCGATGCTCAAGTGCGACGCTCGTTCACGGATAGCGGCTTCGAGGTCGTCAACCTGCTCGGCCTCAAGTGCAACAGCCCCTTGCTGTCTGCGCACGAGCCGCCGGAGCGGCTGCGCCGCGCGGTGCGCGAAGTCGACGATCCGAGCGTCGAGCTCATTCTCCAGGTCGGCTCGAATCTCGCGTTCGCGAAGGTCGCGGCGGAAGCGGAGGCATGGCTCGGCAAGCCCGTGCTCGCGGTCAACACCTGCACCTACTGGCATGCGCTGCGCAGCCTTGGCATCGAAGACAAGATCGAGGGATTCGGCTCGCTGCTCGTGGACCATTGATCGTTGCTGAGCGTCGCGAGAGACTGCCGGTAAAACTGTGACGACGCCGGTTGCCGGCCGCTGTAGCGACGAGCGACAAAGTGATTCTGTTATCTTCGGGTTCTTCGTAACTCGCAAGCCTCTCATTTTTCGGATTTAACGATGCGTACCATCCGCCCCAGCGCCGGTCTGTCGAACGTCAAGTACGAGATTCGCGGGGATCTCGCACGCCGCGCGAACGAGATGGAGCGGATGGGCTACGACATCATCCCGCTCAACATCGGCAATCCGGGCGTATTCGGCTTCCGTACGCCGGAGACGATGCGCCTCGCGATGATCGAGAACCTGCGCGCGAGCGAAGCCTACTGCCACCAGAAGGGCATCTTCCCGGCGCGCGAGGCAGTCGTGATGCAGCAGCAGAGCCGCGGCGTCCGCGGCGTCACGGCCGATGAGGTGTACATGGGCAACGGCGTGAGCGAGCTGATCGATCTCGTGCTGCGCGCCTTGCTTTCCACCGACGATGAGGTGCTCGTCCCGACGCCGGACTATCCGCTGTGGACCGCCGCCGTGAATTTGAACCGCGGGCGCGCGGTACATTATCCCTGCCGGCCGGAGCGCGGCTTCGAGCCCGATCCGCAGGAGATCGAGGCGCTGATCACGAGCCGCACCCGCGCGATCGTCGTCATCAATCCGAACAACCCCACAGGCGCCGTCTACTCGCGCGCGACCCTCGAGGCGATCGCGCGCATCGCCGAACGCCATCAACTCGTCGTGTTCTGCGACGAGATCTACGATCAGATTCTGTACGACAACGCCGAGTTCGTTCCCATGGCGACGCTCGTGCACGGCACGCTCTGCGCGACGCTGTCCGGCCTGTCGAAGGTCTATCGTGCGTGCGGCTATCGAGTCGGCTGGGTGTCGTTCTCGGGCGATCTCGAGCCGGCACGCGAATACTTGAATGCGCTCGACAAACTGTCGTCGCTGCGACTGTGCAGCAACGTGCCGGGACAATGGGCCGTACAGACGGCGCTCGGCGGCTACCAGAGCATTTACGAGCTGACGCGCCCGGGCGGGCGGCTGTTTCAGTCGCGTCAGGCGATTCTCGAGGGCGTCGGCAAGAGCAAGTATCTGCATGTGGCGGCACCTCAGGGCGCGATTTATGCCTTCATCGGCGTGCGCGACGATGCGCTGCCCGAGTTCTCCGACCAGCAGTTCGCGATGGACCTGCTCGAACACAAACATGTGCTGCTCGCACCGGGCACGAGCTTCAATACGTCGTACAAGAACTACTTCCGTATCACGAACCTGCCGCGGCCCGAGGTGCTCGCGGACGTGTTCCGGCGCATGGAGGAGCTGCTCGACAGCTACGCCGCGGGCGCCGAGCCGGTCTCCCGGCCGGGACCGGACTTGAAGGTCGTCGCGCGCGCCGAACGCGGTTGATGCCGGCGCGGGCGTAAGCCGCCCGCGTTTGGTATTTTCCGCGCGTGCATCTGAATCCCCTTCTCGAACAAGGCGTCGTCGCGCTCACGGCGAGTCGACGGCTCGCGCACGCGATGCGGCTGCGCTACGCCCAATATGCGCAAGCGCAGGGGCTCACGGTCTGGCGCACGCCGCAAGTTCTGCCCTGGTCCGCCTGGCTGCGTCAGCAGCGGCTTGCCGCGCGCGCCCTCGGCAATCAGGCGGCGGAACGGCTGCTGACGCCCGCGCAAGCGCGCGTCTTGTGGGACGAGATCGTCGCGAGCAGCCGCGCGGGCCGTGAACTGCTCGCGCCGACGAATGCCGCACGGCTCGCTGCGCGCAGCTGGCAGCGCTTGCACGACTATTTGATTCCGCTCGAACGTCTCGAGGAGTACGACACGCCGGAAGCCCAGGCGCTGCTCGGATGGTGTCGGGAGTTCGTGAAACGCTGTGCGACGCTGCGCGCGATCGACGATGCGCGGCTCGCGCGGTGGATGCATGAAGCCGATTTCGTTCCCGAGGAGCGGCTCGTGTTCGCGGGGTTCGATGTGCTCGTCCCGTCGGTTTCCCGGCTCGTGCAACGTTGGCGCACACTCGATCGCATCGCCGACCCCGAGCCGCTGGCGGACGACGCGACGATCGAGGTGATCGCCGGAGCCGACGCCGCGGCGGAAATCGAGCTTGCCGCGCATTGGGCGCGCGCGCAGGTGGAAGCGGGCGGCGCGTCGGTCGGCGTGATCGTCGGCGACCTGCAGGCGCGCCGTGAGGAAGTGCGGCGGGTATTCGAAGATGTGTTCGCGCCGGGCCGCCGGCACACGCAGGCGGCGCCGATGTCCGTGCCGGTCGTCATTGCCGCGCCCGCGCCCTTGAGCTCCTACGCGCTCGTCGATGCGGCGCTGCTCGTGCTGCGCATGGCGCTGGGGGAGGGCGACAGCACGCTCGCAGGCCGACTGCTGCGCTCGCCTTACATCATCGGCGGCGAGCGTGAGCGCAGTCGTCGCGCGCTCGCGGATCTGCGCTTGCGCGAGGAGCAGCGCGAGCGCTGGGACTGGTTCGAAATGGAGCGTTGGGCAGGCGTGACTCAATGCGAGCAGCTGAGCCTCGCGTCGCGCGAGCTCGTGGGCATGCTGCGCGGCAGCTCCGGAGCGGCATCGCCGAGCGACTGGGCCGAGCGCTATCAAGCGATGCTGATGCGCATCGGCTGGCCAGGCGATCGCACGCTCACGAGCGAGGAGCATCAGACGCTCGCGAAATTCCAGGACACGCTCGCGGAGTTCGGTTCGCTCGAAGCGGTCGCGCCGCGGCTGAACGCGCGGCAGGCGCTGCATCGGTTTCAGGAGCTGCTGCGCGAAACGCCGTTCGAGCCGGAAACGACGAATGCCGCCGTTATCGTGATCGATGCGACGACGAGCGCGGGCATGCAGTTCGAAACATTGTGGGTCGCGGGTCTGCAGGCGGATCGCATGCCCGCGCCGCTGAATCCCGATCCGCTCATCCCACTCGAACTGCAGCGCGCGGCCGGGCTTCCCGAGGCGACGCCCGCCGGCCTGCTCCAGCTCGCACAGCTGCAATTGAATCGCTGGGAGCGCAGCGCACGGCGCATCGTGTTCAGTTGGCCGGAGCGCGACGGCGACGCCGAGCTCAGCATGAGCCCGTTGATCGCGCGGTACCCGGCAGGTGAGGCGATCGCGAAGGCCACGGCGACGTTGCGCGAGACGGTGTTCAACGGCCGCCCCGCGTTCGAGATGCTGAACGACGAGCGTGCGCCCGCCTTGACAGGCACGACGGCGGGCGGCGGCGCGGCGATCCTGGAACTGCAATCGCGCTGCCCGTTCAGGGCGCAAGCGCAGCTGCGCTTGAAGGCCCAGCCGCTGCGTCGAGTAGGCGTCGGCGTCGACCCCGCGGAGCGCGGCGGCATCCTGCATCAGGTGTTGCAAGACATCTGGGGCGCCCTCGGCACGCAAGCCGAGCTGCTCGCGCTGAGCGATGAGGAGCTCGCGCGTCGCGTGCGCGAGTCCGCGGAGCTGCGCACGATCGCGGCCTTGCAGCCCGACACGCGCGTGCACGAACGCCTCGCGGCGCTCGAGATCGAGAACACCGTGCGGCAAGTGCTGCTGCTGCTGGCCATCGAAAAGCAGCGCCCGCCGTTTCGCGTGCGTTTCGCCGAAGCCGCGGAGCGTTACACCATCGGCGGCTTGAACGTCACGCTGCGGCCCGACCGCATCGACGAGCTTGCCGAAGGCGGCGAGCTGCTCATCGATTACAAGCTTGGCGACTCGAACCGGCCGCTGCAGTGGCTGGAGCGCGTTCCCGGCCGGCCGCGCAGTCCGCAGCTGCCGTTGTACGGCCTCGCTCATGGCGAGCGCTTGCGCGCGCTCGCGTTCGTCGTGCTCGCCGCCGGCAAGGTCGAATACCGCGGCTGGAGCGACGGCGCGAACGTCGGCGCCGGCGTGGATCCGTACCCGCCGCGGCGCCTGCGCGTCGACTTGGGCGATCCGATGGATTGGCAGGCGCTGCAGGATCAATGGCGCTTCACCTTGACGCGTCTGGCGGAGCGATTCATCGCGGGCGAAGCCGCGGTCGATCCGCTCCCACGCGAATGCGAGCTGTGTCACTTGAGCACGCTGTGCCGCATCCACGAAACCGACGCCGCCGAGCATGCCGAGGTCGACGATGAGTGACGCGCCCGCCGACAGCGCGGCGCGCGCACGAGCGCTCGATCCGCGTGAGTCGTTCATCGTGCAGGCGCCCGCCGGCTCCGGCAAGACGGAGCTGCTGACGCAGCGGTACCTGCGACTGCTCGCGACCGTCGAGGCGCCCGAACAGATCGTCGCGATCACGTTCACGCGCAAGGCCGCCGCCGAAATGCGCCATCGCATCCTCGACGCGCTGCTCGCGGCCGATCGCCCCGCGCCGGACAGCCCGCACAAGCGCACGACCTGGGATCTCGCCCGCGCGGTGCGCGCGGCGGATCGCGAACACGGCTGGCAGCTGGAGCAGCAGCCCTCGCGCCTGCGGATTCAAACGATCGATGCGTTCAGCGCGAGTCTGGCGCGGCGCCTGCCGGTGCTCGCCGGCACGGGCTCCGCGGTCGAGCCGACCGATGATCCGTCGGAGCTGTACGAGGCCGCGTGCCTGCAGCTGCTCGGCAGGCTCGGCGACGGCACGGCGACGGCGCAGCAGCTCGAAGCCCTCGTCATCCATCTCGGCAATCGTGTCGATCGCCTGATCGAGCTGCTGAGCGCGCTGCTCGCGAAGCGCGATCAGTGGTTGCATCCGATCGTGCACGCGCGCTCGCGCGCCGATCTGCGGGGCTCGCTCGAGGCAACCTTGCGCGGCGTCGTCGAACGTCACCTCACGGACCTGCGCGACTCGCTCGGCCCGATGCGCGTCGCCGAGTGGTTGGCGTTGGCGCAGTACGCGGCGGGCAACTTGCTCGCGAACGACTCGCTCGCGCCCGAGCGGCGTGCACAACTCGAGGCTTGTGCGGGTGCTGCTGCGCCGCTCATGCCCGACAGCGAATGTCTGACCGTATGGCGCGCGCTGGCCGCGATGGTGTTCAAGCAAGACGGCGATCTGTACAGCACGGTCACGAAAGTGCACGGCTTTCCGCCGACCAATCGCGATGCGAAGGATCGCATGTTGCGTCTGCTGCGCGAGCTGAGCGACGAGCCGGCCCTCTGCGAGCGGTTGGCCGATCTCAAGCTGCTGCCCGAGCCGCGCTACTCCGAGGATCAATGGCGAATTCTGGAAGCCTTGTTGGAGCTGCTGCCGGCCGCCGTCGCGGAGCTGCAGCTCGTCTTTCAGGCGCGTGCGCAGGCGGATTACGTCGAGATCTCGCTGCGAGCGCTGCGGGCGCTCGGCTCGCCCGACGAGCCGACGGATATCGCGCTCGCGTTCGACTATCGCCTCCAGCATCTGCTCGTCGATGAGTTCCAGGACACTTCGTTCGCGCAGCAAGACCTGCTCGAGCTGCTGACGGCCGGCTGGCAGCCGGGCGACGGGCGTACGTTGTTCTGTGTCGGCGATCCGATGCAGTCGATCTATCGCTTCCGGCAGGCCGAAGTCGGCCTGTTCATCCGGCTGCAGCATGAAGGCTTGCACAACGTTCCGCTGACGCCGCTGCGCCTCGCGGCCAACTTCCGCTCGGAGCCCGCGATCGTGTCGTGGGTGAACGAGGTGTTCCCGACGGTTCTCGCACGACGCAGCGATGCGGAGCAGGGCGCCGTCGCGTACAGCGCGAGCACGGCTACGCGCCGCGGCGACGGCTCGATCAACGTTCATCCGCTGCTCAATGCGGATCGCGCGACCGAAGCGGCGAAGGTCGTCGACGTCGTGCGCGGCACGCTCGAAGCCGAGCGCGACGGCAGCATCGCGATCCTGGTCTCGACACGCACGCGCGTCGATGCGATCGCGCGCGAACTGACGCGCTCGGGCATCGACTTCCAGGCCGTGGAAATCGAGCGCTTGTACGACCGGCCGATCGTCCAGGATCTGATCGCGCTGACGCGGGCGCTCGTCCATGTAGCGGATCGAACCGCGTGGCTGTCCGTGCTGCGCGCGCCCTGGTGTGGTCTGCCGCTGCCGGATCTGCATGCGCTCGCGGGTCATGGCGCGGCCACGATCGAGGCGGCGCTGGAGTCGGCCGTGCGCGGCGAGATCGCGGGCTTGAGCGCTGCTGCGCAAGCTCGCATCGAACGCGTG
Source organism: Pseudomonadota bacterium (assembly GCA_023428645.1). Classification (GTDB taxonomy): domain Bacteria; phylum Pseudomonadota; class Gammaproteobacteria; order Steroidobacterales; family Steroidobacteraceae; genus Steroidobacter. The sequence goes on from JAEYXD010000176.1 coordinate 26,720, forward strand.
TACGGCGTGCTCGCCGCCGCGCTCGCGGAGCGCGGCCGCTGGCCGCTGCGCGCCTGGATCGAGCGCGCTTGGAATGCGCTTGCGGGGCCCGCGACGGCGGTGCGCGCCCAGGACCTCGAAGATGCGGAAGCGTTCTTTCGCCGGCTCGAAGTGCTCGACGCGGCCGGCGATCTGGAAGACGTCGCCCGGCTCGAACATCACCTCGAACGCCTGTTCGCGCGGCCGCGGATCCTGGAAACCGCGAGCGTCGAGCTGATGACGATTCACGCCGCGAAGGGTCTGGAGTTCGACACGGTCATCCTGCCGGGCCTCGACAGCTGGATGCGCAACGAGGATCGCGAGCTGCTGCGATGGACGCGCATCGCCGTCGAGGATGGCGGCATCGTGCTCGCGCCGATCAAGTCGGAGGGCAGCGATGCCGATCCGATCTATCGCTGGATCGATTCGCTCGAACGCCGCCGCATCCTGCTCGAGCGCGGTCGCTTGCTGTACGTCGCCGCGACGCGCGCGAAGCGGCACCTCCATCTGATCGGTAACGTCGCTGCGAAAACACGCGACGGCGCAATGCAGCTCACGGAGCCGCGCAAGGGATCGATGTTGCGCATGCTGTGGCCGGCGCTCGCCGCTCAGTTCGAAGCCGCGGCGCCCGAGGCTGACCTCCGCTCCTCGACGTCATGGACGCCGTCGCAGCAGCAATTGCGGCGCTTGCCGTTGGCGTGGTCGGCACCGCCCGCGGCAGCGGCGATCCTGACGCGCGCGCCCGCACTCGTCGATGCCGACGAACGGCCCATGTTCGACTGGGTGACACAGACCAGCCGGCATGTCGGCACGCTCGTGCATCGCGAGCTGGACCGCTCGCTGCGCCGGGAACGCGCGCTGGATGCGCAGGACCGCGCCCGGCTCGAAGTCGAGCTCGCGGAGCTCGGCGTGCCACCGGTGCGATGCGCGGACGCGGCCGCCCGCGTCATCGATGCCATCGAACGTATGCGCTCGGAACCTCGCGCACGCTGGCTGCTCGGATTGACGCAGGAGATCACGGAGGTGCAATCGGAGCTCGCGCTCACGGGCGTCATCAACGGCCAGCTCGTGCAGGGCGTGATCGATCGCACGTTCGTCGACACGGAAGGAACACGCTGGATCGTTGATTTCAAAACGAGTACGCACGAAGGCGGCGGGCTCGATGCGTTTCTCGACGAGGAAGTCGTGCGCTACACGCCACAGCTCACGCGCTATGCTCAGCTCATGCAGCATTGGGACCCGCGCCGGCGTGTAAAGATTGCCTTGTACTTTCCGCTGCTAGGCGCCTGGCGAGAGATCAACGGCAAGCCGAAGCAGGAAAATCCGCCGCAAAACCGCGGGGCTCAGCTCACGCTGCAACTCGATTGAAATCACACCTGCGCGTTACAGGGGGAAAGATGAGCTACATCACGACGGCGCTCGCCTGCGGGCTGCTCGCCACGTCAGCGGTCGCGGGCGCGGCGCAGCTGCTGGTGCTGAACAAGTCGGACGCGACGCTCGCATTCATCGAGCCTGCGACGGGAACGATCGAAGCGACGCTCCCGACCGGCGAAGGGCCGCACGAGATCGAGCTGTCGAGCGATGGCACGCTCGCCTTCATCGGCAACTACGGCGCGCGTACCGACGGCAACACGATGTCCGTCGTCGATATCGGCGCACGCAAGGAACTGCGCCGCATCGACCTCGGCGATCTCGCGCGTCCGCATGGGCTCACGATCGCCGGACAGCAGCTGTATTTCACGTCCGAGCGCGCGAAGAAGCTCGGCCGGCTCGATGCAGCGTCGCAACGCGTCGAGTGGACGTTCCCGACCGATCAAGAGGGCACCCACATGGTGCTGGCGGCGAAGGACGGCAAGACGCTGTACGCGACGAACATCCAGGCCGGCACCGTCGGCATCATCGAGCGCGGGACGGACGATCAGTGGACCCAGACGCTCGTGACGGTTGGCGCGGGCCCGGAAGGTCTCGATCTCGCGCCGGACGGACGCGAGCTGTGGGTCGGCCGCTCTCGCGACGGTCACATCTCGATCATCGATACCGCGACGAAGAAGGTCGCCTACGCGTTCGATGCGAAGACGAAACGTTCGAACCGAGTGAAGTTCACGCCGGACGGCCGCTGGGTGCTCGTGTCCGATCTCGGCGCGGGCCAGCTCGTCGTGTTCGATGCGCGCACTCGCACGGAGCGCGCCCGTTTGACGACGGGGCCGGGCACCACGGGCATCCTGATTCCGCCGCGGAGCCCGCACGCGTTCGTCGCCGTGTCCGGGGCAAACCGCATCGCGCTCGTCGACCTGAAATCGTTCGAGATCACGCGCACGATCGCGACGGGCGCCAGCCCCGACGGCATGGCCTGGGTACCGTAGCAACGACGTCGATCGGCGGGATCGGCCTGAAGCTCGCGCGCCCCTGGGCCACTACGCAAAGAATCGTGCGCACCCCGGTTTGTGAGTTGAATCGTCCTGCGAGTTGCTGGAAGGTGCAGGGCGCTCAACAACAGGGGATCGGAGCATGAGAAAGATCGTCATTGGAGCTTGCGCCACACTCTTGGCGTTGCACGCCGCTCTTGCACAGGACTCGCAGCGTCGCGAAACCCCACCGACGCCCACGGACGTCAAACCCGGCAGCATCACGAGCGAAGACATTCCGTACCCGTACGACGTCGCGTATCTGCCGCTCAAGCTCTACGGCCAGGACATTCGCCTGGCGTACATGGATGTGCCGGCGCAAGGCACGCCGAACGGTCGCACGGTCATGCTGTTTCATGGCATGAACTTCGCGGGCTTCTATTGGGGCGGTCCGATCGATGCCCTGCGCAAGGAAGGCTATCGCGTCATCGTTCCCGATCAGATCGGCTTCGGGCGCTCGTCCAAGCCGATCATGCCGTACAACTTCCACGACATGGCGCGCAACTCGAAGCTGCTGCTCGATCATCTCAAGATCGAGAAGGCGGCGATCATCGGCCACTCGATGGGCGGCATGCTCGCGGCACGCTTCGCGACCCAGTATCCGCAGGTCGCGGAGCAGGTCGTGATCTACAACCCGATCGGCGTGACCGACGGCCGCTTCAATCGCCCTTGGGGCAGCATCGACGAGGCGTACGAGCGCAATCTCAAGACGACCTACCAGAACATCTACGCCGGCATTCACCGCTACTTCTCGCAAAATCCGACGGCGTGGAAGCCGGAGTTCGAGCAGTACGTGCGCTATCGCTACGCGTGGACGTTGAGCGGCGATTGGCCGCGGTATGCGATGGTCCAGTCGCTGATCCAGCAGATCACCTATCTCGATCCGGTGGTGAACGATTGGGCGCACATCAAGGCGCCGACGCTCGTATTCGGCGGCGCGGAAGACAACCTCGCGGGCCCGCCGCGTGTGTTTCAGGAGCGGATGAAGTTCATCGCGGAGACGATCCCGAACGGCAACGGCAAGTTGCTGTTGTTGCCAGGCCTCGGCCACGTGCCGCACTTCGAGGCCCCGGAACGCACGTATCCGCCCTTGATTTCGTTCTTGAAGGAATTCAAGGCGCGCTAGGCGCCAACCGCAAAAGGCCGCACGCAGTCTCCTCTTCCGTGTGGGAGAGGAGGCCGAAGCGGCTACATCGTTCCCGCGACCGAGAATTGCCGGCGGCCTTGCGCGTCCGGCTGCCCGAGATACTCGAGACCCCGCGAGTACTCGGCCGGCGCGTCGGGCTTCGCGGCGATCAGGCCATCGACGACATAGCTGCGGTCCGTCGATTTCAGACGCACCTGGCCGTCGATCTGCAGCGGCCCTTCCACGTCGTTGATCGAACCGGCGAGGGTATTCGCCTCGTTCGTCGCGACCGGCAGCTTGATCTGGAACGTGCCGAGATTCGCGGGACGATTCGCCGGCCCGGTGAAATCGATCAGTTCGATCGTGCCGGCCGCGGACACCGGCCAGCCATCGACGAGCGTCAATTCGGACAGACGCGCATTCACCGTTCCCGTCCAACCGCCGGGCGCCAGCTGCGCAGGCAGCGCGCTGATCGGAAGCGACGCGGTGACATCGGTGAGCTCGACCCGCTGTTTGCTCACGGACGCCACGCCGCGTGCAAAGCCGTCGGTGCGTTTCAAGTTCACATCGACGACGGCGCGCATCGTGAGCAGCGGCAAGGCATGCAGCTTCCAAGTGACGCTGCCGAGGTGCGCGCCGCCGACTCGCACGGCCTCGGCGCTGCCGTTCCACACCGAGCCGTCGAGCCCGGCCAACGTAACGCCGGGCGGCTGCACGCGCGGGATGACGACGTTCGCCGGCAGCGTCACGATCGCAAACACGAGGTAGGCAAGTACGCCGAGCGCTACGAAGGACCAGACGCGCTTCATGACTCAGCCGGAGGCGCGATTGAGTACGAGATTGGCGTTGACGACGCCCGGCGTCTGAGTGCGGTCGAACGTGGCCGACTCGATCGACACGCCGTGACTCAGCTCCAGCATCCCGAGCCACTGCATCGTCCGGTCGAACGCGGCGGACTCCAGGCGCACGCGAATGCCCGTGTCGCCATTCGGCGTTTGACCCGTGAGCGCGGAGGACAATCCGGCTTCGCGGGCAGTGCGATCGACGAGCACGACGAGCGACTCGTTCGTCGGTGCCGCGACCATCGGTTGATTCGCGCCGAGCACCTGCATTTCGCCGGCGACGCTGCGCATCCACGCGAGGTCGGCCTTCTTCCGCGTCACGCTCGCTTCCCGAGCGGCGAGCGCCGCATAGAACGGCGCGAACACGAACAGATACAGCGCCGTGAGCACCACGAGAATGGCGCCGCCGCTGATGATCGCGCGCTCTCGCGGCTGCAATCCGTAGAACCAGGCTTTGAGACTCTGCATGGTGCGCTCGGTCACGTCGGAGATTTGAACTGCAGGCGGCCTTCGTGCTTCTTGTCGCGTGGATTGGCCGATTGAATGACGGCGCTCATGCCGTGCTCCGCGGCGTAGCTGCGAATGCGATCCAAGGCATCGACGGAGGGCGCGAGCACTCGCAGGTCGGTCGTGCCGGCGCGGTACGACAGCGCCTCGACGTTCGTGTCCGGCACTTGCGAGATCGCTTCGGCGAGCGTGCCGATCGTCGCGAGCATGCCGCCGTTCGGAGTGCCGCCGCGCAAGATCGTCAGCCGCGCTTCCATCTGGCGACGGGCGAGGGCGGGGTCCGGCGACGCGGCACCCGGCATCGCCGTCTGATAGACCTGTGCGATTTCCTGATCGAGCCGCGCATCCTCGCGTTTCAGATGCGCGAACTGCCAGGCCTGCAGGCCCAAATGCAGCGCGAAGAACACGGCGGCGAGAATCGCGGCGTAACGCCACGGCGCGAACGCGATGTTCACCTTCTTCTTGACGCCGTACTTGCCTTGCAGGAGGTTGACCGCGTCCTTCGTCTGGATCGCGGTGGCCGCGAGCAGCGACAACACACCGTCCGGAAGCAGCTTCAGCTGCAGGCTCGCCGTGAACTCGCGCAGCCCTTCGAGCAGATCGCGCTCACGCTCGTAATCCTCGACGCTCACGTAGATCGTCACGTGCTCGCGCGATTCCTCGCCGGATGCGAGCGCGAGCTGCAATGCCTCGATGAGCGGTTGCACGTCGAGCACTGCGCCCGGCGTCGCTTCGCGCCGCACATACACGCGCGAGCCATCGATGAGCAGGGTGACGCCGTTCGGCGTCACGGGCAGCATCGCGGACTCGCCGTAGAGCGCGTCCGGCTCGATACCGGCCACGCGCAGCTGCGACAACCAGGTTTCCATGCGTTCGTGGGATGCGACCGCGACCGGCACGCCGGCGCGCGCGTCGCGCTTGCCGATCGCGAAATGCAGATCGTCGACGTCGTGCGCGAGCTGCTCTTCGAGCGCGAACGGCACGACCTGCGCGAGCTTGCCGCCGCCCTTCAGAGGGACGATGGGTTCCGCGAGCAGGACATCGGTACCGGGGGCGAGCGCGATCGTCTTGCGCCCCCGCGTATCGGCAGCGGCATCCTCGAAGGTGCCATGACGCACCGGCCCGAGGCGTGCGCCCGTGCCGTCCACCGTCAGCCACTCGATCGCGTTGATGGCGTGCTCCGCATCTCCGGCGGATGCGAGCAGTCGAATGACGACGGTTTCTGCCATGTACGAAATGTCCTGCGGGGCCCGGCGTCAGAGAGTGCCAATACTGCGCTGTATGGGCCGGACGAGATTGTTCTGTCGATACAACAGACTGTACATAGTGAGCTGAGTAGTGCCAAGAGTAACGACCGCGCTCAAACGGAAGTACGAGCTCGTTTGTGACACGACGTTGCCGTCGATGAGCAGCTTCTTGTCGGCCGGATCGAGCGTGGCCTGAAAATCCGCGATGGTCGGAAAGCAGCGCTCCTTACGCGACTGCGCCGTCGTCTTGAGTGAGGCCGAGTACTGCTTTTGCTTCGTCAGGGCATCGAGCACCTGAGGCAGGGCCGTGCAGAGATTGATGGGCGTACCGATCGGCAGCGCCGTGACGAACGGCTCGAGCTTCTGATAGCGCTCGAGTCCGAAGTCCGCGATCGAGAGCAACTCGCTCGTGCGTGTGATCGGCATGTTTGCCGTGCGATACGCGGGCGTCATGCCCGTGTACACAGGATCTTCCGCGCCGTCGGGAAATCCCGCATCGATGTCGCTGTCGATCCAATCGGCGATGAGGCTGGCCCACTTCGGCTCGATCTCCAGCAGCTCGAGCAGGCGCGCGAAACGCGCGACGGCGTCCTTGTCCGTCACGAACTGGTTCGACGCGGCGTCCCACTTCACGAGGCTGTTGAGATTGAAACGGGCCTGCATGTCATCGACCTGACCGGTGATCTCACCGCCGTCGACCGGCAGCGGCGGCAGCCGCATCGCCCATTCTTCCGTGTAGTCATCGGTCCGCGATCCTTGCCGCGCGTCGCGTTGGAGCACGTCGGCGACCCACGCCTCCGCGCCGAGCGCGACTTCGTAGCCTTGATCGAGCGCCAGCGTCGTCACCGTGCGCCGCTGATCGAGGAATGCCTGATAGCCGACTTGCACGGCGAGCACCGTGGCGATCGCCACGATGAGGATCGCCGTGATCAAGGCGACACCGCGCTGGCGCGCGACGGGCTGCAGGCGCTGTGGGCGGCGTGGTCGCATGATGATCATCCCGCGACCTCCACGAGACGAGTGATCTTGCCCCAGTCCTCGAGGTCGATCGTGATCTCGACCGCGATCGGCAGCGTGCGCGCGGCGTTCAGTCCAACTTCGGCAGGACCGCCCGGACTGCCCGGACCGCCAGCCGCCGGCCATTGATCGGTGAAGCGGCGGTTGCTCGTCATGAAACGCAGGTCCACGGATTTCACGCGATCGAGGAGCACGGAGCGCACGGGCTCGGTGGCGAGCGTGCGGTCGAGTGCCACCCAATAGCTGCGGATCAGCTTGCCATCCTCGAGCCGATACGCGACGCGCTGCAGCGTCGAGCGCGGCACGCCGGCGGGATTCGACCAGCCCGCGTGCGTGAACTCCGCGAGCTGATTGCTGCGCGCGTCCGCGACGAGCGCCGGCTGCACGCCGTCGCCGAGCGGCTCGCGCATCGGCCGCGGCTCGATCGAAGCGAAGTCCTGGGCGATGCGATGCACCGCCGTCTGGATGGCGCGCGTGCGCGCGGCCGCGTCGTTCAAGCGCTGGGATTGCAGCGTGAGCTGGCTGTAACCGCCGAAGGCGAGCACGCCGACGATCGCGAAGATCGCGACCGCGACGAGGATTTCGAGGAGCGTGAAGCCACGCGCACGAAAGGAGAGGGACATCATTCCTGCCCTCCCGAGTCGCGTTCCGGCAGCGGCGGGTCCGTGGACTCGCCGCCCGGCGGATTGTCGCCCTGCGGCTCGCCGGCATCGGGATTGCGGTCGTCTTCCCCGCCTGGGCCACCGCCCGGTCCGCCGGGGCCACCGGGGCCACCGATGCCGCTCCACGACGGCGCCATCATTCCCGCGGCCGCAATGGCGGTACCGTAGAAGCCCGTGACGGTCGCCAGCGAGCGCTCGTCGTCCTCATCGTCGTCGGCCTCGGCGACCCGGACATCGATGCGTCGCATCGTCGCCACCGGCGTCTCCTGCACTTCCATCGTCCAGCGCCACCGTCGGCCCGCCATTTCGACTTCATCGGAGGTCTTGCCGATGTTCGGCGCGCGCGTCTCCAAACGCGCCTGAGTCAAGCGATTCATGGCGACCCAGTGCGCAAGCGTGCGATCGCGCATGCGCGTGCTGTTGCCCGCGGTCTGGCTGATCGCTTCGATGACCCCCAACATGCCGAGCGAGACGATGACGAGCGCCGCCAGCACCTCGATCAGCGTGAAGCCGCGAGCGGCTCGTTTACTTGCGTGCATTCGCGTTGCCCCCGCGCGTGTCATCCGGCGGCGGATTGGTTTGTCGAACGATCTCCCAGTCCCTGCTGCTGTCGGGGCGCTGCTCGATACGCAGGTCGTTATCGGCCGTCGCGACGATGCGCCACGTCGCCGGTTTGCGCTCGCGCTCGATCTGCAATTCGAACGGCATGAACTCGCCGCTCGACAGCACGACGAGCTGCGGCGGATTCTCTTGGGGCGGCGGCGGCTCGGTGCGATCGATCGCGCGCAGGGCTTGCGGCAGCTCGGCTTCCTTCTTCTCCTCGTCGCTCTGCTCGCGATCTTTCTCGTCGTCGCGGCCGCGATCGGGCAATTGCGGCTTCATCACGATCTCGCGCCCATCGAGCCACAAGCGGTAGCTCAGGCCTTCGGGAAGGCTGCGGGTCGCATAGAGCTTGTCGTCGGTGATCGAGATCCACCGGTTCGTGAAGGGATCGAGGCGCAGGAACTCGTATTGCCCGGCGGCGAGATACGCGCCGATGTTGAGGCCCTGCAGTTCCGCTTCCTCGCGCGTCTGGCGCAGCACCGCCCAGATGCGGCGCGCTTCGTCTTCCACTTGGCTGTCGCGGCCGAGCACGTTCACCGACAACACCGCCATCGACGCGATGATGCCGATGATGACGACGACGACCAGGATTTCGATCAGCGTGAAACCGCGCTCGCGACGCCGCCGGGCGCGGGAAGGCGCGGCGGAGGAGGACTGAAGCACGGTGCGGGATGCCACGGCAGGCGCCGCCGATGCAATCAATCCGCGATCCAGTTACCGATGTCGGCGTCCGTCACGCCCTCGCCACCTTCCTGATTGTCGGCGCCCAGGGTGAACAGATCGTATTCGCCGCGAGTGCCTGGATAGACGTAGCGATAGTCATTGCCCCACGGATCCTTGCGCAGACCACCCTTCAAGTAGGGGCCGCGCCAGTTGCGCGCATCACTCGGCTGCGTGACGAGCGCCGCCAGGCCCTGATCGGTCGTCGGGTACTTGAAGTTGTCGAGGCGATACATGTCGAGCGCGGCGCCGATCGTTTGAATGTCCTGCCTCGCCTTCGTCACGTTCGCCTGATCGACGCGGCCCATGACGTTCGGCACGACGAGCGCCGCGAGAATGCCGATGATCACGACCACGACCATGATCTCGATCAGGGTGAAGCCGCGCGCGGCGCGGGGTGGCAACTGTAAGGTTCGAACGCTCTCGACATTGTTCATCGGCAGAATTCCTTGGCAGACAAATTACGTTGTAATGAAATGCTGGCCCGACACCTGCGATGTGGCGCCGGATCATAACAAAGCGATCATGACGGGATGAGTGACGCAAATCGAACACGGAATCCCGGGATTCACGGGTCAACGACCGGCCGGTCGGCTGTGCTGTGGCTGCTTGGACTCACCGTCACCGCGGTGGTTCTGTTGGCGCTCGGGGGTGAGCCGCTGCGCCTGACCTTGCGCTACGAGCGTGATGCCGTACTGCAAGCCGGGCAGTACTGGCGGCTGCTGTCCTGCCACTTCGTGCACGGATCGACGACTCATGCGCTCTTGAACCTTGCGGGTCTCGTGCTCATTGCCGCTTTGTTTCCGAAACATTACTCGGCCAGGGCCTGGGTCACGATCAGTCTTTCCAGCATCGGGGCCATAGCCGTCGGCTTCATTTGGAATGAGCCCCAACTCGATTGGTACGTGGGCCTGTCGGGCGTGCTGCACGGCGTGCTCGCGGCCGGGATCATCGCCTGGTGGCGCTCCGAGCCCAGGATGTTGGCTTTCGCACTGACAGCAATATTTGCCGGCAAATTGGCGTGGGAGCAGTGGATGGGCGCCCTTCCGTTGTCAGGGGATCTCGCTGTCATCGTCGATGCGCACCTCTATGGGGCCATTGGTGGGGCCCTGGCGGGTGCCGCATTGCAAATCCGGGACCACGGCTGGCGACGGATTGTCCGACCGTTATAATCGCGCGCCTTTTAGCCAGTAGGACTTCCGTACGATGCCATTTGCTGTCGTGTTCCCCGGTCAGGGCTCGCAATCCATCGGGATGCTAGCGAAGCTCGCGGCCGCCGAGCCGATCGTCGTCGAGACCTTCGCCGAAGCGTCCGAGGTGCTGGGATACGACCTTTGGAAGCTCAGCCAGGAGGGCCCGGAGGACGCGATGGCGCAGACCGAGCGGACCCAACCCCTGATGTTGACGGCCGGGGTCGCTACCTGGCGTGTCTGGCGCAAGCATGGCGGCCCGCTGCCGGCCGCGATGGCGGGACACAGTCTCGGCGAGTATTCCGCGCTCGTCGCGGCCGACGCCGTCGACTTCAAGACTGCCGTCGAACTGGTGCGCTTTCGCGGCCAGGCGATGCAGGAGGCCGTGCCGCAAGGGCAGGGCGCGGTGGCAGCGATTCTCGGCATCGACGACGCCGACGTGGAAGCAGCGTGCCGGGAAGCGGCGGAGGGGCAGGTCGTCCAGCCCGCGAACTTCAATTCTCCCGGACAGGTCGTCATCGCCGGCGCGACGGCGGCCGTCGAGCGCGCGATTGCCGCCTGCCAGGCGCGCGGCGCGAAACGCGCGATCAAACTGCCATTGAGCGTTCCCGTACACACGCCGCTGATGCAGCCGGCCGCCGACCGCATGGGCGCCAAGCTCGCGGACGCCGAGTTCCGGGCGCCGCAGGTCGGCGACATCTACACGGTCGACGTTCGCAAGCACGGTACGCCCGAGCAGATCCGCGCGGCGCTCGTCGAACAAGTCGTCAAACCGGTGCGTTGGACCGAAACCGTTCAGGCCATGCTCGCGGCGGGCGCCCGCGTCATCGTCGAATGCGGTCCCGGACGCGTGCTCACCGGATTGAATCGCCGTATCGAGAAGAATCGCGACATCGCGATGCTGGCAATCGAAGATTCCGAATCCTTGCAGCAGGCGCTCGCAGCCTGCCAGGTGCAGTCATGACTCAAGAGCTTGCCCAGGAAGTTGCGCTCGTCACCGGCGCTTCGCGTGGAATTGGCCGTGGGATCGCGCACGAGCTGGCCCGGCGTGGCGCGACGGTGATCGGCACCGCGACGAGCGAGTCCGGCGCCGCAGCGATCACGCAGGCATTTCAAGAAGCCGGACTCAAAGGCCGCGGCTTCGTATTGAATGTGGCCGTGCAAGCGTCGATCGATGCGCTGCTGGCCGATCTCGAAGCGAAGGAAGGCATGCCGACGATCCTCGTGAACAACGCCGGCATCACACGCGACAATTTGTTGCTGCGCATGAAAGCCGAGGAGTGGGATGACATCATCAACACGAATCTCGGCTCCGTGTACCGGATGTCGAAGGCGGTCGTGCGCGGCATGATGAAGGCGCGTCGCGGTCGGATCATTAGCATCGCATCCATCGTCGGTGTCATGGGCAACGCTGGCCAGACGAATTACGCGGCGGCGAAGGCGGGCATCATCGGCTTCTCGAAGTCGCTGGCGCGTGAGGTGGGCTCGCGCGGCATTACCGTCAACGTCGTCGCGCCGGGCTTCATCGCGACGGACATGACGGCGAGTCTGCCGGCCGAGCAACAGCAGCAGTTGGTGCAGCAAGTTGCGTTGGGGCGACTAGGTGTGGTGGACGACATCGCGCATGCCGTCGCCTTCCTGGCTTCGCCAAATGCAGGCTACATCACGGGGGAAACCCTGCACGTGAACGGCGGCATGTACATGGTTTGACATTGCTGAATTTGCGGTTGATGCATAAACGCCGCAAACACAATTGCAAAGGTCGAATCGGAAATGTTGGTTCGTTCAAGGTCTTAACATAGAATACGCCCCCTCTCTGACCGGCCGAATCAAATACGGTCGGCGGTTATGAAGGGTTCAAGCAGTCTCACATAGGACTCGTATACCAATGAGCAGTATCGAACAGCAGGTCAAAGCCATCGTCGCGGAACAGTTGGGGGTCAAAGAAGAAGAAGTCACGAACGACGCCTCCTTCGTGGACGATCTGGGCGCTGACTCCCTCGACACTGTCGAGCTCGTCATGGCGCTCGAAGAAGAGTTCGAGACCGAAATTCCGGACGAGGACGCCGAGAAGATCACGACCGTCCAGCAGGCGATCGACTACATCACCGAGCGTCGCAATCAGGCTTGAGCCTCGACGCTCCGCTTGCGTCTGCCATGGATGGCGGTGGCAGCGAATCTCCGTTTCCGCTTTTCGCATCTGACTTCCCATTCTCGAGGTACTCGCTTGTCGAAGCGACGCGTCGTCATTACAGGGCTCGGCATCGTCTCGCCGGTTGGCAGTTCGATTGCTAACGCTTGGCAGAACGTACTCGAGGGAAAGAGCGGCATCGGGCCGATCACGCGCTTCGACGTGAGCGCGTTTCCGGCGCGGTTTGGCGGCGCGGTCGTCGACTTCAATCCGGAGAACTATCTGTCCGCGAAGGAGCTGCGGAAGATGGATCCGTTCATGCACTACGGCTTCGCGGCCGCCGCGGATGCCATCAAGGATTCGGGTCTGACGGTCACGCCGGAGAACTCACCGCGCATCGGCGTGGCGATGGGCGCCGGCATCGGCGGCCTGAACACGATCGAAGAGAACTACGAGAAGTACGTCGAGACGCGCAGCCCCAAGCGCATTTCGCCGTTCTTCGTGCCGGGCAGCATCATCAACATGATCTCCGGGCATGTCTCGATTCAATTCAAGCTGACCGGTCCGAACATCGCGACCGTCACGGCTTGCACGACCTCGACGCACTCGATCGGCCTCGCCGCGCGTCTCATTCAATATGGCGATGCGGACGTCATGATCGCCGGTGCCGGCGAGATGGCGACGACGCCGCTCGGTCTCGGCAGTTTCGCGCAGGCGCGGGCACTGTCGACACGCAATGACGATCCCACGGGCGCGAGCCGTCCCTGGGACAAGGATCGCGACGGCTTCGTCCTGTCGGACGGCGCGGGTGCGCTGCTGCTCGAGGAATACGAGCATGCGAAGGCGCGTGGCGCGCGCATCTACGCCGAGCTCATCGGCTTCGGCATGAGCGGCGATGCGCATCACATCACGGCGCCGCCGGAAGACGGCGAGGGCGCACGCCTCGCCATGGCCAACGCGCTCAGGGATGCGCAGATCAATCCCGACGAGGTGCAGTACGTGAATGCGCACGCGACCTCGACGGAGCTCGGCGATCGCGCCGAGACCACCGCGCTCAAGCGCTGCTTCGGCGATCACGCGTACAAGATGGCCGTCAGCTCGACGAAGTCGATGACCGGTCATTTGCTCGGCGCGGCAGGCGCGGTCGAGGCGATCTTCTCGATCCTCGCGATCCGCGATCAAGTCGCGCCGCCGACGATCAATCTGGAGCACCCGGGCGAGGGCTGCGATCTCGACTACGTGCCGAAGGTCGCCCGCCAGATGCCGATTCGCGTGGCGCTGTCGAATTCGTTCGGCTTCGGCGGCACGAACGGCAGCCTGATCTTCCGCGCCGTGGACTAGCATCGCGGCGGCGTTGCGAGGCGCTGCGTTCTCGGATCGCGGGTCTGCGTCACTCGTTCGCGGTCGTCCGCGAAGGGACACTCCTATGACGAGCACACCGGTCGTCCGGCCTGTGCAGATCGCGCCGGCCGCCTTGCTCGCGTTGCACGCGGCGCATCCGTCGCGCTATCCGGCCCTGTTCGAAAGCGCCGCCGCCGGCACGATGCTCGGCCGCTTCGACATTCTGTTCGCATGTCCGCAGCAGGCCCTCGCGCTGCGCGCCGACGGCTCTTTGCATGGATCGAAGGGCGGCCCGGCCGCTGGATTCCTGCCTGCGCTGGATGCGTGGTGGCGCGAGCTGCGCGTCGCGCCGCCCTCGGATGCTTCGCTGCCGTTTCGCGGTGGCTGGCTCGTGTACTTGGGCTACGAGCTCGCGGGACAGATCGAGCCGCGCCTGCGGCTGCGCTCGCCTGCCAGCGGCCTCATCGCCTGCGCCGTGCGCATTCCCGCGGCAATCGTTTTCGACCACGACTGCGGTCGTGCTTGGATCGTCGCGGAACCCGAATCCGAAGCCGTGCTCGCGACGATCGCCGCCGATCTCGCGAGCCTCACGGCCGAGACAGTCGCCCCCCGCGACCGCATCGTCGAAGCGATCGTGGAGGATGCGCCGGAGCGCTATCTCGCGAGCGTCGAGCGAGCGCTGGATTACATCGGCCGCGGCGACATCTACCAGGCGAATCTCTCGCGCGCGTGGCGCGGTCGATTGTGCGACGGCGTGCGGGCGCACGATTTATATCGACGGCTGCGTGGCACGAATCCAGGACCGTTCTGCGCGCTCGCGACCTTTCCCGAACTCGCGATCGTCAGCTCCTCGCCGGAGCGGCTCGTGCGCGTTCACGATGGCTGGATTGCGACGCGGCCGATCGCCGGCACCCGCCCGAGGGGCGAAGACGAGGCGGCCGATCGAGCGCTCGTCGCCGAGCTGCGCGCGCATCCGAAAGAGCGGGCCGAGCACATCATGCTGATCGACCTGGAGCGCAACGATCTCGGACGCGTGTGTCACGCCGGTACGGTGCAGGTCGACGAATACATGACGATCGAGTCCTACGCGCACGTCCATCACATCGTTTCGAACGTTCGCGGCCGGCTGCGGCCGGACGTCGGTCCCGGCCAGGCAATCGCCGCGGTCTTCCCGGGCGGTACGATCACGGGCTGCCCGAAGGTCCGCTGTATGGAGATCATCGCCGAGTTGGAGGACACTGCGCGCGGCGCCTATACCGGCTCGCTCGGCTATCTCAACCGCGACGGCAGCATGGACTTCAACATTCTCATCCGGTCATTGGAATTGCGCGGCAGTGAATTCGAGCTGCGCGCCGGGGCCGGCATCGTTGCGGACTCGATTCCCGAGCGCGAGCTCGAGGAAGCGCGCGCGAAGGCCCGCGGCGTGCTGCGCGCGCTCGCCTGACCGATGCTCGCCGTACTCGTCAATGGCGTCGAATGCGTGCATCCCGCGCAAGCCGTGGCGGTCGCCGATCGCGGCTTGAACTACGGTGACGGCGTGTTCGAGACGATGCTGCTCAAGCAAGGCAGGGTGCGGTTTCTCGATGCGCATCTCGCGCGCTTGACCCTTGGTTGCCGCCGGCTCGGCATCGACCCTCCGATCGAGGAGCGCATGCGCGCGGAAATCGCGCACGTGAGCGCGGCCGCGGAGTCAGGCATCGTGAAAGTCGTCGTGACGCGCGGCAGTAGCGGGCGCGGCTATCGTGCGCCTGTGAACGCGGTGCCGACGCGTATCGTGTCGCTGCACGCACCGCCGCCCGCGGCGACCACGACGGTTCGCGCGCGCTGGTGCGACATGCGCGTGTCGCGCAACCCGCTGCTCGCCGGCATCAAGCATCTCAATCGGCTCGAACAGGTGCTGGCGCAAAGCGAATGGGATGATGCGACGATCGACGAGGGCTTCATGCTGGACAGCGAAGGCGAATTGATCGCAGCGACGGCCGCGAACGTGTTCATCGTTCGCGGCCATGAACTCGTGACGCCGGACCTGCGCTACTGCGGGATTCACGGCGTGATGCGCGGCGCCATCTTGCGCCTGGCCACGGAGCTCGGGGTGGCGGCACACGAAGAACCGTTGTGGCCGGAAGATCTCGCTGCGGCGACCGAAGTGTTCGTGACCAATGCCGTGCGCGGTATCCGCGCAGTCGTTGCTCTGGGCGAGCACAGTTGGCCGCTCGGGCCCGTTACACGGTCCTTGATGAACGCGCTCGATGCCCATGCGTAGGCTGCTCCGAATCGGCGTGATGCTCACGCTCCTGCTGCTGGTGGTCGGCGCCGCGTTCGCGTGGTGGAGCTATCGATGGCTGCACGGCGAGATCGCGGAGCTGCAAGCGCCCCTCGCGTACGAAGTGCCGCGCGGCGCGTCGTTACGGGCCATCGCGCGCGATCTGCATCAGCAGGGTGTGATCGCGCAACCGGAAATCTGGATCGCGGCGGCGCGGCTGAGCGGCAAGGCAGGCGCCTTGCGAGCCGGCGAATATCGACTCGAGCCTGGCTCGACGCCCATCGGCGTGTTGCGCGTGCTCAGCTCGGGCCAAGTCATTCTGCACGCGGTGACGTTCGTCGAAGGCTCGCGATTCGCCGACATGCTGACGCAGCTCAAATCGCATCCCGCCGTGCGCGTCGAATATGCGAACGGCGCGGCCGAAGACATCATGAAGGCGCTCGGCCATCCTGACATGCATCCCGAGGGGCGTTTCTTTCCCGATACGTATCACTTCCCCCGTCACACCACCGATCTCGCGCTCCTCCGGATGGCGTTCGATCGCATGACAGCCGAGCTCGACAAGGCGTGGAACGAGCGCGCGCCCGATCTGCCGCTGGCGGGGCCGTACGAAGCGTTGATCCTCGCCTCGATCGTCGAGAAGGAAACGGCGCTGGATCGCGAGCGTCCGCTCGTCGCTGGCGTTTTCGTCGAGCGCCTGCGCCGTGGCATGCGCTTGCAGACGGATCCGACGGTGATCTACGGCATCGGCGCGGCATATGACGGCGATATCCGTCGCCGCGATCTGCTGCTGGATACGCCGTACAACACGTACACGCGGTCCGGACTGCCGCCCACGCCGATCGCGCTTCCCGGCCTCGATTCGCTACGCGCGACCGTGCGTCCGGAGCTGTCGGGGAAGATTTTCTTCGTCGCAACCGGGGAGCCCGACGGCAGCCATTATTTCTCCGCGACGTTGGCCGAGCACAACGCCGCCGTGAAGCGGTATCTGCAGCGGCTGCGTCAGCGCAAGTAGATCGACATGTCACGCGGCAAGTTCATCACGATCGAGGGCGGCGAAGGTGTCGGCAAGTCGACGCAAATCGCGGCGCTGCGCGAGTACTTGAGCAACTGCGGTGTGCGGGTCGTCGTGACACGAGAGCCGGGCGGGACGCCGCGGGCGGAGCGCATTCGCGAACTGCTGTTGGAGCGAAGCGCCGAGCCGATGCCGCCGACGTGCGAGCTGCTCCTGATGTTCGCGGCGCGCGCAACGCATCTTGCGAACGTGATCGAGCCGGCGCTCGCGCGCGGCGAGTGGGTCGTGTGCGATCGCTTCACCGATGCTACTTACGCGTATCAAGGCGCAGGCCGCGGCATGGACGTACAGCAGATCGCGACGCTCGAACGGCTCGTTCAAGGCACGCTGCGTCCGGACCTGACGTTGTTGCTCGACACGCCGCTCGAGGTGAGCGCGGCGAGGGCGCACCAGCGCAATGCGACGAGCGGCATCAGCGATCGGTTCGAGCGCGAGCAGCGTGATTTTTTCGAGCGAGTCCGCGCCGGCTACCTGCAGCGAGCGCAGGCGGAACCGGAGCGCTTTGCGATCATCGACGCGAGCGGCGATCGCGACAGCGTCGCGGCGGGCATTCGCAAGACGATCGGCGAATTCCTGGGGCGAAGGGCATGACGGAATCGACTTCCAACGTACAACCACGTCTGCTGCCGTGGCAGGAAGGCGCTGTGGCGCAACTGCGGGCGGCGTGGCGCACAGGGCGCTTCCCGCACGCGCTCTTGATTGCGGGCTCCGATGGGCTCGGTACGCGCGAACTGGCCGCGTGGTTGAGCTGCGCCGTGTTGTGCGAGCGCTCGACCGAGGAGCTCGTCTGCTGCGGCGAATGCGCAAGCTGCAAGCTGATCGCGGCGGGCTCGCATCCCGATCTGCTGTGGATCAGCCCCGAAGAGGACAAGCAGCAGATTTCGGTGGATCAGATTCGCGGTGCCTGCGAGCGACTTGGCAAGACGAGCTATCGACAAGGCTACAAGATCGCGATCGTCACGCCCGCGCATCAGATGACGGTGAACGCGGCCAACAGCCTGTTGAAGACGCTGGAAGAGCCAACGCCGCAAAGTCTGCTCCTGCTGCTGACCTCACAGCCCTCGGTATTGCCGCCGACCGTGCGCAGCCGCTGCCAGCAGGTCGCGATTCAGCGGCCCACCTCGCAACAAGCGCTCGCGTGGCTGCGAGCCGAAGTGCCTGCCGCCGCGAATCCCGCGCTGCTCGAGTTCGCGGGCGGAGCGCCGCTGCGGGCGCTCGAGTACGCCGACGGCCGCTTCGACACCCTCAATCGCGAGATGCAGCGCTCGCTTTCGGAGCTCTTGGCGGGCGACACGGATGTGACGCAGGTCGCGACCGCCTGGGCGAAGGAGGGCTTGCCAGATCGGCTGACCTGGCTGGATCTCTGGCTCACATCGGCCGTTCGCGGCGCACTTGCCGGAAGTGCCGACCTGGTCACGTTCCCGGCGGGACCTGCGCCCTTGCCAAGCCTGCCGCGCACGTTGAACATAAGCGGCGTTTACAGCATGGTGGATCGACTTCGGGCCCTCAAAGCACAACTCGCTCGCACGGCCCTGCAGCGCGAGCTGGCCCTCGAATCCTGGTTGGTCGCTCTACTGCAATGCCTGGCGCCCGCGAAGGCGCAGGCGTGACGGGTTTTCGAGCGTACGAATAGCGCGACGGGTGGAAATCGGATGGTGATGCGTCAGCCCAGCAGCAAGCCCGGATTGCTGACCCTAACGATCAAGGACAAGAGCGCCTTGTATCTGGCCTACATGCCGTTCGTGAAGAATGGCGGCCTGTTCATTCCGACGAACAGCAATTACCGCCTCGGTGATGAAGTGTTCATGCTGCTAAACTTGATGGGCGAGGACGAGAAGCTGCCGGTCGCGGGCCGCGTGATCTGGATGACGCCGAAGGGCGCGCAGGGCAAACGCACGGCGGGCATCGGCGTGCAGTTCAGCGATCAAGACCGGGGCAACACGCAACGCAAGATCGAGAGCTACCTGGCGGGCGCCTTGGGCGGCGACAAGCCGACCCACACCATGTAAAGAGCGCGGCCCACGGCGCACTCATTCCTGCGCGGCACTTTCCCCGTCGTTGCCTTCCGTAACGACATGGCCGCCCTGCAACACCGACGCATGAAAGCCCCGTTCGGCGAGAATGTACGCCGCCGCCGAACTACGCCGCCCCGTGTCGCAATACACGACGTAGTGCACGTTGCGATCCAGAGTCTTTAATTTCAGTCGGATGAAATAGAGCGGCAGATTGAGCGCGCCGGGCAGATGGCCGCGTTCGAATTCACTCGGCAGGCGCACGTCGATCCATTGACCACCGCACGACACGATTTCGTTCGCCGCCGCTCGATCCACCCAATGCAGCAGCGGCTCGTTCAGCAGCGTGCGGAAATCCTCCTTGCCGAGGCGCATCAGCGTCGCGTCGGTCGCCGCGGTGACGGTTGCATTGCGCTTCGCGTCGGAAATCAACGCCTCCTCGCCGAACGTATCGCCCAGGGACAACTCCGCGAGCTTGATGCCTTCGCGATTCAACGGCGTCTCGCGCGTGACGAGGCATTTGCCTTTCGCGATGACATAGAAGAAATCGCCTTCGTCACCTTGGCGGATGATCGTCTGCCCGGCGGTGGCATCGACGCGCTGCATGCGCATGAAGATGGCTTGGATGTTCGCCGGCGGAATGCGATGAAACGCCTTGGTCTGCAGCAGCGTGGTCATCCAGTCGTCGCTGGCGGGACTCTCGTCCGCCACGTTCGACAGCTCGCTCACCTCGTAGTGACCCGTCTGGTCCCACGTGAGCACGACATCCAAGAGCTCGCTGTCGAGTGCGACGAATTCGACGCGGTCGGAGACGACGCGCGCGGTGCAGCGACGCGGCAGCGCCGGCGCGATCGGATTGCGGGCTTCGGGCGAGCCGCCGCGAATGCGATACAGCGGGCGGCCATCGGCCGTGAGCTCCACGGTGCCGCGAATCAGGAAAAACGCTCGTTTGTCCGTGTCGCCTTCCTTGAACAGCAGACGGCCCGAGGACAGCTCGCGTGCGGACGCACGACGGGCGAGGGAATGCAGGTTCTCGGCTTTCAAGCCATCGAGGGGCGAAAACGAGCGCAATACGTTCAAGTCGAGAGGCTTGCTCTCCATCAATGTTCCAGTCCGCGATTTACTGACGAGCGTGGCGCCGCGTCCCTCGGCCATGATGATCACATCCCTGTGGAGTTCAACAATCTAGCAGCTGCACGACGCGCGCCCATAACGCAATCGTCTGAAAGAATCGTCACGTGAGCAGCTGCCAGCCCGGGTCCGGTCGGAAGCGCTCACCGTAGCGCTGCTCGAGCTCCTTGAGGCGGCCAATTACGACGTCGATTCCGCGGTTTCGCGCATATTGCAGTGGACCGCCGCGAAAGGGTGCGAAGCCCGCACCAAAGATCACACCTGCGTCGATGAGATCGGCATCTTCGACGACCTGCTCGCGCAGCACTGCCACCGCCTCGTTCACCAGCGACAGAATCAATCGATCCTGCAAGTCGGCCGGCGGTTCGTGCGTCGTCAGCGCGGGCTTCTGCGGCTTGCCATCCTTCCATTCATAAAAGCCACTGCCGGCCTTCTTGCCGAGCTTCTTCTGGTCGACGAGCTGCACGAGCGTCTTGGGCGCGGCGATCTCGCTGGAGAAGACTTTGCCGACGCTCATGACCACATCGAGGCCCACGACATCGGCGAGTTCGATCGGCCCCATCGGCATGCCAAAGCTTTCGGCGGCTTCGTCGATCAACGGCAGCGGCGTGCCTTCTTCCATCGCACGCACGGCTTCGCTCAAGTAGGGCATCAGCACGCGATTGACGAGGAAACCGGGCGCGCTGCGACAGGGGATCGCGAGCTTGTCGATCTGTCGCGAGAATGCCAGGCCCTGCCGGATGCAATCGGCATTTGCGACCTGGGACCGGATGACTTCGACCAGCGGCATGCGCGCGACCGGATTGAAGAAATGCAGGCCGATGAGGCGCGAGGGTTGCGACAACTGTTCCGCCAGTTGTTCGAGCACGATGCTCGAGGTGTTCGTCGCCAGCAGCGCGCCAGGCTTCATCCGCGGCTCGAGGCGCGCGTAGAGCTCTCGCTTCGCCTCGAGGTTCTCGAAGATCGCCTCGATGACGACATCGGCCTCCGGCACGCCGGCGCCCTCGACGTCCGCCTTGAGGCGAGCCATCGTTGCGTCGCGGCGCGCGGGATCTGGATACCGTTTCTCGAAGAAGGCACGCGCCCGCTCGAGTGCCGGCGCGACGTACTTCATGTCGCGATCTTGCAGCGTCACCGTGAGCCCACGAACGGCACACCACGCGGCGATATCTCCGCCCATCACGCCGGCGCCGACGACATGCACGTGCTTCGCGGGCGCCTCCGTGAACTTGGCCGCCGCCTTCAAGCGCTCCTGCAGGAAGAACACGCGCACCAGATTGCGCGACGTCGCCGTGCACAACAGCTCCGACATCGACTTCGCTTCCGCTTCGTACGCTTCGGGACCCGTCGCGCCGAAGCGCTTCCACAGGTCGATGAGCGCGTAGGGAGCAGGGTAGTGATCGGCCCGCGCACGCTTCGCCACTTGGGCTCGCATTTGGTTCGCCAGGACTGGGCGCACGAGCGACGAGTTCAGCAAACGGTCCTTGAGCGTCATCGAGCGCGCGGGCGGCGGATCGAGCGCGATCTCCTTTGCCGCCGAGCGCAGCGAGCCGGGCGGAACGACGCGATCGACCAAGCGCAGTTCGAGAGCCTTGCGCGGGCGGATCGAACGGCCGGTGAGCATCAAATCCATCGCAGCGATCGGTCCGGCGAGCTGCACGGCGCGAACCGTGCCGCCCAAGCCCGGATGCACGCCGAGCTGCACTTCGGGGAAGCCGAGCGTGATCGAGGTGTCGTCCGCGACGACCCGATAGCGACACGCCAGCGCAACCTCGAGACCGCCGCCGAGCGCGAAACCGTTGATCGCGGCGACCGTCGGGCAGGGGAGCCGCGCGAGGCGCTCGAGAACCTGCTGGCCCGAGCGAATCATCTCGAACGCTTGCTCGGGGGACTGCAGACCGACGAACTCCTTGATATCCGCACCGGCGATGAACCCGCCCTGCTTGCCGGACGCGACAACGACGGCCTTCGGGGGCGACGCCGCGAGCGACGCAAGTTTCGCGTCGAGCTCCTCCATGACGGCACGCGACAGACTGTTCGCGGATGCGTCCGTGCGATCGAGGGTCAACCAGGCGACGCCGTCCTGGTCGCGTTCGACAGTCCAATGCGAGGTGGCGCTGGCGGCTGACACGGACGGCTCCTATGTGATTGCTGGATGAGGGTTAGGCGCGACGCACGTTGAAATCGCAGATGAGCGGCCGGTGATCCGAGAAGCGCACGTCGGGCACGTCGAATTGCGTGATCTCGATGCCGTTCGAATACAAGACGAAATCGAGCTCCTTGCGCGGGTTGCGAGCGGGGTAGGAGGGCAGGCCGAGACGATTGGCACTCTTCAACCCGGACGCTTCCATGAACAAATAGATCTCGTGATCGCCCCAGAACGTATTGAAGTCCCCTGCCACGATCACCGGTTTGCTCGCGCGCTTCACGAGCTCATGAAGGTGTCGCAACTGATCGTGGCGGTGGCGGAACTTGAGCGACAGGTGCACCAGGAAGATCGCGACCTCTTCGAGCTCCAGCTCGATGATGAGCCGCTTGATGCCCGTCTCGAAATAATGAAAACGCTCGCCTTCGACGCGCGGTGCGGCGAGGAAGGCGTTGCCTTGTTTACGCACGATCGGCAGTAGATTGTTTAACGACGCCTCGCCGTACTTGCACTGGTACGTTGAATAGTGGCCGAGCGAGTCTGCAATCTGCTTCGCCTGGTTCACGAGGCCGGAGCGCACCGAGCCGGTGTCGATTTCGATGAGGCCGACCAGGTCCGGATCGAGACTCTTCAGGTATTGCGTGATGCGATCGAGGACCCGGGGATTACTGCGCAGATATCCGGCGCCGGGCACGGGTAAGTGAAACGCGGGGCCCGTACCTGTCGCGTAACGGATGTTATAGAGAACGAATCGCATCGTTGGGAGCAGTCGTCTCGCGCAGGGGGCACGCTTTCTGGTGGCAGCGCGCCATTCTATAGGAGCCGACTGCGCCTGCCGAATGGAGAAATGCCTGAAATCGGCCGATCTCCATTAGAATTCGGGCGCAGCGAACACCCGGCCGTCGAACCGGGAGACAGGAGAAGAATGTGGCAATTTCTCAGCAGAACCCGGTCCGAGTCTTCGTTGCGCATGCGTTCGAGCGCAGCGTTGACTATGTTCGAGTGTTCGAATATCTCGAGAGCTCGCACAATTTTTACTACCGCAACTGCAGCGATCCGGACCGGCCGCTCGCCGACCCGGACAAGATGAAAGAAGAGCTACGACGACAGATCAACTTGGCGGAGATCACGATCGTTCCCGCGTCGTTGTATCAACCTCATCGAGAGACGATCGACTTCATCCTGAATTGCTCGCGCGGGCTGGACAAGCCCGTGATCGTGCTGGAGCACTTCGGTGTGAAAGAGAAGATCCCGGTGCAGCTGGAGGCGCTCAGCGACGCGATCGTGGAATGGAACGAGCGCTCGATCGCGGACGCGATTCGGCGGGAAGCGCGCCATGAAGATACGTCCCGGTGGGACGTCGTCGAGTTCAAGCTCGACTGACTTGGCTCAATCGTCGCCGGAATTGACTGCCCGGAGCTTGGGCCGCTGCTGGCCTTGCAGCCGCGCGATGACGCCGAGCATGTTGACGATGCGAACCGCGAAACGTCCTGCTTCGATGTCGGACATTTTTCGTACCGTAGCCTGCAGCGGGGTTTCGCCCCGCAGGGGCCGTACCCGGCAGAGCGAGGTCGACAACGTCGAAAACTCGTCGCGAATTTCCTTGGGAAGCTCGTCCTCGTCGAGGCCTTCGAGGTGCTGCCGGTAGGCCTCGGCAAGGCGGTGCTTGATCGGTCCGGCGGACGCCAGGACGAGAGTGGCGGCGAAAAAATGTTCCCAAGCACTATTCATGCCGATACCCCTAAACACGGAAAAACCGCCTGCGGTTGGGTCTTCGAGCGACGCCAACAGCACCAGTGCGGTGAACGAAGCTGAGAATTTACTTGAAGTGCGACTGGCAGCTTTTCTGCTGGCTGCTCAAGCGACTACAGCCGGAATATACACCCGCAAGTCGCATATGCAACCCGGAAGGTTTAGGCCGTAGAGACTCTTCGCTGCAATGCCCGCCGCGTGGTCGGATTGCGCAACCAGCGTGCCCCGATCGGAGTCGCGCGGCGATCGTTGCGCCAGCGGCGGAAGGTTTTCGGTGGCACCGGCCGATTCGCCCATGGGACAACGGGCTTCCTTCGACACGCAGTCGGATTCGCGCGTCGATCGGTGCGCCAGCGCCGGAAGGTCTCCGGTGACACCAGGCAGAAGCGCGCCGCATCCTCGAGCGGCATCCGGCACACTGCAGCGCGCGCAGCGTGGTCGGATTGCCCGAGAAACCCTCGTGCAGTAGGTACTCGATTTCGCCCATGGCTCAACGGCTTCCTCTCGGAAACCGCCTCCATTGGACAGCGCATAATGTATATTATGGTAACACCCGCATGAGGCCTGCCCAGGCCCATGGTCGATGTCGAGCCAACAATTCCTGCACGGCCCTCATTCTCGCGTCATCAGCAGCGCGCTTTCTAAGGGTCAGCCTTGATGCACTTTTGCGAAGGCGCATGGATCGTGATCCGGTTGGCGCCTGCAGTGGCGCGACTTCCCGCAGCGGCAGCGTCGATACCCCCCGACGCAAAACGTGACACACCTCGCGCACGAATAGCCTGAGTCACCGGTAGCCTGTTCGGTGATTTTTCACATGGAGATTCGCTATGCGACTAGTGGGAATATCGATCGCGGCACTCGCGCTGAGCGCGTGCGCAGACACGATCCCGCTCATGCGCGGCCAGGAGACACCCGAGCAAACGGCCGCACGGCGCGAACGAGAGCGCGAGCGTCAAACCACCGAGCGCTTCGCGGTTTGCATGGATCGGCTCGTCGGCCGCACCGGTGTCTTCGTCGCGCCCGAAGCAAAACGAAAAGCGGCCGAGACGTGCAACGAAGTTGCGAAGGCAACGCCCGTTTCGACGACGCAATAGGCGACGATGCCGCCGCCCGCCCGTGCGTCAACAACACGAGCAGCTCCCACCCCTTTACCAAAGTCTCCGCCAAGTTGGAGTTAAGCTGCCGAGGCTCCGAAGTTCCTCATTCGACCAGCCGATTGAGTCTTTTCGGAGTTGAGATGCGGGTCACAGCTGGGCGGTGTGCGATTCAATCGATTCGCAGCGACCCAATCGAGCGCATAGGGCGGGTAATCATCTGCTCCGTGCTCGGCAGAATGACCGCGATCTCCGCGCCGTCGTGGCCACAGGGCGACTGGCGATGACCGTCGTCTTGGACAAAGCTGCGGCGGTGCCTATCCTTGCCGCATGAGCGAACTCTCACTTCAGCAAGCTCGCGAGGTGCTGATGGCACAGCCATTCAGCAGGCTTCTCGAGGTCGAGCTCATCGCCTTCTCGCGCGATCACGTCGAGCTGCGCGTGCCGATCACGCCTCAACTGAAGCAGCAACACGGCTTCGTCCATGGCGGCGTTCTTGCCTACGCAGCCGACAACGCACTGACCTTCGCCGGCGGCGCCGCGCTCGGCCCCGCGGTCGTCACCGCCGAATTCAAGATCAACTACCTGCGCCCGGCCAACGGGGAAATGGTCCTCGCGCGGGCTGGCGTCGTCCATGCAGGAAGGAATCAGGCCGTCTGCCGCTGCGAAGTTTTCTCGGTCTCACTTGGGCAGGAGTCGCTTTGTGCAATTGCGCAAGGCACGATCGCAACGCTCGGCCGGCCGCAGTAAAGCCGGCGCGATTCGCCAATGGCGAAGCATTGCTCGAGCGAACGATGCCGACCGCATACGACCGGCTCGTGATCGACTATGCGAGCCGCAATCACGGAGCGCTTGCACAAGTCGCAGTCACGGGGCGACTTGCCGTGTCCAGCCAACATTATCGAGGGAATGACAATGATTTCGAATCGACGAGAGTTCGTGAACGGCAGCCTCGCGGCCCTTCTGTACGGCACGGCGGGCTCCTCCTTGTCGGCGGAGCGAGCATTGCTCGAGGAGATGCGCTGGCTCAATCCCCCCGCCTCCGCGCAGATCCGCGATGGCCGCCTCACGGTGCAAAGTGCCGGCAAGACCGACTTCTGGCGCAAGACCTTCTACGGCTACATCACCGACAACGGTCACTTCCTGCATCTGCCGGTGTCAGGAGAGTTTCGCTTCGAGGCACGCATTCACGGCAAGTACGCCTCTCAATACGATCAAGCGGGATTGATGGTGCGCCTGAACGAAACTCAATGGATCAAATGCGGCACCGAGCTCGTCGATGGCAAGCGCAATGCAAGTGTCGTATTCACACGCGATTTCTCCGATTGGTCCACCCTGCCCGATCTGTCGCAGTCGGCGCCCATCTGGTGGCGTGTGATCCGCGCGAAAGATTCAGTCGAGACGCACTGCTCGCTCGACGGCCAAACGTTCATGGCCGTACGCCAAGGCTACTTCCCGCCCGAACAGAGGGTGGATGTCGGTCTCATGTGCGCGGCCCCGGAAGGTGGTGGCTTCGAAGCGGTCTTCGATGCGATCAAGCTCGAATGACCGAGGCGCCGCCTGCGACGAACGGTTTACGTGTTGCGTTCAGGAAGGCGCGCGACCGGTTCACACGACGGCTGTGAAACGAATCTCGACCAGTTGTTGAGGGAACGCGAGGCGCGTCGTACCAACTATAGTGCTCGCGCACACCGGCTGATCCGATCCATACGCGGCCTTGCGCACCTTGCCAGCGACTTCGAAAGCGGCCTGAAAATCCGTGGCGTAAATGACCTCTTCCACCACGTTATCCAAAGTCGCCCCGAACTGTGCGAGCACTCGCTTGGCATTCTCATAGCTCGTGCGCATCTGCAGAGCCATATTCGAGCTATCGATGATGTTGCCACTATCATCGACGCCTGCGGGGCCTACCAGTTGGCCGCTGTCGTCGTGACTCAGCTGTCCCGAGATGTAGATCGTATTGCCCACCTTCACCGCCTGCGCATAGCCGTATGCTTCCTCCCACGCCACCCCGAGTTGGGCCACCTGCTTCACGATGCGGCTGTCTCTATTCATCACTTTGCTCATTCTTCGCTCCTGACTGCAGTAACAACGAATGCGAGCTCACGATCCGCGCCCTTCACTGCGAAGCGGACGACCTTTCAGAATGCTCGGCACGAACAGCCTAGAGCCCCCCAGAGTGCGTCGGGATCTGACGCTGGCGCCGCTGACGTTCGCGGCTGCATGCCCGTGAACCGAAGACCCGAGATTTGATCGAGGTAGAGACGATGCCGGAGAACTTGCGCGTAAGCTTGGATCTCAGTGCTCCCTTTTAGCGATGTCAATGCGATGACACACCGTGCGCAGATGCTCGCAACTCATCGTTCATGTCGCCGCACTCACGGCTCATGTCCAATCTGCTGGCGGTAGATGACCTTGCCGCCTCGGATCGTGCAGCGGACATCGGCAAAGCGGCGTACGTCCTGCGCTGGATCCGCCGCGAGCACGACCAGATCGGCATCCATGCCGGCATCGACTCGTCCGCGCCGTGCGGCGTCGCCCCACACACGCGCCGGCTCCGTCGTCAGCGATGCGAGGATCTGTCGTGGCGTCATGCCTGCTCGCTCCATCAGCACGTACTCTTCCGTGGGATCGTAGTCGGTCATATAACCCACGTCCGTGCCGAAAATGACCGAGCCGCCGCCTGCGACGAACGGTTTGAAATGATCGACCGTCATCGCCACCAGCCGAACGGCGATGTCCTCGGGCACGTTCTCCTTCTTCAATTCGTATTCGAGCAGCTTGAACGTCGGCGCGATCGCCACCTCGCTGCTCAACAACTGCTGCAGTACGTCCGCGGGCCAAGGAGCCTCTCCGCCAAGCGTCGTATGCACGAGCACATCCGCTTTGGCCGCGAGCGCATCACGAATGCCCTCGATGTTGGTGGGATGGACCATGACGAGCTTGTTCTCCGCATGCGTTACATCCGCTGCGGCCCGGGCGATGTCGAGCGGCATGCGCTTGACCGAATGGTCCGCCTGCGGTGTCGCGAGGAACAGCTTGGTGGCATCGGCACCGCGACCGAGGTTATCGAGGACCGCACGGCGCGCCGCGTCCGCCGACTCGGGAAGTAGCTGAGATTCCAGGAATCGGGCCGGCAGATGCGCGATGTAGATCGGCAGACCGGCCGGCGGAAACACTCCGCTGCC
Organism: Pseudomonadota bacterium; assembly: GCA_023428645.1. Classification (GTDB taxonomy): domain Bacteria; phylum Pseudomonadota; class Gammaproteobacteria; order Steroidobacterales; family Steroidobacteraceae; genus Steroidobacter. The sequence goes on from JAEYXD010000176.1 coordinate 55,190, forward strand.
CACGGTGAGAATGCGAGGACCCGACACTTCGCCGCTCTGAATGCGACGGCGGATGGTCAGCGTGTTCTCCAGGTCCGAGGCGGTGTCGACCACCGTCGTATAGCCGAAGCGCGTAAGCATGCTTTCGATCTGCGAGGACAGCGCGCCGGCACTCTTCGTCTGCGCATCGAAGAAGCCGTCGCCCAGGAAGTGCACATGGCTATTCTGGAATCCCGCGAGCACGATGCCGTTCTGGCACTCGGAGGGAAGTGCGTCCTGCGCAATGGTGGATCGCTCGCGCGTGCCCACTGCCAATATCTTGTCGCCGCGAATGACCACACTCCCCTCGTCCAGCGGCGCGACATCGGGAGCGATGTAGACCTTCGTCGCATTCAAGACGATCGGCTGCTCCGCCGCGGCGAGCTGGGTTGCGACGCTCGATGAGAGCATCAGGCCGCCCAGAATCCTATGTATGGTTCGCACCGTTGACTCCTATGCGTTTATGTCCGTGGATGCCGAGAGGTTCTCATCGTAGCTGTAAATCAGAGAACGGCGGCTCGATGCATCAGGATCGTGGGTTGACTGCGCAATATACTATCCATCAGCGCGGCGCCCTCATCAGGCGTTCGACGTCCCCGATCCTATCCGAACGGAGGAAGGGAGATGCATTCTCGAGGATCCGAAGGAGGGCCGACCGCGACAGGTCCCCGACACACCGCAGCCGCTCGACGCCATAGTGCCGTCCTCCTGCCGAAACACTCGACGCCACAGCCAACGTTCGATTGACCTCCAGCGATTGCGGAGTACGCTCGACCTCCCACATTTCCGAACGAAGGAACTGCGATGCACTACTCGGCCCTCATCCCTCACATCGTCGTCAACGACGGCGAGGCGGCGATCAAATTCTACGAGAACGCTTTCGGTGCGACTTGCGAGGCGAAGCACCGGGCGGAAGATGGCAAGCGCCTCATGCACGCTCACCTCAAGATCGGCGATGGTACGTTGTTCCTGCATGACGACTTTCCCGAGTTCGGCTCTGCGGGTGCGCAGGCGCCAACGAGACTCGGCGGCACGAGTTGTACACTTCATTTCGAGACATCCGATGCGGATACGGCATGGCAACGCGCCCTGAAGGCTGGCGCAGAAGTCGTCGTGCCGCTCGACAACCAGTTTTGGGGGCAGCGCTATGGACAGGTCAGAGACCCGTTCGGTCATGTGTGGTCCATAGGCGGGCCTTTGAAATAGCGTGGACGAGCGTCGCATGTGATTCGGAACGCGGGAACCGTAACCCCATTCGCGCAGCGAGCGACGCCTCCTGCATTCGTGGCGTTGAGTCCTTGCTAACCTTTTCCTTGCTGCTCCGTCCAACTGTGGCCCTTCGAAACCTCAACCGCCACCAGCAATCCCATGCCCGCACCGATACGCGTCGTTTGTTGCATGTTCATCCTCGCCGCAAGCACCCCATCGCCGCAGGCCGAGCCAGCTCTATCGGCCGAGCGTCAAACGATCAAACTCGAGCGCTTTCGCAAGGCGCTCTGGACGGTGAAGGTCACCCTGAACGGTAAGACTGGCAACTTCCTGCTCGATACCGGCGGCGGCAAGACGATGGTGACGGAGCGCTTCGCAACCGGTTGGGAGTGCACGTTTCGGGGACGCCTGACCGGATACAACATGTTCGGGGAACGCATCGACTCGCCGTTGTGCGATGGGGTCGACATTCGCGCGGACGGGGTGGATCTCACGCGTGGTGAGGTCGGCAAGATCGACTTCGGCGATCGCTTTGGCGACAACTCACCCGACGGCCTGCTCTCGCTCGACGTGTTCGACGGCAAGGCCATCACATTGGATCAAGCGAACGCAACCCTGATCGTCGAATCGACGGCGAGCCTGCAACAACGCGTCGCGCACATGCGAGAGTTACCGCTGCGCGTGTCGCGCGAATGCTCCGCGAAATGTCTGAGCATCTTTCTCGGCGTGGCGCGCGACGAAGGCACGACCTGGTTGACACTCGATTCGGGAGCGGGCGGCGTGTCCCTGATCGCCAAGGAGTATGCCAAAGCATTTGCGCTCGACACCGGTGAGGCGGAACAGCGACTCAGATTCCAGCTGACGGAGGGAGTCATAGTGGATAGTCCAGTGCTCGTGACCGACATGATCATGGACGGCAATCTCGGTCAGCCGTTCTTGAGTCGCTACGTGGTCACCCTGGATTTAGGCGCGAGTCGCATGTGGATTGCGCCACGAGAGTAGGCAACACGAAGCCGCGTCATCGCGCGATCGCGCTTCATCGAAGACTGCCCATGCCGCACCGCACGCACGCGACTCGAGCGAGAAGCAAGCGCAGCCGACGCGCGGCTCGAAAAAATGATGCATAGCCGAAGAATTGCCGCGTCGCAGGCCTAACGCGCGTCAATACAGCCGCGGATTGAGTTTGCCGCCAGCCACGTCTAACGCAGGAGGCGCGGCAAATACAGTGGGTGACCGTGTTGTGCCACCACTATGCTTGCGCGCGGAGGAAGGAGTCGGCGTTGAACGATAGTGCGACGCATGAGCAAGGTGTAAGTGCACCTACCTTGCTGCATTCACGCCGGACGTATGCCTGGCTGGGCATTTCCACCGCAACCGTCATTTGGTTTCTGCTCGCCGCTGGCCGTCCGCTCGTACATCCCGATGAGGGCCGTTACGCGGAAATTCCGCGCGAGATGCTCGCATCGGGTGACTGGGTCACGCCTCATCTCAACGGTGTTGCGTACTTCGAGAAGCCGCCGCTGCAGTACTGGGCGACCGCACTCGCATATCGCGTGTTCGGCATCAGCGAATGGAGCGCGCGCTTCTGGACGCTACTATCGGGCTGGCTCGATGTCGTGCTCGTGTTTCTGCTCGCGAATCGCATCTGGGGACCGCGAACCGCCATGGTGGCAGCGGCATTGTTGGCATCCTCGCTGCTGCACTTCGTCATGGGTCAGCTGATGACGCTGGATATGGCATTCACATGTCTGACGACGGCAACCCTGTGCGCCTTCTGCATGGCTCAACTGAATCGAGACATGGCGCCCTCCGCGAGCCGTTGGTGGATGCTTGCGAGCTGGGCGTTCCTCGCACTCGCGACGTTGACGAAAGGCATCGCCGCGCCGCTGATTGCCGGATCGGTCGTCGGCCTCTATGTGCTGTGGCAGCGCGATTGGAGAGTTCTACGTACGCTCCGGCCGGTGCTCGGTCCCATGGTTTTCGCGGCCATCGCCGTGCCATGGTTTGTCCTTGCGGCGCGTGCGCACTCGGATTTTCTCTCCTTCTTCTTTGTCCACGAACATCTGCAGCGCTACCTGACTGACAGCGCGCGGCGCGTCGAGCCATGGTGGTTTTTCCTGACCATTCTCGCCGTTGGCGTTCTGCCCTGGTTGCCGCAGATGGCGAGCGCTCTATGGCGTGGCTGGCGCGCGAGCGCCGCTCCCGGGCACTTCGACGTCCTGCGCCTGCTCTGGATCTGGTGCGTCTTCGTCCTCGTATTCTTCTCGGCGTCGCAATCAAAGCTCGCGCCATACGTGCTGCCGATCGTTCCGATGCTCGCGCTGCTGACGGCAGCTCGCCGAGCACAAGACGACGTCCGCGCACTGCGCATCAGCATCTGCGTCTTGCTCGTCGGCGCGGTCGCATTGATCGGCTACGTCGTCTTCGCGAAGTCGTTCGGTGCCGATACCTTCGTCCTGGAACTGGTGGACCGGGTCCGACCCGCCGCACTGGCGTTTGGTGTCATCGCGATCGCGACCGTCGCCGCTTGCTGGAGGGCGGTGCGTCACGGACGCACGACCTTCGCGGTGCTGGGGGTGGCGGCGGCCTGGTTTCTCGGTCTGTCGATGACCTTCGCGACGCTGGATCATCCGGCGCTGCGCTCAGGACGTTCACTGGCGGCTCAAATTCCCGCCTCGCTCGCTGCCCAAGCACCGATCTTCAGCATCCATACGTACGATCAGACGCTGCCCTTCTATTTGCGGCGAACGATGGTGCTCGTCAATACGCACGGAGAGCTCGACTTCGGTCTACGGTCCGCGCCCGAGATGGCTATTGCCGATACACAACGCTTCTCGGAAATCTGGCAGAGCTTGCCCGAGGGAATCGCAATCATGCCGAGGGAATCCTACGAGCAGATGCGCGACGCGGGACTGTCGATGCGAGTGCTCGGCCAGGATCGCCGACGTATTGCGGTGAGTCGCCGATGACTGCCATCACATGGGGTCTCGTCATGAGCGGTGTCGTGCTGAATGCGGCGGCGCAACTGCTGCTCAAGGCGGCGACGGCGGCCACGGGGCCGATCGCCTTGAGCTGGGCTGGCGTCGCAAGCGCCGCACCGCGCCTGCTGTCTCATTACGGCGCGTGGGGCGGCATCGCCTGCTACGTCGTGAGTGTATTGGTCTGGATACTCGCGTTGTCGCGTGCGCCCGTCAGCGTTCTCTACCCGCTCGTGTCCATCGGCTACATCGTCAATGCCATCGGCGCGATGCTGCTGCTCGGCGAATCGCTGCCGCTCGTGAAGCTCATCGGCATCGCCGTGATCATGCTCGGCGTCTTCATCCTCACACAGAGTTCCGCATGACTACCCTTCCCTTCGCGCGGCCTACGCTGGACGAGCCGACGATTGCCGCCGTCGGCGAAGTGCTGCGCTCCGGCTGGATCACGACCGGACCCTACAACGCGAAGTTCGAGAGCGCGCTGTCCTCGTACTTCGACGGACGCAACGTCCGTACGCTCAGCTCCGGCACAGCGGCGCTCGAAATCGCGTTGCTCGCCGCCGGTGTTGGCAGCGGCGATGAAGTCATCGTGCCGGCAATGAGCTTTGCAGCAAGCGCGAATGTCGTACTGCGCGTGGGTGCCCAACCCGTCTTCGTCGATGTCGAGTTGACCAGTCGCAACCTCGATCTCGCGCGAGTCGAGGCAGCGATCTCCGAGCGCACGCGCGCCATCATGCCGGTTCATTTCGCCGGACTGCCGGTGGACCTCGATCGCCTCTACGAGATCGCAGGCGCGCACGGGCTGCGTGTGATCGAGGATGCCGCGCACGCCATCGGCAGCCGCCTGCGCGGCCGGCGTATCGGCGCCTTCGGCGACATCACCTGCTTCAGCTTCCATCCCAACAAGAACATGACCACGATCGAAGGCGGTGCGATTGCATTCGGTCACGCCGCGGAGGGCCCCACGATCGAAGCGGCGCGCTTTCACGGAATCGAGCGCGATGCCGACGGCAACGTCGACGTGCTGGTCGCCGGGGGCAAATACAACCTGTCGGATGTCGCGGCACGAATCGGCCTGGCTCAGCTGGAACGCCTGGACGATTTCACCCGGCGCCGGCGCGCGCTCGCCTCGCTCTATTTCGATGAGCTCGCGATTGACCCGCCTGGCGTCCTGCCCGAGCGCGGTGACGAGGGTCATTCCTGGAACATGTTCACGCTGCTGCTGCCGTTCGGCCGCCTTGGGATGACACGACCGCAATTTCAGCAGGCAATGAGCAAGCGCGGCGTCGCCATCGGCGTGCACTACCCGTCGCTTCCAGGTCTGACGGTCTACGCGCGGCTGGGGCATCGGGAAGAGCGCTATCCGAACGCCGCGCGCATCGGACGCGAAACCGTGACCTTGCCCCTGTTCCCGTCCATGACGGACGACGATGTTCGGCACGTGTGCGGCAGTCTGCGAGAAGTCCTGGGTCAACGAACATGAGCGCTCAACCCCGAACGGCAGCGCACGCGTCGCCCGCGCTGAGCGTCGTCGTGCCCGTATTCAACGAGGAGTCGTGTCTGCCCGCGTTGTTCGAGCGACTGTACGCGGCACTGGACGCGTTAGGACGCTCCTTCGAATGCGTGTTCGTCGACGACGGCAGCAGCGATCGCTCGGTGGCGCTGTTGCGGCTGATGTTTCAGCGGCGTCCGCGCGAGACACGCGTCATCGTACTGCGCAGCAACTTTGGACAGCATGCCGCGATCCGCGCCGGGTTCGAGCGCGCGCGCGGCGAGTTCGTCATCACTCTCGATGCGGATCTACAGAACCCCCCGGAGGAGATCGCGAAGCTCGTCGAGCGCTTCGACGAGGGCTACGACTATGTGGGCACGATTCGCGCGGAGCGGCATGACCGGTGGTGGCGGCGCAAGGCCTCCGCGGCGATGAACCTGGTGCGCGAGAACCTCTCCGGCATCCACATGACGGATCAGGGCTGCATGTTGCGCGGCTACGCGCGCGGAATCGTCGAGACGATCAACCAATCGCACGAGGTCAGCACGTTCCTGCCGGCGCTTGGCAGCTTGTACGCGCAGCGCACGATCGAAATTCCGGTGCGTCACGAAGCGCGCGCGGCCGGCGCTTCGAAGTATTCGCTGTATCGCCTGATGCGGCTCAATTTCGATCTGATGACAGGCTTCTCGCTCGCGCCGCTGCAGATCTTCTCGATGGTCGGCGTCGTGGTATCGCTTCTCTCGCTGCTGCTCGTCGTGTTCCTGATCGTACGCCGGATCGTCGTAGGCCCCGAAGCCGAAGGCGTGTTCACGTTGTTCGCCATCGTCTTCCTGTTGATCGGCATCGTGCTGTTCGGCATCGGACTGCTCGGTGAGTACATCGGCCGCATCTTCCTGCAAGTTCGCGACCGTCCTCGATACGTCATTAGCGCCGTGATCGAGTCAGATCACGGCGGCGACGGAACATGACGGCCGTGGTATTCGCCTTCAGCGAGGTCGGCGTGCGCTGCCTGCGTGTCCTGCTGCGGCGCGATGTGCATGTCGCGCTCGTGGTCACGCACGAGGACGATCCCGCCGAGGAGCGCTGGTTCGGCAGTGTCGCCGAGCTTGCGGCACAGCATGGCATCCGAACGACGAAACCGGACGATCCGAATGCTGACCTTCCGCTCGAAGCCATCGAGCAGCTGCGTCCCGACTTCCTGTTCTCGTTCTACTATCGTCACATGCTCTGCGATCGCTTGCTGCGGGCAGCCACGCGCGGCGCGCTGAACATGCATGGCTCACTGCTGCCGAAGTACCGCGGCCGCGCGCCCATCCACTGGGCCATCATTCACGGTGAAAGCGAGACGGGCGCAAGTCTTCACTACATGGAGGCTCGGCCCGACGCGGGCCCGCTCGTGGGACAAGAGTCCGTGCCGATCCTCATCAACGACACAGCGCTCGATGTCTCACTGAAAGTGGCCGGCGCGGCGGAGCGGTTGCTGGACCGGTGCTTGCCTTCGCTGCTCGATGGCACCGCGCGCGCCACGCCACTGAATCTCGCGTGCGGTTCGTACTACGGCCGCCGTCGCCCGGAGGACGGCGCTATTCATTGGGACCGTCCGGCGCTCGAAATCCACAATCTCATTCGTGCGGTGGCGCCGCCGTTTCCCGGTGCGTTCGGACACTGCAAGGGGCGAACGCTGCGCGTGCTCGGGAGCCGCTATCACGAGCGGCCGGCGCGCCATGTGCAGCAGGCTCCCTGTCTCTACATCGACGCTCACGAACTGCAGCTCGATTGCCGTGACGGCAAGCAGCTCACGCTGACGCGGGCCGAGCTCGATGGAATCCCGCTGACCGCCGCTACGTTCGCGGGTGCCTCGCCTTGGTCGCTTTGATTCACCCTTCTCGCGGGCCATTCTCATGAAACGCATACTCATCCTGGGCGTCAACGGCTTCATCGGCCACCATCTCACGCGCCAACTGCTGTCGCGCACCGATTGGCACGTCTTCGGCATGGATCTGCAGAGTGATCGCGTCGAACCATTTCTGCGCGACCCGCGCTTTCATTTCGTCGAAGGCGACATCACGATCAATCGCGAGTGGGTGGAGTACAACATCCGCAAGTGCGATGTCGTCCTGCCGCTCGTCGCGATCGCTACGCCCGCAACCTATGTACGCGAGCCCCTCAAGGTGTTCGAGCTGGACTTCGAGGCGAATCTGCCGATCGTCCGGCACTGCGTGAAGTACCGAACCCGCATCATCTTTCCCTCGACCTCCGAGGTGTATGGAATGAGCGCCGACACGAAATTCGATCCCTATGCGTCGAACCTCGTGCTCGGTCCGGTCAACAAGTCGCGCTGGATCTATTCGTGCGCCAAGCAACTGCTGGATCGGATCATCTGGAGCTATGGCGCCGAGCAGCAGCTCGATTTCACGCTGATCAGGCCCTTCAACTGGATCGGCTCCGGGCTCGACAGCATTCTCACGCCGAAGGAAGGCAGCTCGCGCGTGCTCACGCAATTTCTCGGCAACATCGTACGCGGCGAGAACATCCAGCTCGTCGACGGCGGCGCGCAGATGCGCTCGTTTACCTACATCGACGATGCGATGGACTGCCTGCTCAAGATCATCGACAACCCCGGCGGCATCGCAAGCGGCAAGATCTACAACATCGGCAATCCGGCGAACAACTACTCCATCCGCCAACTCGCCGAGATGATGCTGAAGATCGCGCGTTCCCGGCCGGAATATCGGGAGTCCGCGCAGTGCGTGAGGATCGGCGTCGTCGCATCCTCCGACTACTACGGTGAGGGCTACCAGGACATTCAAACGCGAGTGCCGCTCATCGACAACACGTGCCGCGATCTGCAATGGCAACCCAGCACGGACATGCATGCGGCGCTCGAAGCGATCTTCGAATCCTATGCCGCGGACCTGCAGCGAGTGAGGGAGCTGACGTGCGGCGTCATGCCGCCCTTTCCAAGCATCGAGGGGACCGCGGCTGCAGCGCGCATGATCGGTGGATGAGCGGTCGAATCGCTCTCAAGATCGATGTCGACACGTTGCGCGGGACGCTCGAAGGCGTGCCGCCGCTGATGCAGCTGCTGCGACGCCATGGCGTGAACGCGACATTTTTGTTCAGCCTGGGTCCCGATCACACCGGTCGCGCCTTGCGACGAGTCTTTCGGCCGGGGTTCGTCCGCAAGGTGATGCGAACATCGGTAGGCGCGAACTACGGATGGAAGACGCTGTGCTACGGCACGCTGCTGCCCGGGCCGGATATCGGCGCGCGCGGGGGCTCGGTGATGCGCACCGTGCGCGACGCCGGATTCGAGGTTGGCGTACATTGCTACGATCACGTGAAATGGCAGGACCATGTCGCCACGCAAAGCTACGCGTGGACACGACAGCAGATGCAGCTCGCGATCCAGGCCTTCGAGCGCGTATTCGGCGAGCGCCCGACCGTCCACGGCGCCGCCGGCTGGCAAGTCAATGAGCACACGTTCCCCTTGTCCACAGCTGCCGACGACGCTGCCCACCTTCGATGAGCTGATTGGCCTCGATGGCTGCACGGAGGCGAACGTCGCGCAGGCCATGTTCGAATACAGCCGGAAGCCTGTGGCGGCCACTCACGTCTATACGATGCACGCGGAGCTCGAAGGGATGCGTCTGCTGCCGGCGTTCGAGCGGTTGCTTGAACGCTGGCTCGACGCGGGCGACCTCCTCTGCTCATTGGGCGACCTTTACGCGACGCTTCCCCGTGATCTGCCTGCGTGTCACGTCGAGTTTGGCGTCATGCCGGGACGTTCAGGGCGCCTGGCGCGCCAAGGCGACACGCTCGTCGATCCAGCGTAACGCGTCATCGAGATCCCGCATCAGCACATCGCGGGCATTCCTGAACCCGTGATCCTTCGCGTCGACCGCGTACAGGCGCAACGTGGATGTATCGGCACCCAGCAGCGCACGCGACTCGGCGGCAGGGACGTAGGAATCGCGAGTCGACTGAATCACGGCCAGCGGTGTCGAGCCGAGAAGCTGCAACGTGGGATAGAGCTGGATGCGGCCTTGATCGTCGACCTGGATCTCCGGTCTGCGTTCGCCGGCAGGCGCGCGCAAGTAGTCCGCCTCGCGCGTCAGCGCGATCGCGACAGCGCCTTGCACGTCATCGCGGAGCTCCGGATGCACCGCGGCGAACGCGACGACGGACGCACCCCGCGAAAAGCCGACGACGATGGTCGGCGTCGAGTCCGGCAGATCGAGCTGCTGCTTGGCCTGCGCGAAGACTTGCTTCAGCCCCTGTGCCGCTCGTGTCGGACTAACTCGCTCGTCCGACCGCGGAATCTCCCCGAGCGCCTCGGGCGCGCTGAATCCCACGAGCGTATAGCCCTGTGCGGCGAGATGCGCGAACACCGCCCGACTCGTGCCGAGCCAGCCATCATCGCCGGTCGTGAAGATGATCACACGGCCTGGATGCCTCGGCTGCACCGGCCGAACATAGGTGGCGTGGATCTCGCGGTCCGCTGCCTTCACCGATCGCACGGTGACGTCGTACTCGCCGGGCTTCGAGGAGAGTCCATGGCAGCCGCAAACAGCCACCAGACACACAGCCGCGAATAACAGTCTCGCACGCATGAGCCGAGCCTACGCTGCCAGAGTTCGACGTTGTCGATACTCACGCGAGATTCATACCGCGAATGCGCGTGGATGGATGTACGACCCCCCACAAACACCCTCACCGACGAACAGTCAAGCCGCACACGACCCGCTGCGGCTGTACTCGCGCATCGTCCACGACACCGATTGCGTAAATCATGGCGGGAAGAGGACTCACCTCTCCGGACCGTCATGCGCCCGCTCCTCCGCCGGATCTGTGAGATCCGGCGCGGGCAGATCCGGCGGCGGGGTCATATCGAAGCGCTGCCGGCCCGTCAACGGATCGATGGAGCGATCGAAGTCGCTGCAGGTCGCGATCTCCCGTGCCGCGGTCTGTGTCGAGCGCGCGAACGGAATCTGCCAGCGGTACGGCTGGGTGAAGATCTCCGGTGCGAACATCGTCACGTCGAACTCGAGGGTGGCCGCATCTCGCAATCGAATGCGCTCGATGATCTTCACGTTCGCCCCGATGGCGATCGCGCCCGGCGCACTTTCCGGAAACTTCACACCGGGATGCAGTCCGACGGTTTCCACGAGCAGCGTGTCACCTTCCCATCGTCCGACCGAGAAGCCCGTATAGCTCGGATCCGGGTCAACAGGCAGCGACCGACCGTCCGTGTAGATGCGACGAGTCAGGCCAGCCTCGTTCGTGATCGTGACCCGGCCCGGCGTGAAGAGAATCTCCACATTCGCCATGACGCTGCCGCTCGCGCCGAGAAAGGCGGGCGGCCGACAGTGGCGCAATGCATCGGGATCGAGATCGGGATTCAGACGAGCAGCGCGGAGCCTGCGCAAGTCGTCCGGCCGCAAGGGTGGCGGACGCAGCGCGAGCGCCGCGGACGGCACATCGCCGCGAAACTCCCACCAGCCGCTCCAGTCCGGCAATGACGGGGTAGCCGGCTTCGCGGAATCAATCCACGCGAGCATCGCAAGCCATGGGAAAGCTACCGCTAGCAGCCGACACGTATTCATGGGTTGGGCGCTCGCACGCCGGGCCCGCCCGCGCCCCGCAGAACCCGGCCATCCGCCAGCGTGCCTTTGATGAAGTGTCCGCCCGGACGGCCGTCCTTCAGCGGAAAGTAGTCGACGGTGATCTTCTCCCGAGCCGCGAGCGAATACTTCGTCCAGCCCAGGCGCGCCAGCACGTTCACGGAGCCGTTCTCGAACGCGTAGAGCGCATAGGTTCCGGGCGCCTGCGGATTCGGCACATGGATCCAGACGAACACATGGGGGTTCATCCACTCGACCTTCGCGACGGTTCCTTGCACGGTCAACGTTTGCGAGTCGTCGAACATCGAGTAACTGTGATGCGCCCCGGCGGGTGCGGTCGCAAGTAGCTGCGCCGCGACCGTGTGCGCGAGAAGTCTGCCGGTCGCCCTCATGTGGATCCCCGAGATGTCATGGAGTGGCGCCGATGATCCCGACGAATTCCGCGCGACTTCCAGGGTTCGAAGGTGACTCCCGCGTGATTTGTCCGTGACTCGCCCCGACGGTTCTTGGAGGCCGCCTCGTCGAGCGCGTAAGCTGCGGCCACCCTGGCCCTTCGTCACCGACATGCAAGCGATCGGATTCGGTGAATGGACGCTGCAGCCCGACTCCGGCGAGCTTTCGCGGCGTGGCACGACCATCCGGCTTCAAGAACAGTGTCTGCAGGTCCTGCTGGCGCTGCTCGAGCGCCCGGGCCAGGTCGTGACACGAGACGAATTGATCGCCCGGCTGTGGCCTCACGTCGTCGTCGATTACGAGACGAGCCTGAAATCCGTGATTCGCAAGCTGCGGCTCGCCCTGGACGACAACGCCGAGCAGCCTCGCTATATCGAGACGCTGCCTCGCAAGGGCTATCGCTTCATTGCCGCGAGCGCGCCGGCTGCCGCCCAGGTGCAGACCGAAGTGACCGTCCCATCCACGTCGTCGACGCGACGGTATCGAGCGCGCTGGATGATCGCGACCGCGGCGCTCGCCCTCGCCGTGATTCTCGCCATCACGATTGCAATGCGCCCCGTCGAACCTGACCACATCCGACTCGGCGTACTGCCGTTCGAAAACCTGAGCCCGGATCCAACGAATGCGTTCTTCGCCGACGGCTTGCACGAGGAAGTGCTGGCGACGCTCGCGAACCGCGCAACGGCCATCGATGTCATTTCGCGCACGACGATGCTTAGCTATCGCGCGGGCGGCAAGTCGCTCTCGGACATCGCCCGCGAGCTGAACTTGACGCATGTGCTCGAGGGATCGGTGCGACGGGATAGCGACGCCCTTCGTGTCACGGTCCAGCTCATCGACGCGCGAAAGGACGATCACGTGTGGTCGCAGACCTATGATCGGCACCTTGGCAACACGATGACGCTGCAATCTCAGCTGGCTGCCGACGTCGTCGCGCAACTGGCGCATACACTGCTCGCGGGCGGTGAACTGCTGCCCTCCTCCAACCCCGCTGCCTACGACGTGTACCTGCGCGCGCTGGTGGCGATGCAGTCGCTGACGCAGCGTTCGCCACCGGAGGACTTCGCGCGCATCGATGGTTGGCTCAGTGACGCGATCGGCCTCGACGCCGCCTTCGCGGCTGCCTACGCACAACGCGCTCAGCTGTATCTGCTGAAGTACGTCTTGAACCTCGACTTGAGCGACGCGAATCGCGAGGCCGCGCGTGCCGACATCGAAGCGGCGAAACGCCTGGCCGGCGGCGCCGCCACTGTGGCGCTGGCCAGAGCTCGCTTTGCCGGACTGTTCGAAGGCGGGCCGGCGAAGGGGCTCGAGGCGCTCGATATACCGGCGGTCGCCGTCTCAAAGGAGCCGAATGTCCTGCGCTGGCGCGCGTTCTATCTCTGCCGCGTCGGGCGCTTCGAAGAAGGGCTCGCGACCTATCGCCAGGCGGCGGCGCTCGATCCCGCGAATGCGTCGATCTTCTCGGTCTGGGAGCGTGAGCTGTGGGGCCTGCGCCGCCCAGCGGAGGCATTGCGGGTGGTTCAGTCCTACAACGAGCACGGACCGGGCCGCCTTCGAATCGGCGACCTGGAGTTTGCATTCACCGGCAATACCGTGCGTCTGCGGCGCGAGCTCACGGCGCCCGACGCGGCCATCGCGGACGATATTCGGTTGCTCGCATTGTTCGACCTGCTGCGCTACGAAGGCCGCTTTGCCGAGCTCATCGAAGTCGTCACCCAAACGGCGCTGGATACCGTGCGACTCGGCGGCTTCCGCGACTACGGTGCACCCGGAACGGGCGGCAAGCCGATCGCTGAGCTTCGTGGTTGGGCCTACCTGTTCAATGGCGATGTTTCCGCAGCGGCGAGCGAAGCACAGCACATGCTGGCGTTCATCGAGCGCCAGCATGTGACATCGCACGACGCATGGCACACGCGGATGCTCGCGGCGCAAGCCGCGTTATTCTCCGGGCATCGGCAGCAGGCAATTGCGGAAACGCGGTGGCGCTGCAATTGGCTCCCCATCATTTCACGTCGTTGAGCCGCTACTCGCGGATGTTGGGAGCGCGCATCTATGCCTGGGCCGGCGCGACGGACGAAGCGATCGCGCTGCTCGAGGATCTCGCCTTCAATCCACCTGCGCACGGCCCGGCCGAGATCACCCGTGATCCATTCTTCACGATCCCGCTGGCCACGAGCCCGCGCTATCGAGCGCTCGCGCAACGGCTCGAAGCGGAGATTGCCGCCAATCAATCCATATTCCCGCGGTGAAAGCCCTCAGGCGCCCGGCACGAATCTCATTGGCCGATCTGGCGTTGTCCAGCCCGGAAGCCTATCGTGGCGCCCCACCTGCGTTGACGATTCAAACAATACGTGAGGGAGCGCATCATGGCGGAGATCTCGCGACGGGCCCTTCTGCAAACGGCGACGGGCGTGGCTGCGATCGCTGGCGCGACTTCAGCGCTGGCGCAGAGCGTGGCATCGGGCGCGGGGGGAGCCGCAGCGGCAGGCGGCTCCATTCGCGCGCGATTCGCGCTCGATCCGTCACTCCTCTATGTCAACGCCGCGAATCTCTGCCCTACGTTCCTTGCGGCCATCGCGGCGGAAAAGCACGAATCGGCGCTGCTGCAAACCAATCCGTCGCAGGAATTTCGCCGCAAATACAACGCGATGGTGGCCACCCTCCATGCGCGGATCGGCAAGAATATCAACGCCCCCGCCGATACGATCCGCTGACGCGCAACTGCAGTGAGTCGAGCGCCAACATCACGCGCGGCGTGCGGTTGAGGGCTGGCGACGAAGTCATCGTCGGACACGAGAATCACCAGTCGAACATGAACTGGTGGAAACGCCGCGAGCAGACGGAGGGCATCGTCGTGAAGGTCGCGAAGCCCGCCGACGAGCCGCGCACGACGCAGGAAGTGCTCGATGCGTATGTCTCGCTTGCCGGTCCGCGAACGAAAGTGCTGGCCCTGTCGCATCAAACCAATCTCGGCGGACTGATCGCGCCGGTGAACGAGATCGGCCGCTTCTGTCGCGCGAGGAACATCTGGTTCCATGT
>JAEYXD010000195.1 GCA_023428645.1 Pseudomonadota bacterium
CTCGGTGTCCGGCATCACCGAGCGCAACTATTACGGCACCGGCCTCATCGTGGATGCGCAGCGTGGTCTCGTCGTCGTCGATCGCAACACGGTCCCCGCGCCGATCGGCGATGTGCGCCTGACGTTCGGCGGCACGATCGAGATTCCCGGCCGTGTCGAGTACATCCATCCGCTGCACAATCTCGCGATGATCTCGTACGACCCCGCGCTGATCGGCGCGACGCCGGCGAAATCGGCCGTGCTGAAAGCAGTGGAGGTCCATCCGGGCGAACAGGTGTGGGCGGTCGGCATGCGCGGCGACGGCAAGGTGCAGTCGCGCGCCTCGAACGTCGCGTCCGTGGATCCGGTCGGCTATCCGCTCTCGCGAACGCTGCAATTCCGCGAGTCGAACCTGGAGACGATCTCGCTCGTGAACGGCCCGGGCGACTACGACGGCGTGCTCACGAACAAGAACGGCGAAGTGCTCGCGACGTGGGCGAGCTTTGCGTACGAAGCGGGCCGCGACAAGGTGCAAGAGAATCGCGGTGTGCCCGCGGAGCTGATCGCCGAGATGCTGACGGTCGTGCGCGACGGGCGCGCGCTGCGGTCGCTCGAGACCGAGTTATTGCCGATTCCGCTGGCTGCCGCGCGCAAGCTCGAGCTGTCGGATGCGTGGATCTCGAAGTTCGAGGCGCATAGCCCGGATCGGCGCCAGGTGCTCAGCGTGTCGCGCCTGGTGGGCGGCTCGCCGGCGAGCTCGCTGTTGCGTTCCGGCGATCTCATCCTCGATATCGATGGCGTCGTCGTGAATCGTTTCCGCGAGGTCGAGCGTGCGGTGCAAAAGCCGACCGTGCGCGTGACGGTGTGGCGCGATGGCAAGGAATTGCCGCTCGACGTGCCGACCGTCGAGCTGCCGGGCCGGGATCTGGATCGCGTGCTGTTATGGGCGGGCGCAGTGCTGCAGGCTCCGCATCGCGCGCTCGCCGCGCAGCGCGGGCTGTCGCCAACGGGCGTCTTCGTCGCGTATTTCTCCTATGGTTCGCCGGCGACCCGCTATCAGCTCTGGGCGGGCCGTCGCATCGTGGAGGTGGACGGACAGCCGACGCCGGATCTGGACGCGTTCATCAAGGCCGTGTCCGGCCGCGAGGATCGCTCGTCGGTTCGCCTGCGCACGATGAGCTGGAACGGTGCCGTGGACGTCATTACGTTGAAGCTCGACAACCGCTACTGGCCCGCCTACGAGCTCAATCGAACCGAGCAGGGCTGGGTGCGTAAAGCCCTGCAATAGCCGCGGGTGACGGTCGCGCGATTCATCGCGCGACCAGTCCCGATGGGAGCGGGCGAACGTGCGCTGCTATGATGGCCCCCTATGGCCATCGGCAGAGTTTCACAAAGCGAGATCCAAGAAGCCGTCGAGGCGCTCCGCGCGGGCGAGCTCGTCGCGTTTCCGACGGAAACGGTCTACGGATTGGGTGCGAACGCGAACAATCCCGACGCCGTTCGGAAGATCTTCCGCGCGAAAGGGCGCCCCTCGACGCATCCGTTGATCGTCCACATCGATCACCCGCGCTACATCCAGCGCTGGGTGCGCGAGCTCAGCCCGGAGGCCAAACTGCTCGCGGATGCCTTCTGGCCAGGGCCGCTGACGATCGTGGCGAAGCGCGCGCCCGCCGTGAACGACGTCATCACCGGCGGCCAGGACACGATCGCGATCCGCGTTCCCAATCATCCGGTCGCGCAGCAGCTGTTGAACGCCTTCGGCGGCGGCATCGCCGCGCCCTCCGCGAATCGCTTCGGCAAGGTGAGCCCGACGCGCGCGGAGCACGTGCGGGACGAGTTTGGCGATGAGGTTCGCATCGTGCTCGACGGCGACGACTGCAAGATCGGCCTGGAATCCACGATCGTGTCCTGCGTGGGCGATGTGCCGCGCGTGCTGCGGCCGGGGTCGATCACGATGTCGCAGTTGCGGGCTGTCGTGCCGGCGATCCAGATGGGGCCCAGCCCCAATGCGCCCCGCGTCCCCGGGAGCATGTCGCGCCATTATTCGCCCGTGACGCCGGTGAATGTGGTGCCGAGCCGTCGCCTGGAGCTCGTCATGAGCGAGTTCACGGCGAAGGAGGAGAAGGTGGCGGTGCTCGCGCAGCGCCCGCCAGGGAACACGACGCCGTTCATGACGTGGATCAATGCGGGCACGCGTGCCGACCTCTATGCGCGGCAGCTGTACGCGAACTTGCGCACGCTGGACAAGGCTGGCGCAAAAATCATCCTCGTCGAGGAAGTGCCGGACGACGAGCGCTGGGAGGCGGTTCGTGATCGCCTGAAGCGGGCGGCAACGGCCGAGAACATCGTCACGTACGACCAGGACATCGCGGCGTGGGTCGCGGATTTTGGCGACGAAGGCGAGATGCTCTGACGCCGTCGGTCGGAGCTGGCCGCTGACGGTGCTCAGTTCGCGCTGACCGTCCTGGCGGCCGCCCACAGGCGCAGTTCGGCGATTTTTTCAGCCATCACGATCGATAACGGCCGCGTCGCCTCGACCTCGTGCAGCACGTGCGCTGCCGATACCGGCTCGTTTCTCGCGTGGGCGGTGTAAACCGCTGATACGAGCACCTGCTCGATCTCCGCGCCGGAGAAACCAGCGCACGCCTGGGTGATGTGGGCGAGTTGCGCGTCCGACAACACCACGCCGCGCTTGTCGGCGTGAATCCGCAAGATCGTCGCGCGCACCGCCGCATCCGGCAGATCGACGAAGAAGATCTCGTCGAAACGGCCTTTGCGAATCAGCTCGGGCGGCAGGGCGGAGATGTCGTTCGCCGTCGCGACCACGAACACCTTCGACTGCTTCTCGGCGAGCCATGTCAGGAACGTGCCCAGCAGGCGGCGTGAAGTACCGCTGTCCCCGTCGCCCGCTGCGATGCCTTTTTCGATCTCGTCGATCCACAGCACGCACGGGGACATGATGTCGGCCGTCGACAAGGTCTCGCGCAGGTTGCGCTCGGACTCGCCGATGTACTTGTTGTGGATCGCGGCAAAGTCGAGCCGCAGCAGCGGCACGCCGAAAATCCCCGCGGCGGCACGCGCGGCGACGCTCTTCCCGCAACCCTGGACCCCGAGCAGCAACAGGCCTTTCGGGGGATCGAGGCGCGCGCCCGGTCCGCTGTCGCCTGCGAACGCGGGCCGACGCCGCCGGAGCCATTCCTTGAGGCGCTCCATGCCGCCCAGATCGGCGAACTTCGCGGTGTCGTACTCGAATGCGAGGACGCCGCCGCGGTTCAGTAGCTCGTACTTCGCCTGCATCACCGCGGGCAGGTCCGCGGGCTGCAGAGCGCCATCGTCGAAGATGGCCTGACGCGCCAGGCGCTCGGTATCGCTCGTGGACAGCCCGGCGAGATTCTCGACCAGC
Source organism: Pseudomonadota bacterium (assembly GCA_023428645.1). Lineage (GTDB taxonomy): Bacteria > Pseudomonadota > Gammaproteobacteria > Steroidobacterales > Steroidobacteraceae > Steroidobacter. The sequence goes on from JAEYXD010000195.1 coordinate 3,383, forward strand.
CGCTCGAGCGAGTGGCGGTCGGCCTTCACCTTCGCGCCGTTCGCTTGCGTCCACTGCTTCGCGACGCGCTCGACGATCAGGTGTCGCTCGCCGCGGTCCGGAAAAGCGAGCTCGAAGCGAGCGGCGAAGTGCGTGAGTTCGTGCGGCAGGGTGACTTCGTGGCTGAGCAGCACGAGCGTGCGCGCCGTCTTGGCGTGACCCAGGCAAATGTCCTTCAGCAGCCGCACGTGCATCGGATCGGACAAGAAGGGATGGAAATCGAGCAGGACGTACACGCCGGCCTTGTCCGTCGCGCGGATCGACTTCAGTACGTCGGTCGGGTCCGCGTTGTGGCGCTGCGCGCCGCCAAGATCGATGTCAAGCCGGCTGAGGCCGTCCGTGACGGTCCACTGAAACACCGGCGTGTGCGCCGTGGTGAGCCGGGCCGAGGCGGCAATCAGCAGCTGCACGGCGCGCGGCTCGTCGCGCGTCTCGATCACGATCAACGGCACGCGGCTGCGAAGCAGTGCTTCGAGCTCGCGGCGAGTGTCCGGTGCGATCGACGCATTCATGTGTGCGGTGGGTGTAACTACCGAAGTCGAATAGGGCAGAAGACGTACGTGCGAGCCGCGCGCGGCAGGCGAAGCAAAGTGCGCACTGCTTCGCGAAACGCTCGCGCTCGACTTCATACTCGGCGCACACGAAAGAAACTGCGACGCAGTTCTTGCATCGCAGAGCATTTTTGTTACATTTCGCGCCGGCCTGTGTAAGAGAGCACCCAGAGACAAACGCGAAAGCTGCAGGTGCCGCTCGACCAGAACTTGTGAGAGCGACGAGACGTTGAGTCCCCGATTCGATCAGACGTCGCTCTTGTTGGTTGGTTAAGTGTCCGCAGCTTTTTGCATGAGGTGCCAACAGGTGTTGCCACGCGCAGCTAAGCATTCCCTTGCTGTCTCTCCCGCTCAATCTTTCGACTCGACGACGCTGACGGAAACCGAGATTCGCGCCCTTGCGGCCCGTTTCGGTTCGCCGCTGCTGGTCGTCGACTGCGAGCAGGTACGTCGCCAGTATCACGCGCTCAAGGCCGCGCTCCCGGGCGTCGACCTCCACTACGCGCTCAAGCCGCTGCCGCATGCCGCGGTCGTCGCCTGCTTGCGCGACGAAGGGGCCTTTTTCGACCTCGCGACGACGGGCGAGGTGGAGCTCGTGAAGGCTCAAGGCATCGCCGCGGATCGTTGCATCCACACGCATCCGATCAAGCGCGACAGCGACATCCGCGATGCGCTGCGATACGGCGTGACGACCTTCGTCGCCGACAATCCGGACGAGATCAAGAAGTTCGTGCGCTATCGCAAGCGCGCCGAGCTGCTGCTGCGTGTGTCCTTCCGCAGTCCCGACGCCGTCGTCGACCTCTCGCGCAAGTTCGGCTGTGAGCCGGGCGCCGTCCTCGGACTGATCGAGCTGGCGCGTCGCCTCGGAATCCGGGTGCGAGGCTTGTCATTCCATGTCGGCTCCCAGGCAATCGAGCCGACGAAGTACATCGAAGCCATTCGCGCGTGCCGCAACCTCATGGCCGAGGCGGTGCTCGCCGGCCTGCCGTCGCTCGACATTCTCGACATCGGTGGTGGCTATCCGGTCGCATACAACGACACCGTCACGCCGATCGACGAGTTCTGCGCGCCGATTCGTGCGGAGCTCGCGAAGCTGCCGGCGCACGTCCGTGTGATCGCGGAGCCCGGCCGTTTCATCGCGGCACCGGCCGCGATCGCGGTATCGAGCGTCATGGGCAAGGCAAAGCGCGACGGCCGCTGGTGGTACTACCTGGACGACGGCTTGTACGGTTCGTACAGCGGTCAGCTGTTCGACCACGCGAAGTACCCCGTCACGGCCCTGCGCGAAGGCGAGCAGACGTTCCCGAGCGTGCTCGCGGGCCCGACGTGCGACTCCATCGACGTGATCGACGACAACATCATGCTGCCCGAGCTCGACGTGGGTGATCTCGTCGTCGGCCGGATGATGGGCGCGTACACCTGGGCCAGCGCTACCGACTTCAACTTCTTCAAGCGGGCGAAAGTCGTCGTCATGAACGAGCACCCCGCGGACGCGAAGCGCGTCGTGCAGCTGCAGCGCAAAGCCGCTGGCGGACGCAACAGCGCCGCTTGATCCTTCGGCACCGCCCGGCGCGCGCCGGGCGGTGTATTCTGCGTGCCGTGACCGACCTCCGAATCGCAGATTTCGTTGCCGGCGCGCGTGAGGCACGCGGGCTCGTCGTCGTCATCGACGTCTTCCGCGCTTTTTCGCTCGCAGCTCACGCCATGGGGCGTGGTGCCGCGCGCATCTGGCCGGTCGCCGAGATCGACGCCGCGCTAGCGCTCAAGCGGCAGCACCCCGATGCCATCGCGCTCGGCGAGCGCTTCGCGAAACCGATTGCGGGATTCGACGGCGGCAATTCGCCCGCCGATCTCGAGCGCCTCGACCTGCGCGGCAAGACCCTCATCCATACGACGCACGCCGGCACGCAAGGATTGATGAACGCGCTCGCCGCCGATGAGGTGATTACCGGCTCGCTCGTCAATGCCGCCGCGATCGTCGCGTACATTCGGCAGCGCTCGCCGGCGCGGGTGACGCTCGTACGTATGGGGCAGAACGCGATCGAGCGCTGCGTCGAAGACGATGCGTGCGCCGATCTGATCGCGGCGCGCTTGCGCGGCGAGACGCGCGACCTCGAGGAGCTGCGCGCGCGGCTCCGCGCGGCGCCGAGCGCCGCGAAGTTTTTCGATCCGGCGTGCGATTGGGCGCCAGAGCGCGATTTCGAGCTGTGCACGCAGTTCGATGCATTCGAGTTCGTGCTGCGGCTCGATCGCTCGCTCGATCCGCCCACCCTCGTCAAGATTCCTGTCGATCTCCACTCACTCGTCTAGGGTTGCTTATGCCGGTCATCGTGAAGACGGTGCTGTTGCTCACGGCTTCGAATGTCTTCATGACTTTTGCGTGGTACGCGCACCTGAAGCACATGAATCAAAAGCCCTGGCTGGTGGCTGCGCTCCTCAGCTGGGGCATCGCGCTGTTCGAGTATCTGCTGCAAGTGCCCGCGAATCGCATCGGCTACACGGCGTTGAGCTTGCCGCAGCTCAAGATTCTCCAGGAAGTCATCACGCTCACGGTGTTCGTGCCGTTCGTCGTCTACTACATGCGCCAGCCCTTGAAGCTCGACTATCTGTGGGCCTCGATGTGCATGCTCGGCGCGGTGTATTTCGTGTTTCGCGAAGGCTGAGTGCAGGGAGCTGCCGCATGTCGACCGCCATTCACAAGCTCGTCGAGTCGGCACGCATTGGCGATGCGTCGGTGATCGCGCGGATGCCGTCGGGCTGGGCAGTCATGGGACAACGCCAGGTGTTGCGCGGCTACTGTCTGCTGCTGCCTGATCCCGTCGTGCCGGATTTGAACGCGCTCGCCAGCGGCGATCGCGACCGTTTCCTTTGCGATCTCGGCCGGCTCGGCGAAGCCGTGCGGCACGTCACGCATGCGCTTCGAATCAATTACGCAATCTTCGGCAACGTCGAGCCGGCGCTGCACGCGCACGTGCATCCACGCTTCGCGGATGAGCCGAGCGAGATGCGAACGCAGAATCCATGGGGCTACGATTGGTCGCGTGCGCCGTTGTTCGATTCTGTATTGCATGGCGAATTGCGAGATGCGATTCGCGAGGCGCTCGCGCGCACCGTTTAACATAGCCTGCGGCGCGGCTTCGACTCCGGCAACAAAATGCAAGCGGAGCAGCTTGCTTCGTGAGCTGCGTCTGTTACGTACATATCTCCCCAGCGTCGCGCGCGCGATGCGCGCCCCATCGTGTTTACAGTGCGCAAGCAGCATGTAAACTTTCGCCCTCGGCACGGCGCACTTGGAGGCGCCCGACATGCATGTCGAGTTGCCGGAGTTGGCACCCACATAAGGAAACGTGAGACGCTCGAATGCGGACCAAGTCGAGCCTTGCAAACTACGTCGCCGAGCAGCTGTCATTCCTCGGTCGCATTTCAGCTCGATCGATCTTCGGCGCCACGGGCATCTTCATCGAGGATCGATTGCTCGGCATCGTCGTCGACGAGCAGACACTGTATCTGCACACCGGCTCGACGAATCGCGACGACTACCTGTCGCGCGGGATGCCGCAATTCAAGCCATATCCCAACGCTTTCGATCTGACGACCGACCATCACAAGGTGCCGAGCGAAGTGCTCGCGGATGGCGAGCAGCTGCGCGAGTGGGGCGAACGTGCGTTGCGTGCGGCGGTCGATGCGGCGAAGGCGAAGCAACTCGCCGGGATCGAACGGTCACGGCATGCGAAGCAGGCGAAGCGCAAAAAGACCTGAGTCCTGCGCCGCTCCCCGTGGCTCTCCCGCTAGAGCGGGAGAGTGCGTCAGCTGAAGCGTTGCTAAGTGATCGCCGCGACCGCGGCGATCGAGCGCAGCGGTTCGGAGCACGTCATCCCGCGGCACACGTAGGCTGCGGTTTCCGTCAACGGCTTTTTGTCCGCGATCGCATCCGGCAGATCAGGCGCATCGCTCGGGATTGCGAACACGAGCCGCTTGGGCGCATACAGCTTTGCAAGCTCGTCGGACCACGTGCCGATCTCATCCGCATCGCCGCGCACGATGACGATCGTAGGCAGATCTACGTACTGCTCTAACGCAAGCAGCATAGCGGCATGCGCGTGCGGGACGCGCTCGAGCGCCAACCAACCAGCGCGCAACGTACGAGCGGCCGCCTCGATATAGCGGCCCTCGCCGAGCAACAGGCCGAGCTTCACGAGTGCCTGCGCGGCGACCGCGTTGCCGGCGGGCAGCGCTTCGTCCGCGAACGTCTTCGATCGGTGAATCAGCGCCTCGTGATCGTCGGCCGTGAAATAAAAGCCGCCGGCGGCTTCATCCTGGAAATGCGCCAGCAGCGCCTCCGCGAGCTCGCATGCGAATTGCAGATCTTCGCTTCGCCACCGCGTCTGCAGCGATTCCAGCACTCCATCGAGCAGAAAGGCGTAATCGTCCAGGTACGCAGGAAAGCGGGAGCGGCCGTCCTTGTACGCCGCGAGCAGCCGGCCCTCGCGCCATAGGTGCGACCGCACGAAGTCGATCGCACGTAGGGCAGCGTCGGCGACGTCGGGCCGACGCAGCGCGCGCGCGGTGATCGCCAGCGCCGCAATCGCGAGCCCGTTCCATGCGCTCAGGACTTTCTCATCTCGTCCCGGCCAGACCCGCTTGTTGCGCGCATCGAGCAACATCTTTCGTGCGTCATCGAGCAGGCGCGTCGCGTCCGGTTCGCCAATTCCCATCTCGCTCGCGATGTCTTCCATGGAGCGATACACGTGCAGGTGCCATTGACTCTCGAAGTTCGCGGGCCGGTCGAGCCCGAATCTGCGCGCGAAGACCTCGAAGTTCTCGGCCGGTAACAGCCGGCGTACTGCCGCGGCGTCCCACACGTAGAACTTGCCCTCGTGTCCTTCCGAATCCGCATCGAGCGCCGACCAGAAGCCGCCGTCCGGCGACTGCATGTCCCGCATCATCCAGTCCGCCGTTTCGTTCGCGACCCGCTTGAACAGGGGATCGCCCGTTGCGACGCTCGCTTGCGCGTAGAGGCTCAGCAGCTGCGCGTTGTCGTACAGCATCTTTTCGAAATGCGGGATCATCCAGTACGGGTCGACCGAGTAGCGCGCGAAGCCGCCGCCGAGCTGATCGTAGATGCCGCCTTCCGCCATGCGCGTGAGCGTCAACGTCGCCATGAAGAGCGAATGCAGATCGGGCGACTCGGTGCCGGCGGTGCGGCGCCATTCGCGCAGCAGGAAGGCGATATTCGTCGGGTGCGGAAACTTCGGCGCGCTGCCGAATCCGCCGAACTCCGCGTCGAAATCGTTGGCGAGCATTTGCCGAGCCGTGGCGAGCGGCGCGAGCGAGAGCTCCGCATCCGCGCCGGCCGGCGGCGGCGAGGTCTGGGCGAATGCGTCACGCAGTGCCGATGTCTGCTCGCGGATGTCCGCGCCGCGTTGACCGTAGAACTCGGCGATTCGGTGCAGCAGATCACTGAAGGCGGGCAGTCCGTGGCGCGCGTCCTTCGGGAAATAGGTGCCGCCGAAAAACGGCTGCTGATCCTCGGGCGACAGGAACATCGTCAGCGGCCAGCCGCCGCCGTGACGCATGAGCATCTGATGCGCGAGCTGGTAGATACGGTCGAGGTCGGGGCGCTCCTCGCGATCGACCTTGATGTTCACGAACAGGTCGTTCATCACCGCGGCCGTCGCCTCGTCTTCGAAGGACTCGTGCGCCATCACGTGACACCAATGGCACGCGGAATAGCCTATCGACAGCAGAATCGGCTTGTTTTCCCGGCGCGCGCGCGCCAGCGCCTCCGGTCCCCATGGGTACCAATCGACGGGATTGTGCGCGTGCTGCAGCAGGTAAGGGCTCGTCTCGTCGGCGAGGCGATTGCGATGTGGCGTATTCGTGGCGGTCATGGTGCGTAGAATAGAGCAAACCCTTCCGGACACCCGTCAGCCTCATGCCCATTACCGATCAATTTCCCGAGTTGCGCTTGAAACCGCGCGAAGACCGTCGCCTTTCCGCGGGCCACCTGTGGGTGTTTTCCAACGAGGTCGACACCGCGCGCACGCCACTCACGAACTTCCGGCCTGGCGCGTTGTGCCGAGTCGTGAGCGATCGCGACAAGTTCCTCGGCTACGCATACGTCAATCCCGCCTCGCTGATCAGCGCGCGCATCCTGGGTCGCGATCCGGAGCACCCGCCGACGAAGTCGCTGCTCGTGCATCGTCTGCAAGTGGCCAGCTCGTTGCGGCGAGCGCTGTACGAACGGCCGTTCTACCGGCTCGTCTACGGCGAATCGGACGGCTTGCCCGGGCTCGTGCTCGATCGCTTCGGTGATGTCGTCGTCGGTCAGATCGCGACCGCCGGCATGGAGGCGCTGAAGGCCGAGATCCAGGAGGCGGTGGAGAAGGTCGTCGCGCCGCGCGCGATGCTGTGGAAGAACGACAGCGGCTCACGTGATCTCGAAGGCTTGCCGCACTACGTCGAAACGGCGTTTGGCGACGTGCCCGAGTCCGTCGACGTGGAGGAGGGCGGCGTGAATTTTCGCGTCGCGCTCGGCGCCGGCCAGAAGACGGGCTGGTTTTTCGATCAAGCCGCGAATCGCCTCGCACTGCGGAAGTACGTGGGCGGTGCACGCGTGCTCGACGTGTTCAGTTATCTCGGAGCGTGGGGGCTCGGCGCGTTGCGTGCAGGCGCCACGGAGGTCACGTGCGTGGACTCATCGCCCGCGGCCCTCGATGCCTTGCAAGCGAGCGCCGCCGCGAACGGGCTGAAGCCGGCCGTGCTGCGCGGCGATGCCTTCGACGTGATGGAATCCCTGCTCGCGGAGAAACGGCGCTTCGATGTCGTCGTCATCGATCCGCCCGCCTTCATCAAGCGGAAGAAGGATATTCCCAAGGGCGAGGCGGCATACAAGCGCCTCAATCAATTGGCCCTGCAGCTGCTCGAGCGCGATGGGATCCTGGTGTCGTGTTCGTGCTCGTACCACATGGGCGCCGACAGCCTCGTAGAGGCGATTCAACGCGCGGCCCGCCACGTCGGGCGCTTCGTGCAGATCGTCGAGATCGGCGGCCAGGCGCCCGATCACCCGATCCATCCCGCGATTCCGGAGACCCGGTACTTGAAGGCATTCTTTTGCCGGTCGACGGTGGAGTAGGCGAGCGACAAGAGCTCCGCGAAGAGCCCCCTCCCTGGCCCTCCCCCGCTCCGCGGGGGAGGGGACGCTTTACGCATTCGGCGCCAGTCGGAGCCGATTCGGCCTGATAACATGACGCGCCATATGTTGACCTACCCCGCGATCGACCCTGTCATCTTCTCTATCGGGCCCGTCGCCGTCCGCTGGTATGGCGTCACCTACGTGATTGCGTTCGCGCTCGCGTGGTGGCTCGGACGTAAGCGCGCTTCGCAGCCCGGCTCGACCTGGAAGCCGACCGATGTCGACGACATCATCTTCTACGGCGCGCTCGGTGCCATCCTCGGCGGGCGCATCGGCTGGGTGCTGTTCTATGGATTCGAGCGGCTCGCGGACGACCCCATGATGATCTTCAGGGTGTGGCAGGGCGGCATGTCCTTCCATGGGGGCTTGATCGGCGTGCTGCTCGCGGAAGCGATTCTCGCCCGTCGGCGCGGCCACAAGATCGCCGACATGTTCGATTTCATCGCGCCGCTGCCGGGACTCGGCATCCTGTCCGTGCGCGTCGCGAACTTCATCAATGGCGAGCTGTGGGGCAAGCCGACGACGGTGCCGTGGGGGTTCCTGGTCGATCCCGCGAAGCTGCATCCGACGCAACGGCAGGAGGCGCTGAGCTTGTGCGACCGCTTCGACATTTCGCCCTGCGTCCTGCAGCTGCATGCCTCGCAGCTCTACGAGGGCCTGCTCGAAGGTCTCGTGCTGTTCATCATCGTCTGGGTGTTCACGTCGAAGCCGCGGCCGCGGCTTGCGCCGACGGGACTCTTTCTGATCTGCTACGGCTTCGCCCGGTTCGCGGTCGAGTTCGTGCGGGTGCCGGACGAGAATCGCGGCTATTTGTTGTTCGACTGGGTCACGATGGGGCAGATCCTGACGACACCGATGATCATCATCGGCATCGCGCTCATGATCATCGCGTACCGCAGGAACGAGCCCAGCGGCAATGTCGTCAGAAGTGCAGGTTGATGAAGCAGTATCTCGACCTTCTCCGCCACGTCCGCGAGCACGGCGTCCGCAAGGACGACCGCACGGGGACCGGAACGTTGTCCGTGTTCGGATATCAGATGCGCTTCGACCTGTCGCAGGGATTTCCGCTCGTGACGACGAAGAAGCTGCACCTGCGCTCGATCGTCTATGAGCTGCTGTGGTTCCTGAAAGGCGACACGAACGTCAAGTATCTGCGCGATCACGGCGTGTCGATCTGGGACGAGTGGGCTGACGAGAAGGGCGATCTCGGTCCCGTGTACGGCCGTCAATGGCGCTCGTGGCCGACGCCCGACGGCAAGTCGATCGATCAGATCAGCCGCACGGTGGACTTGATTCGCCGCAATCCCGATTCGCGCCGCATCATCGTCAACGCCTGGAACGTCGGTGAGCTCGAGCTCATGTCGCTCACGCCTTGTCATGCGCTGTTCCAGTTCTGGGTCGCGAACGGCAAGCTGTCGTGCCAGCTCTATCAGCGCAGCGCGGACATCTTCCTCGGCGTGCCGTTCAACATCGCCTCGTACGCGCTGCTCACGCACATGTTCGCGCAGCAGTGCGATCTCGACGTCGGCGAGTTCGTCTGGACCGGCGGTGATTGCCACCTGTATTCGAACCATCTCGCGCAAGCGGACGAGCAGCTCGGCCGAGAGCCTTACGGGCAGCCGCGGCTCGCGATCAAGCGCCGGCCGCCATCGATATTCGAATACGAGTACGAAGATTTCGAAATCCTGAACTACCAGGCGCACGCACACATCAAAGCGCCGGTCGCGGTCTGAGGCGCGCCGACGCCAGCGCTTCAACTCTCGGTCTCATCTCCCTCGTCATCCTTTCCAATACTTAACTATGGCCAAACAGAAACGCCGCGACGCCGCGCGCGGCACGAAATCGTCCAAGACCGAGACCAAGATCGGTCGCCGTCCAAAGAAGGCGGCGAAGAGCGCATCGCTCGCGAGCTCGCCGCTCATCGAGGCGCGCAATTCCAAGATTCACGGCCGCGGCGTCTATGCGGTCGCGCCGATCAAGAAGGGCACGCGCGTCCTCGAGTACCTCGGTGATCGGATCTCGCACGCCGAGGCGGATCGTCGCTACGAGAAGAAGGGTGACGACGACGGTCACACGTTCCTGTTCATTGCCAGCTCGCGTACCGTCATCGATGCCGGCGTCGGCGGCAACGATGCGCGCTTCATCAATCACAGCTGCAATCCGAATTGCGAGACCGTGATCGAAGGCAGCCGCGTCTTCATCGACGCGATCCGCGACATCAAGCCCGGCGAAGAGCTGGGCTATGACTATCAGCTCACGTGGGAAAGCACCGACGATCCCGCGGAGCTGGCCCTGTATGCCTGCCGCTGCGGCGCGAAGCGCTGTCGCGGGACGATGCTCGACCGCGAGCCGCTCGACAAGCCGAAGGCCAAGGTCAAGCCGAAGGCCAAGGCCAAATCGAAGGCCAAGGCCGAATCGAAGTCGAAGCAGCGCAAGCGCTAGGGATTGCCGTGCGCGTGTCATTCGTCGTTGCCGCCGCCGAGAACGGCGTCATCGGTGCCGGCAACAAGCTGCCGTGGCATTTGCCGGACGACTTGAAGTACTTCAAGTCGCTGACGCTCGGCAAGCCGGTGCTGATGGGGCGCAAGACGCACGAGTCGATCGGTCGCCCGCTGCCGGGCCGCACGAACATCGTCATGACGCGGCAGCGCGGCCTGACGTTGCCGGGCTGCATCGTCGTGAACACGGTGGCGGAGGCCACGGCCGCCGCCGGCGACGCCGACGAGCTTGCGGTGATCGGCGGTGCCGAGTTGTTCGCGCAGACGCTATCATCCGCCAGCGTCATCCATCTCACGCGCGTGCATGCCGATGTGCCGGGTGACGTGCTGCTGCCGCCCTTGCCCAAGCACGAATGGCGGGAGCGCTTGATCGCGACGCATCCCGCCGACGACCGCCACGCGTTCGCGTTCAGCTTCATCGATCTCGAGAGAATCGCGTAAGCCCAAGGCCAGGTGAATTCGGATGTCCCGCTACAACTGTCTCAAGTGCCCCGGCTATTGCTGCAGCCACTCGCGCATCGCGGTGAGCGATCACGACATCGCGCGGCTCGCGCGACACTTCGGTATCTCCACCAAGCAGGCCCGCGAGCGCTTCACGTATCGCTATCAGACGAAGGAAGCGGACGAGCAGATCCTGCGCCATCAGCGCGATCACATCTACAAGACGATCTGCCGGTTCTTCGATACCGAAGAACGTCGCTGCACGGTGTATGAGGCCCGGCCGAACGTCTGCCGCAAGTACCCGTACGGCAATTCGTGCGGCTATTACTCGTTCCTGAAATTCGAGCGCGCGCATCAGGCCGACGAGGAGTTCATTCCCTCGGCTTAGCGAGTCATGCGCCTCAACAAGTTCATCAGCGAGACCGGCGTCTGCTCGCGGCGCGAGGCCGACGCTTGGATCGAAGCGGGGCGCGTCACGATCAACGGCGCGCCCGCGGTGCTCGGCACGCAGGTGCAGCCCGGCGACACGGTGTGCATCGATGGCAAGCCGGTCGGCGCGTCGAAGCGGCACGTCTACATCGCGCTGAACAAGCCGCCCGGCATCACTTGCACGACCGAGCGCGACGTCGCCGGCAACATCGTCGACTTCATCGGCCATCGCGAACGTATCTTCCCGATCGGCCGCCTCGACAAGGATTCCGAGGGCTTGATCCTGCTGACGAACAACGGCGACATCGTCAACGAAATCCTGCGAGAGGAAAACGAGCACGAGAAGGAGTATCTCGTGACCGTCGATCGCCCCATGACGGAGATTTTTCTGAGCGGCATGGCGAGCGGTGTGCGCATCCTCGGCACCGTGACGAAGCCCTGCAAGGTCACGCGCGTCGAGCGCTGCACGTTCAGGATCGTCCTGACGCAGGGCCTGAATCGGCAGATTCGTCGCATGTGCTCGTTTTTCGGCTACAAGGTCGTACGGCTGCAGCGCGTGCGCGTCATCAACGTCACGTTGGCGGGACTCAAGCTCGGACAATGGCGCGAGCTCACGTTGGATGAGGTTCGCCGGCTCGTGCCGCCGCATGTCGCGATCTGACGTCGCTGCCGTTGGGCATGCTGGCGATTCATACCCCCAGGCAGTAGGCTTGCGATTCCCGTGTCAGAGCCCGCGCGGCTAGGGACTCCACCCGTCGTGGACGCCGAATCCGAAACGCAAACCCGCGTGACCGCGCTCGATGAGCTCAAGGTCAGGCGCACGAGCGAGGAATGCCTCGTCGTGATCTATGCGCCTTCGCAGAAGGAGCTCGGCAGGCGTTACGTAGTGGATTTGCCGAGCATCGCGCTCGGCCGCGCCCGCGACAACGACATCGTGCTCCCGAGCGATTGCGTGTCGCGCCGGCACGCGAAGCTGGAGCAGCGCCCCGACGGCTTGTACCTGATCGATCTCGGCTCGACGAATGGCACGTTCGTCAACGAAGACCCGCAGCGCGTGCGCGAGCGGCGCTTGCGTCGCGGCGATCAATTCTCGATCGGCGACACCATCTTCAAATTCCTCTCCGGCAACGACGTCGAATCGCAGTACCACGACATCGTCTTTCGCATGGCGATCACGGACGGGCTCACGGGTCTCGCGAACCGCAAGCAGCTCGACACCGTGCTATCCGAGGAGCTGCCGCGAGCGCAGCGGCACGGCCGGCATTTGTCGTTGCTCATGATGGACATCGATCATTTCAAGTCGATCAACGACACGCACGGCCATTTGACCGGCGATTCAGTCCTGCGCGGCATCGCCGCGGCACTCGCGAAACGGCTGCGCCAGAACGACAAGCTGGGACGCTTCGGCGGCGAGGAGTTCTGTCTCGTGCTGCCGGAGACGTCGTTGTCGAGCGCGGTGCGTATCGCCGAGGAATTGCGCGGCATCGTCGCGCACCAGTTGTTCGTCGCGGAGGGGCGGGAGATTCGAGTGACGGTCTCGATCGGCGTCGCGGCGGCCACGCCGGCCATGACAGTCGAGCAGCTCTACAAGGCCGCCGACGAGATGCTCTACAAGGCGAAGGGCGCAGGCCGCAACCGCGTCTGCTATTGAACCTGCGAAGCGGACTCGCGCGGCCCGGGCAGGGCGAAGCAGCTCGTCAGCGCAGCGGGCCTGCGACGAGGCGCCAGAAGTAATCGAGCTCTTCGACGAGCGTCGTCGACAGATACGCCTGCAGCGCCAGGATGGACGTGTCCGATAGCGAGTCGAAGCGCAAGCGATAGACCGCCACTTGCGGATGTCGGGCCATCTGCGGCTCGCGCTCGAGCACGGTGCCCTTCAATTCCAACGAATACAGCCGGTCGGCGATCGTGAGCGCGGTGGAGCAGATCGCGGGGTGGCCGACTTCGAGCTGCGTGCTCGCATCGACCGCCAGACGCGCGCCGCCGATGCTCAGATCGATGATGATGCCGTGCTCGAGGTGCGGCAGCAGCGTGGCGCGGACGGACACCGCGACCCGCGGTGTCTTGCGCACGACGCGCCGCTCGATCGTGCCCGTCAGCTCGATATAGACGTGCGGCGCGGCGTCGGCGATCACCGTCTTCACCACGCCTTCGAAACGCAACGCCGTCGTGTGATGAATCGTGCGGAATACCCACTGTTGGCCCGGCTGCAGGTCCGGGGTCTGACCGTCTTCGCCCTTCGGGGCCGCCACGATCAGCAGCCGCTCGCCGCTCGTGCCGATGATCGAGGTGAGGAAGCTTTGATCGCGGTTCGCGGTCGACATGCGCACGACGGGGCCGCTGCCGCTCAAGGCTTCGTGCTGCTCGCGCGCATAGGCCTCCAGCGCGGCCGAACCGGCCGTGCTGATCGACGCATGTGCTGCATGTGAGACGTTCGGCATGATCCTGGCCCGCTGACGGATGGGCGCGCTCGGGGCGCTCAGTCCGCCCGGCGCGCTCTGCAGAGCCCTTATCGGCCGATTAATGTGAAACTGAAGGACGACCAGCGGGGGTTTTGCCTGAGCCCCGAATCAGCTCCGCCTCGCGATCGCCGAGGAGGGCGAGCGCCACGAGCGTGACCGCCGCGGCCGCCGAGAGGTAGTACCCGACCGCGGATAGGCCGTAGTGTTGTGCGAGCCACGTCGCGATATAGGGCGCGAGCGAAGCGCCGACGATGCCGGCCAGATTGAACGTCAGGGATGCGCCCGTGTAGCGCACCGCCGTGGGGAAGAGGCTCGATAGCGCGGTGCCCAGCGGTCCGTAGGTCAAGCCCATCAAGCCGAGCCCGATGCTCAACGTCGCGATCATGCCCGCGGTCGTGCCGGCGCCGAACAGCGGCCCGAGCACGAACCCGAAGGCGATGATGCCGATCGTCGCCGCCATCAGCATTGGACGGCGGCCCCAGCGATCGGCGATGAGCGCCGACACTGGAATCGTGAGCCCGAAGAACAGCACGCCGATGATCTGCAGCACGAGGAATTCCTGACGTGCATAGCCGAGCGCGGACACGGCCCAGCTGAGCGTGAATACGGTCATCAGGTAGAAGATCAGGAACGTCGCCGTTGCCGCGAGCGTGCCGAGCGCGAGCGTTCGCGAATGCTCTCTGACGATGGTGAGCATCGGCACTCGAACGCGCTCCTCGTTCGCGATGGCGCGCACGAATTCAGGCGTTTCCTGCAACTTCAGACGCACGTAGAGGCCGACGAACACCAGCAGCGCGCTCGCGAGAAACGGAATGCGCCAGCCCCACGACAGGAACTCAGCCTCGCTCAGCAGGCTCGTCAGCGCGATGAAGACGCCGGTCGAGCAAATGAAACCGATCGGCGCGCCCAGCTGCGGAAACATTCCGTACCAGGCGCGCTTGCCCGGCGGCGCGTTTTCGATCGCGAGCAGCACCGCGCCGCCCCATTCGCCGCCGAGCCCCAGGCCCTGACCGAAGCGGCACACGCACAAGAGGAGCGGCGCGAGCACGCCGATGCTCGCGTACGTCGGCAGCGCGCCGATCAGCACGGTGGACAGTCCCATCGTCAGCAGCGCGGCGACGAGCGTCGCCTTGCGGCCGATGCGATCGCCGAAGTGCCCGAACAGCGCCGAGCCGACCGGCCGCGCAAAGAAGGCGAGCGCGAACGTCGCGAACGACTGCAGCTTCGCGCTCGCGGGATCGGCCGCCGGGAAGAACAGCGTCGGAAACACGAGCACCGCGGCGGTCGCGTAGATGTAGAAGTCGAAGAACTCGATCGTCGTGCCGATCAGGCTCGCGAACAGGATGCGCCGCGGCGAGTTCTTGTTGTCGTTCGGAAGCGCGTCGTTATGCATGGACCGTAGCGCGGGTCTGCGGGTTGCCGCGAATTCGTCGCAGCATACGGCTTTGGCCGTCGAGCGCCCAGGGCATCCAGCGAGGCGGGCGTCAACGGTGGATCGAGGGCGGTCGCCGCCGCGCGTCAGCCGCCGAGCGCGATGTAGAGCTGAGCGGTGTTCTTGAGGCGCTGCGCCCGCGCGCGCACATGGCCGAGCCGCGCCTGTTGATACAGGCGTTCCGCGTCCAGCACCTGAAGCGAGTTCGCATAGCCTTCGTTGAAGCTCTCGCGCGCCAGGTCGACGTTCTCCTGCGCGACGCGCAGCGCCTCGGTTTCGGCCGACAGCTGCTCCGTCGTGTGCTGAACGCCTTCCAGCGCATTGGCCACCTGGGCGAACGACTCGAGCACGGTCTGCCGATAGCGGGCCGACTGAACCGCGAGCGCATCGAGCGATGCCTGGCGTTCCGCTCGCAGTCGCCCGCCATCGAAGAGCGGCGCCGTGAGCCTGGAGATCAAGGTCCACGCCTGGTTCGAAGCATCGAAGATATCGCTGGCGTCGAGCGCCTCCTGGCTGAAGGTTGCGCTGAGCGTCAGGCGCGGATAGAGGTTCGCGGTCGCGATGCCGACGGCGGCCGTCGCGGCATGCAGCTGCGCTTCGGCGGCGAGGATGTCCGGGCGGTGGTGCACGATCTCCGAGGGCACATCGACCGGCAGTTCGCGCGGCAGCTCGAAGCTCGCCAGCTCGAAATCATGCTCGCTCGAGGCCGTCGGCGCGCGGCCGAGCAGTACCGCGAGCGCGTTGCGCGCGACGGACAGTTCATGTCGCAGCGGCGGCAGCAGTGCTTGGTCTCGTGCGAGCTGTGCCTGCGCGCTCAGTACTTCGACGCGGCCGATCGAGCCCGCCTCGAAGGACTCCTGGATCATCTCGACGTTGCGGCGGTCCTCGTTGACGAGCGCCTCGACGGTCGCGATCTCCGCCTGTTTCGTGGCGATCTCGAGCGCTTGTAGGACGACGTTGCCGGACACGGTCAGTTGCGCCGCCTGCGCCTGCCGCGCCTGATACTCCGCGAGCGCGCGTTGCTCCTCGATCGAACGCGACACGCCTCCGAAGAAGTCCAGGGTGTAGCTCACGGCCGGTCCGAACGCGTAATACGTGAACGGCGGCGGCGGCGTGAAGCTGCCGAGGAATTGCGAACCGAATTTCTGGCGGCCGATGCCCGCGGTCAGGTCGACCGCGGGATACCGCTGGCCGGTGCGCGCGGCGACGAGCGATTGCGCTTGCTGCACGCTTGCGCGAGCCGCTGCGAGCGTTTGATTGTGCTGGATGGCAGTCTCGATCGCCGCATCGAGCGCGGGCGAGCGAAACATGTGCCACCAGCTATCCGGCAAGGGTGCGCCGAGCCGCACTTCCTGCAACGGCACATTGTCGACGGCCGTCTTGGGCTTGACGAAGCGATCGACGGCCGGCGGCTCGGGGCGCTGAAAATCCGGGCCGAGCGCGCAGGCGCTCAACAATCCCGCGGCGAGGGCGGAGGCGACGGCCATGTTCAATCGTACGTTGCTCATGAGACCTGGCACTTAGGGCCGCTAGTCGGCCGCGATGGACGCGGGCGCGGTGTGCGTGCCCGGCTTGCGAAAGATGAACACGAGCGGGATCGCGAGCGCGCTCAGCACGAGCAGCAGCTTGAAGTCGTTGTTGTACGCGATCATCGTCGCCTGCTGCGTCACGCGCCCGTTCACCGCGGCGAGGCCGGCGGTGCTGCTGAGATCGCCGATATTCTGACCATGCACGCCGTATGGCGTGATGTGCTCGGCGAGGCGCGCGTGCATGATCTGCGCGTTGCGAATGAACACCGCCTGCACGCCGGCGATGCCGATGCTGCTGCCGATGTTGCGCAGCAGGTTGAAGACGGCGGTGCCTTCGTTGCGCAACTGCGGCGCGAGCGTCGCGAACGCGACAGTCGCGAGCGGCACGTAAGCGAGCCCCATGCCGATGCCCTGGATGAAGCCCGACCAGGCGACGAGGCTGTCGTCCATGCCGATGTAGAAGCCGGTCATCTGCCACATCGACACGCACGTGACTGCCAATCCCAGCGCGATGACCCAGCGCGCATCCATGATGCGCAGCAGCCGGCCGATCACGAGCATCGCGGCCAGCGTACCGAGGCCGCGCGGGGCGGTGAGCAGTCCGGCAGTCATCACCGGATAGTCGAGCAAGTCCTGCAACAGCGGCGGCATCAAGGCAAGGTTCGCGAACAGCAGCACGCCCACGATGACGATGAAAATGCTGCCGACGAGAAAGTTGCGGTCCTTGAAGATCTTGAAGTTCACGAACGGCTCGCGCGTCGTCATGCTGTGCACGACGAAGAGGTACAGCGCGACCACCGCGATGAGCGCTTCGATGCAGATCTCCGCGGAGCTGAACCAATCGAGCAGCTGGCCGCGGTCGAGCATGAGCTGCAGGGCGCCGATGCCGATCGCGAGGCTCGTGAAGCCCATGAAATCGAAGGTGCTGCGCGTCAGCTTCGATTCCGACAAGAAGCTGCTGAGGCCGAGGAAGGAGATCAGGCCGATCGGTACGTTGATATAGAACACCCAGCGCCAGCTGTAGTTGTCCGTCAGCCACGCGCCCAGCGCCGGACCGAGAATGGGGCCGACGGTCACGCCCATCACCCATACCGACATCGCGCGCGCGTGCCGCTCGGGCGGGTTGATATCTAGCAGAATGGCCTGCGACAGCGGCACGAGCGCGGCGCCCGACAAGCCCTGCAACAAGCGGAACAGCACGATCTGCGGCAGGCTCTGCGCCAGTCCGCACAACACGGAGGAGATCGTGAAGCCGACGATCGAAGCGAGGAAGACGTTCTTGCGGCCGAAGCGTCCGGCGAGCCAGCCCGTGAGCGGCGTCATGATGGCGACCGCGACGATGTAGGACGTCAGCACCCACGACATCTGCTCCTGCGTCGCCGCGATGCTGCCCTGGATGTGCGGCAAGGCGACGTTCGCAATCGTCGTGTCGAGCGATTGCATCGTCGTCGCGAGCATCACGGACACGCTGATGAGTCCGTGATGCGGGACCTGGGATGTGGATGAAGCGGACATCGCGATCAGTGCGAAGCGGCGACGACCTCATCGCTGCCAAACAGATGGCGGCGATGTCGCGTATCGACTTCGACGACGGCGCTCAAGCCCGATTGCAGCGAGAGCGCCGGATCGATGCTGTCGAGCTCGAGCCGCACGGGCACGCGCTGCACGACCTTCACCCAGTTGCCCGTTGCGTTCTCTGCCGGCAGCACGGAGAACACATTGCCGGTGCCGGGGCTCAAGCTGACGACCTTCGCCGTGAGCGTCCGCCCTGGCAGCGCGTCTACCGTGATTTCGGCTGTCTGCCCCGGGCGCATGTGGGCGAGCTGCACTTCCTTGAAGTTCGCCTCCACCCACATCGCATTGGTCGCGACCAGCGCAAACACGGGATGCGACGCGCCAATGAAATCGCCGACCTGCAAATCCTCCACGCGGGTGACGATGCCATCCGTCGGCGCGAGAACCGTCGCGTACGACAGGTTCAAGCGCGCGCGATCGAGCTGCGCCTGGGCCGCCATGACGTGCGGGTGCTCCGCGGCTGGAATATCAGGTCGTCCGCCCAGGCTCGCGAGCGCGGCGGCGATCTGCTGCTCCGCACTTGCAAGCTGCTGCTCCGCGCTCTGCAGTGCGTGAGTCGCGGCGTCGAAGGCGGCCTGCGATGCGATGCCCTTCGTGAGCAAGCGCTGCTGCCGTTCCAGCTCGGTGCGTCGATAGCCGAGCGTGTCTGTCGCGGCGGCGACATCGGCGAGCCGCTGCCGATACGTCGCGCGCAGCTGCTCGACTTCGAGTTTCGCGCGCGCCAGTTGCGCGTCGGCTTCGGCGACGGCAATGCGGAGCGGCGCTTCGTCGAGCCGGAACAGCAGGTCGCCGCGTGCGACACGCTGGTTGTCGCGAACCGCGACCTCGACGACGCGGCCCGACACGTTCGAGCTGATGCTCGCCTGCGGCGCACGCAGATACGCATCGTCGGTCGACTCGTAGCGGCCGCCGAGCAGGTAGAAGTAGGTCGCGGCGCCGATGGCGGCGAGTGGGCCCAAGATCAGCAGCGGCAAGCGCCAGCGATCACGCGCCGGCGACGCTGCTGGCGCATCGCTGGTCTTTGGCTCGTTCTCATGGGCGGGCAGTTCCGTTTCTTTGGCGACGGCATTCATCGAAGTTCGTGGGCTCAAGAAGGTTTGGGCAAGCGAGTCGAAGTGCCGCGACGGGTACTCGCGGACACTCGGGGGGCACCGCGGCGTTTCGCGGCGCTGGCGGATTGAGCCGCGATCGCGGCGTCGTCTTCGACGCGCCCTTCGGATTGGGCGCCGATGAGATTCGCATGGATGCGCTCGAGCAGATCGATCAGCACTTGACGCTCATCGGCCTTGACGCCGGCCAGCGCGCGGGCGCGCGTCGCATCGCTCAATTTCCACAGCTGATCCAGCGTGTGTTGCGCCTTGTCCTTGAGGAAAAGCTGCCTTGCACGCCGATCGGTGGGATGCGGGCGGCGCTCGATCAGGCCGTCCGCCTCCATGCGATCCAGGATGCGAACGAGGCTCATCGGCTCGACGCCGGTCAAATCGGCGAGGCCGATCTGGCTGATGCCGGCATTGCGCTGCAGATAAGTGAGGACCTTGCATTCGGCGAGGCTGCATTCGAAGTCGCGCGCCTGCTGCTCGAACAGCTTGGTATAGAGCCGCCCGATGTCCTTGATCAAAAAGCCCAGATTGCGTGTTTGATCTGCCATGTATCCTCGCTTGAGATAATAACGATTGATACGATCTCGATCGTTACGAGATCGTAATGTCGGAGCGGCGGAGCGGCGGCGCGGGGCGGCGCCGGTCAGTACGGCCGGGTTGCGGGGGAGGCAGGCCTGGCGCCGCAAGCGGCGGCGCGGCGCATCATTCGACAGTGACCGACTTTGCGAGATTGCGCGGCTGATCGATATTGCAGTCCTTCGCGAGCGCGACGTGATAGGCGAGCAGTTGCAACGGGATGCTCAACAGCAACGGATCGAGTTCGGGCACTGATTTGGGGACTTCGATGATGCCGTCGGTCGGCACGGTGAGCGCATCGCCCGGTTGCGTGATGACGTAAGTCGGGCCGCGGCGCGCGCGAATCTCTTCGATCGTCGAGAGATTCTTCGCAAACAAGTCGTCGCGCGGCATGACGACGAACGTCGGTGTCGCGGGGCTGATCAACGCCAGCGGGCCGTGCTTGAGCTCCGACGCGGGGTAGGCCTCCGCGTGCAGATAGCTCACTTCCTTGAGCTTCAACGCGCCTTCCATCGCGATGGGATAGCCCGCGGCACGGCCGACGAAATAGGCGTCGCTGCAAGCATGAATTGCCTGAGCGATCGCAGCGATGTTCGGCTCCTGGGCGAGGATCGCGGCGACTTGATCCGGCAGCGCTTCGAGCGCTTGCAGCAAACGCGTGCCCGCGCCCGTCGACAAATCGCGAATACGGCCGAGATGAATCGCCAGCAGCGCGAACGCGACGGCCGTGCAGGTGAACGTCTTCGTCGCCACGACGGCGATCTCCGGTCCGGCATGCAGATAAATGCCGCGGCCGCATTCGCGCGCGATCGTGCTGCCGACGACGTTCACGACGCCGAGCACGCGGCCGCCCTTGCGTTTCACTTCCTGCACGGCCGCGAGCGTGTCGAACGTCTCGCCCGATTGGCTCACGGCGATGTACAGCGTGTCTTGTTCGATCACGGGATTCCGGTAACGAAATTCGGAGGCGGGCTCGGCGTGGGCGGGAATGCGCGCGAGCTGCTCGATCAGGTGCGCTCCGACGGCACCCGCGATGAAGGCGGAGCCGCAGCCGAGAATCTTCACGCGCCGCACCTCGAGCAATTCCCGGGCGCTCATGGCCAGGCCGCCGATGTGCGCCGTGCTGAAGCGCGGCTCGAGTCGGCCGCTCAGCGTGCGACGGATCGCCTCGGGTTGCTCGGCGATCTCCTTACGCATGAAATGCGAGTAGTCGCCCTTGTCGTACGAGTCGTCGGTCCATTCGATCGTCGCGGGTGTTTTCGCGGTGGCGCCGCCATCGAGCGTCGAGGTCTCGAAGCCATCCGCGCGTACTATCGCGATCTCGCCGTCGTCGAGATGCACGACGCTTTGCGTATGGCGCACGAGCGCCGCGGGGTCCGAAGCGACGAACATCTCGCGCTCGCCAATGCCGAGCACGACGGGGCTGCCGAGACGCGCGACGACGAGGCACTCCGGCCGCTCGGCATCGACGATCGCGAGACCGTAAGTGCCCTTGATCAGGCGCAAGGCCGAGCGCACGGCATCGTGCAGAGCCTCGTCCGGCATCGCGGCGATCAGATGAGCGACGACCTCCGAATCCGTCTCGGACGTGAAGTGCACGCCCTTGGATTCCAGCATCGCCCGCAATTGCGCCGCGTTCTCGATGATGCCGTTATGGGCAATCGCGTAGCGGCCCGACGCATCGGTGTGCGGATGCGCGTTACGATCGCTCGGTTCGCCGTGCGTGGCCCAGCGCGTGTGTGCGATGCCGAGGGAGCCTTTCATGCGCTCGGGCAGTCCGCGCTCCAGATCCCGGACCTTGCCTTTGCTCTTGTGAACGCTCAGCTTGCCATTGCGGACGAGCGCGATGCCCGCCGAGTCATAGCCGCGATATTCGAGGCGATGCAGACCTTCCAGCAGGATCGGCGCCGCGTCGCGCTTGCCGATGTATCCGACGATGCCGCACATGCGAGCTCCTCGTTAGCCATACACGATGCGTCGGATTTGCCGTTCGCTGAGGGCGGCCGCGCGAAAGCGGCGCTGCTCGAGCTCCTGCGCGATCCGCGCAAAGATCTGGGCATTCGAGAAGCCCTGCGTTTGCAGCGCGAGATGGCGGCGCCGTACGAAGTCTTCGGGGGTCTCGTCCATGAAGGCAAGGACCTCATCAAGGACTTTTTCCGCCTCGGCGGCCGTCAATCGGGTGCTGCGAACCAGGTACTCCACCAACTCGGCGAGTTCGGTCTGATCCGACATGGGCGTGGGACTATGCCTAATCGAAGGGGCGAAGCCCAAGTATCCTGCCCGAAGTCGGGCAGAAAACTCTATATTTTTGCGTTCCCGGTAGGCTGCCGAGCGCTATTCGTTCTTGCTCAGATACAAATAAATGTAAGCGGTCACGAACAAGACGCACACGCTGCAGACGAAGGCAATCGCGCACGCCGCGGTCAAGAGCGATAGAACGGTAGAGATCGGCGTCAGCGATCGTGCGAGGGAGTCGACGCCGGAAGTGAGTGCCAGGACGAAGGAGCAGCTCAATATCCACTTCATCAGGTAGCCGGGCAGATGCACCCGCATGTCGCGATTGTGGCGATACGCCGCCGCTCGCGCGAAGCGATCACCGCGCGTGGCGTCTTGGAACAACCAGAAGGGCCAGAGGAACCGGAACAGCACGATCGACAAGGGCATGTCGTCGTAGCAGGACGCTGCGGCAGTCGCGCGGCGCGTCATCGACGGCCACCGTTGCTGCGAGGATTAGGGAATGAGACCGTCGCCATGATTCAACTTCCGAGCGCTCACCGACGGTAGATGAGCGGCCCGGCGTCATGGTTCCCTCAATGCATCACAGATTCAGAACACCGCGGCCCAGTTCGATGACCTCGCCGCCGACAAAAATCCGTCGCTGCGTATCGACCTGCAAGTACAGCGTGGACGGACGCTGCGCGTACTCGCCCTGCGAGATTTCGTAGGCACACGGCAGCGTCGCGTGTGTCGCGATCAGCCACCCGCCGAGATTCGCGGTCGCCGAGCCGGTCGCGGGATCTTCGAGCAAGGCCGCGCCGACCGGAAAAAAGAAGCGGCCGAGCATTTTCTCCGGGCCGGTCGGTGCGAATACGTACGCCATGCTGTGACCGTCCTCGCTCAGCTCGCGTCGGCAGAGCTCCGAGTTCGGGCGAGTGCGACGCACGGCGTCTTCGCTCGTCAATGGAATGATCAATTGTTCCTTGCCTGCCTTCACCCACAACGGTCGCTCGCCGATATCGCCCTCGGCGAGCCCGAGCATGTCGGCGAGCGCGGCACGCGATGAATTCGGTTCGCGCCACGACGGTGCATTGGCCTGCAACGTCCAGCGCGAGCCGTTCGCCGTGACTGGAATGATGCCGGCCTGCATTTCCAGTGCGAGGTGCGTGCCGCCGAGACCGAGCGCGTGGCACACGAACGCGGTGCCCAAGGTCGGGTGGCCCGCGAACGGCATCTCGTACGTCGGTGTGAAGATGCGCACCTTGGCGTTCGCCCGCGACGAACGCAGGATGAAGGTCGTTTCGGAGAGATTGAACTGACGCGCGAGCGCCTGCATCGTCGGCGTGTCGAGCGCATCCGCGGATTCGAAGACGCACAGCGGATTTCCCGTGAGCACGCCTCGATTCCGTGTGAACACGTTGACGAGCCGGTAGTGAAGCGCCGTCATGATCTGCTCCGCGAACTCGGGCGTGTAGTGTGTGCCAGGTGCTCGCGCCGTACATGCACAGTCCGCTCGCGCGCGGGCAGCACAGCGCTACGCGAGGATGGGCTCGAGCTTCTCGCCGATGAGATCGCTCGCGAGCATCCAGTCGACCTGATCGAGCGCATGAATCGCTTGCGTGAGCGCGCTCAGAATCTCGGCCTGGAGGCGGCCGCGCTCGAGCGCGACGGCATAAGGAATCCGCGCATGGAACATGACCATCGAATAGCGCGGAATGAACCGGTTCGGAAAACGCCGCTCCAGCTCCAGCGACAACGCTTTCTGCAATTGAAATTTCGGGTCGCGAACGGTGTCGCGCATTTCCAGAT
>JAEYXD010000255.1 GCA_023428645.1 Pseudomonadota bacterium
TGCTCGCAGAGACTGCGGTGGTGTTGCTGCAGGTGTTGCCGGCGTCGGAGCGGTGAATACGTTCGTGCGGTGCTGTCTGGGGATTCGAATGATCGCTCAATCCTTGCACGCCATGTGCGAAGACGAACGCGCCTGAGCAATGACGTATTTGGCAAGAACGATGGAGCTGGAGAGGAATTTCGGATCGAAGATAGGATCGGTGATTCAGCAGGCACCTTTGTTTGCTCCGAATCAGGGAGCGATCTCACCCGAGCGACCCGATGATGCTCACATCCCGCGCTTCCGGAATTTCGTTGTAGGACAGAACTGAGAGCCCCGGCGCAAACAGGCGCGCATAGCGCGCGAGGAGCGGTCGGATCTGCGGCATTACGAGCAGCAGCGGCGCTGCGCCTTGCTGCTTCATCTGCTCACGCACGACCGGCATGTTCATCTGCAGCTGTGACAGCAAGTTCGGGTCGACCGGATAGTTGTCGAGCGGCACTTTGCCGCCCTGCGTCGCCTGATTCAACGATGACAGCAACATGTTCTCGAGTTCGCCGCTCAGGTTGAATGCCTTGATCTGCAGCGATTGGCCTACGAGCGAGGCCACGATCTGCCGCCGCAGCGAGCAGCGCACTTCCGCTGCCAACAGAATCGGATCCTTCGTCGTCTCCGCACTTTCCAGCAACGTCGTCGCGATGGGCACGATGTCCTTGAGCGACACGTTCTCGGTCAGCAGCAAACGGAACACCTTCAGCAGCTGACTGTGCGTCAATGCCTTCTCAAGCGCCGCGGCAAGCTTCGGCGCTTGCGCCGCGAGGCGCTCAATCAGTGCCGGGACGTCCTCGTGCCGCATCAGCTCCGGCAAGTACTCGCGTACCAGCTTCGACACGTGCGTTGCAATCACACTCGCTGCGTCGACGACCTGATAGCCCAGGCCGAGCGCATTCGCACGATCCTCCTGCGTGATCCACCACACCGGCATGCCGTAAGCGGGCTCGGTACCGGGAATGCCATCGAGATCGCCGTAGACCTGCGCCGAGGCAATCGCCATGAGCCGTTCGGGAAACACCTCGGCCTGTGCAATGCTCGTCCCGCGCAACGACACGCTGTAGTGCGAGGGCTTGAGCGACAAATCGTCGCGCGCGGGAATCGACGGCAGCAGCACACCCATGGATTCGCTCAGTGTCTGACGTACGCCTTTCAGGCGCTTGTCGAGCGGCGCGCCCTGACTCTGATCGAGAAGCGGCGCAAGTTTGTAGCCCACTGTGACAGCGATCGGCTCGACGAATGGCAGGCTGCGCCAGTCGAGTTCCGGTGCGGGCTGGGTGAGCAGGGCGGCTTGAGCCGCGACCGCTTCTGCGGGCGGCTCCGCAGCGCGGCGATCCATTCGCCAGGCCGCGAAGGCGAGGACGATGGCGAACGCCATGAAGGTCAGCCAGGGCATGCCGGGGATCAATCCCAGCACGAACATCATTCCGCCCGCGCCGTACAGCACGCCCGGAGAGGCGAGCAGCTGCGAGCCCACCTGTTCCTCGAAGTCACCGGAGTCGCTGACACGCGTCACGATGATCGCCGCCGCCGCCGACAGCAGCAGGGCCGGGATCTGCGCGACGAGACCGTCGCCGATCGTCAGCAGGGCGTACAACCGGAAGGAATCGCCGAACGACAGATCGTGCATCAACGCGCCGATTGCGACGCCGCCGATGAGATTGATGATGAGCACCAGAATGCCGGCGATCGCATCGCCGCGGACGAACTTCGAGGCGCCGTCCATCGCGCCATAAAAGTCGGCCTCGGCGGCGACTTCACGCCGCCGCGCCTGCGCCTGCTGCTGATTGATTAGACCGGCGTTCAGGTCGGCGTCGATCGCCATCTGCTTGCCGGGGAGCGCATCGAGCGTGAACCGCGCGGACACCTCCGAGATGCGCTCGGCGCCCTTCGTCACGACGACGAAGTTGATGATCATCAGGATGACGAAGACGATCAGACCGACGACGAAATTGCCGCCGATGACGACGTTGCCGAATGCTTCGATGACTTCGCCGGCCGCGTGCGCGCCTTCGTGACCGTGCAGCAGCACGACCCGGGTCGAGGCGACGTTGAGCGTCAAGCGCAGCAGTGTCGCGGCGAGAATGACAGTCGGGAAGATCGCGAAATCGAGCGGCCGCCGGCTCGTGACGGCCACCAGTACGACGATGAGCGCGAGCACGATGTTGAACGTGAACAAGACGTCCAGCACCAGCGGCGGCAACGGCAGGATGACCATTGCGACGAGGGCCATCAAGAACAGCGGCGCCGCGATGCGATGGCGGCGCAGCTCGGCAAGCATGCGATTGAGTGCGTTCATAATGAGATCACGTCAGGTGTGCCGGGACCGGCAGATCCAGCGGCAGGTCCGGCTGCGACGCTCGGCGTCCGCAGCGGAAAGCCTTTATTTGCAGCACGTAGCTCAGCACCCGGGCGACGGCCTGATAGAGCGCCGCCGGGATCTGCTGATTCACTTGGCTGGTGTTGTAGATCGCGCGCGCCAGCGGCGGCAACGACACGATCTCGACGCCGTGGGCGCTTGCAAGCTGGCGGATGTAGAGCGCCGTCTCGTCGATGCCTTTCGCGACGACGAAGGGAGCCTCGGCGCGCTGCTCGTCGTATTTGAGCGCCACCGCATAGTGCTGCGGATTGACGACGACGACGTTTGCCGTCGGCACTGCCTTGCGTAGGCCGCGACGTGCGAATTGAGTCTGCAGTTGCCGGATCCGCTGCCGTACTTCCGGCCGGCCTTCGGTCGTCTTGTGCTCCTCCTTGACCTCGCGCTTGCTCATGCGCTGCTCGCGCAGGAACACGAACGCCTGAACCGGCAGATCGATGAGAGCGAAGGCGACGAAGACCGCGCACAGCGCCATTACACCGTCGAGCATCAGCTGGGCGCCGGCCTGCAGCGCCTCGTTCAGCGGCAGGCGCTGCAGCCGCAGATAGTCATCGACGTGTGTACGCGCCATGACGTAGAGCACGACGAGCAGTGCGGTTGCCTTGAGCATGGCGGTACCGGTTTCGATCGCATGCTTCATCGAGAACACGCGCTTGAAATACGTGAGCGGGCTGACGCGCTCGAGCTTCGGGGTGAGCGGCGTAGCGCTCAGAACCCAGCCGCCGGGGTAGAGCGAGGCGATGCCGACGATGAGCGGCACGGCGAACAGGGGCACGATCATCTTGCCGAGCAGCAGCATGGTCGCGGCGAACAGCGTCGAGTTGGCGTTCTCCAGATCGCCCGGAGCGTCGACCGCCGGTCCGAAGCTGCGGACGAAGAGGAGACGGAAGTCCTCGAGATAGCCCGGTGTCAGCATCACGAGCAGCTGCAGGCAGACGAAAATGCCCACTGCCGTCGCCCAATCCCTGGAGCGTGGCACCTGACCCTTCTCGCGTACCTTGCGCAGCTTCTGGGCTGATGGTTTTTCGCTCTTGTCGCCTTGCGGTGTCTCGGACATGGGCGCCTCGTCAACGATTCATTCCGAGTCGCAGCATCTCCAGCACCTGGGTCGTCATGCGCACGTAATGCTCAGGCAACGCGAGCACGACATACCCCAGCATGAACAGCCCGAAGATCGTCACGACCGAGAAGCCCAGCGCGAACAGGTTGAGCGCCGGCGCGACGCGATTGAGAAAGCCGAAGCCGAGCTGCACGACGAGCGCCGAGAAGATCACCGGGACCGCGAGCAGGAGCGCGGCGGCAAAGACCCAGGCGACGTTGTAGGCGATCGTTTGCAGCGTGAGAAAATTGATGCCACCGCCCACCGGCCATGCTTTGAAGCTCGCACCGATCACCCCGGAGAGCACGAGGTGCCCATCGACTGCGAAGAACACGTAAATGCACAGGATGTACAGCAGCGCGGAAACGACATCCGATGAGGTGCCGCTCATGGGATCGTTCATGATCGCCATCGACAGGCCCATTTGCGACGATGCGACGAAGCCGAGCAGCGTGACGGCCGCGATCGTGAGATGGAAGGCGAGGCCAATGCCGAAGCCGATGAGCGCCTGCTCCGCGGTCACGAGCAGGGAGTGCAGCGACAACGGATCGATCGATGCCACCGGGGTTGAGACCGGAACGAGCACGATCGCGAAGGCCAGCGACAGAAGCACGCGCACGGTGATCGGAACCATGTTCTCGCCCAGGATCGGCGCAGCGCTGAACATCGCGAGCACGCGACAGAACGGCCACCAGACCATGGCGAGCAGCGAGGGCAATTGGCTCAGTACCGGCTCCATGATGCGAGGTCGCTAGCCGATGAGCAGCGGCGCTTGCCGGAAGACCTGAACACAGAAGTCCATCAGCGTGCCGGCCAGCCAGTGGCCCGCGACCGCGATGGCGAGCAACGTGACGAGCAGGCGCGGCAGAAAGCTCAATGTCTGCTCGTTGATCTGCGTGGCCGCCTGGAAGAAGCCCACGAGCAGACCCACGATCATGCCAGGCACGACGAGCACGGCGACCATGGTCATGACGAGGCGCAGCGCATGGCTGACCATGTCGACGGCGATGTCCGAAGTCATGAGGGAGCTTTCTCCAGCCGCTCTCTTCGCTGCGTGGGCGTAAGCGGGCCGACGTAACGGCGCCGCGCTGCGACGGCGAAGCAGTCGGCGTTACAGGGCTCGTTGCGGTCCATCAATACACCTGCACGCTCGTAACGAGGGTGTGAACCGTGAGCGTCCAGCCATCGACGAGAACGAACAAAAGGAGCTTCAGCGGCAAGGAAATGACGAGCGGAGAAAGCATCATCATGCCCATCGCCATCAACACCGACGACACGACGAGGTCGATCACGAGAAACGGAATGAACAGCATGCAGCCGATCTGGAACGCGGTTTTCAATTCGCTCAATACGAACGCGGCGAGCTTGACCAGAAAGCCATGGTCCTTCGGATCGGCGACCGGTGCTTCGCCTGCCAGTTGCGAGATCTGCGCGAGCGCCCCCTTGTGCGTTTGCGCCAGCATGAAGCGCGACAGCGGCTCCTCGGCGATCTGCAACGCCTGCTCGAGCCCGATCTGCCCCTGATCGTACGGGACGAGCGCCTGCGTCCAGACATGCTCGCCGATCGGCCGCATGACAAGCAGCGTGAGGATCAACGCGACGCCGGTGACGATGCGATTCGGCAGCCCTTGCTGCAGGCCGAGCGCCTGACGCAACAGCGCCAGAATGATCACGAAGCGCGTAAAGCTCGTCATCATGAGCATCATGACGGGCAGCAGCCCGAGCAGCGTCATGATGACGAGCACCTGCATCTTGACCGTGAACTCGGTCTTGTCGCCCTCGCTCGTCGCGCCGATGATCGTGACGGGCTCGGCGAACGACGTGTGCGGCCACGCGATGCAAATGCACGCGAGCAGCATTGCGATCAAAGGGATCGCAATGCTGAGCGCTCGTGAAGACCACTCGTTCGGCATCATCAGGTGAGCGATCCCAGATCGAGGTCGCTCAGCTCGAGCACCTTCAGTCCGTAGTTTTCGCCGCTCACGACGACTTCCGCCCGCCCGATCGGCGTGCCGTTCACTTTGATGATCAACGGCTGACCGGCGAGCGTGTCGAGCTCGACGACGCTGTTCGGCTCGAGCGATGAGAGCTCCTGCAGCGAAACGCGTGCGGTGCCGACCTCGAGCGTAAGAGTGACGGGAATGCGGCGCATCATCTGTGCGAAATCACGCTTCGGGCGCAACGGGGCGGCACCTGCAGGCGCAACGCTCGCATCATCGAGCTCGTTCGGGAGATCGGAGAGCAGGGCATCCTGCAGGCTGGCTTCTGGAACGTTCACGGATTACTCCACGGCTTCGAAAGAGGTGAGGCACAACTTGCCCTTGTGCTCGGCAACGCTCGCGGTGAACAAACACGAGTCATCGATCAGCACGGACGTCGTGCCGAGCGTGATGGGAATGACGTCGTCCACGCGCAAGTCGAGCACGGTGCCGAGCGGCACCGACTTCTCCAGCAAGCGAGCGGTGAGCTTGAGCTGCAAGCGCGCGGGTAGAGGCTGCGCGCTCGCGACCGATGCTCTCGCGGTCTTGTCGCGCACGGGCGCAAGAGCGCGCAGCAGGCGCGCAATCCAGGCTTCATCCATGCGCAGCCACAGCGACCCCTCGAGTGTCTGATTGCGCTCCGCGATGCGAGCTCGCAACGTCCAGGCGCCATCGAGACTAGTGCGTGCGATCGGCGTGAGCTCGATCGCCTGCGGCTGCGTGCCGGCCTCGGGCTGGAGGGCTTCCACCAGATCGGCGGCTGCGCTCGCCAGCTGCTGGGCAAATTTCGCCGCCAGACGCTCCTCGGTCGCTGTCTCCGGCGTGCGGGCGGCCTCGTGCGCATCGAATGAGCCGAGCGGCGAAGCGGCAACACCGTAGCGATAGGCGAGCAGCGAGAGCAGCACGCTGCGATCGATCGCGCACGCCACACGACCAACGCTCGAGCCAAAGGTCTGCCAGCGCAGCGAATCGATCGAAGCGAGCGGGTCGAACGTGACCGAAACGATCTCGAACTGCGCGCGATAGCGCCGATTGAAATGCTGTTGAAAGAGCTCCGTCAAAGTCCTGGCGAAGCGCTCGGTGAATTTGTCGAGCAGGTGCACGGGTCGACCGATCGTGCGCGGATCGAGCACTTGATGCACGCGATTGGATCCGTGTGTGATTGCTGCCATGGCGGTCCGTGATCCTGAAAACTACTCCATGTATCGGGGCGGAGCGCGAAATCTTTATGCCAGATCGACAAACTTATTCGTGCATCGCCCGTTGCATCTTCAAATGCATCTGCGAACACATCGCGCCGTTGCATCTTCAAATCATCTGCAAACACATCGCGCCAGTTGTATCTTCAAAAGCATCTGCAAACACATCTCGCCCGTTGCATCTTCAAAAGCATCTGCAAAACGCATCGCGCCAGTTGCGTCTTCAAAAGCATCTGCAAACACATCTTCGATTGCAGCACCTGCGCTCGCGCACCGTCTCATGAGATGAAGCATGGCGCTCGCT
>JAEYXD010000256.1 GCA_023428645.1 Pseudomonadota bacterium
GCTCACGCCGGATCGCGTGCACCTCGCATTGCAGGAAGCCGGCATGGAGCCCGCGCCAGCGGTCGTGGCGGCGCGCTCGCCCGACGAAGTGACGATCCACACGCAGCGCGGCGGCATTCGCGGCCGCGGCCCGAACCAGCGGCAGTATCTGCACAACATTCGCACCAACGATCTGATCTTCGGCATCGGCCCCGCCGGTACCGGCAAGACCTATCTCGCCGTCGCGTGCGCGGTCGAGGCGCTGCAGACCGATCGCGTTCGCCGCATCGTGCTCGTGCGGCCGGCGGTCGAGGCGGGCGAGCGCCTGGGCTTTCTGCCGGGCGACATGGCGCAGAAGGTCGATCCGTATTTGCGCCCCATGTACGACGCGCTGTACGACATGATGGGCTTCGATCGCGTCGCGCGCGCCATCGAACGGCAGGTCATCGAGATCGCACCGCTTGCCTTCATGCGCGGCCGATCTTTGAACGATTCGTTCATCATTCTCGACGAAGCGCAGAACACCTCGGTCGAGCAGATGAAGATGTTCCTGACCCGCATGGGCTTCGGCTCGAAGGCGGTCGTCACCGGCGACGTTACGCAAACCGATCTGCCGAAGCAGCAGTTGTCGGGCTTGCGTCATGTCATGAAGGTGTTGCCCGGCGTGCCGGGCGTCGCGTTCACGCACTTCACCTCGAAGGACGTCGTGCGTCACCCGCTCGTGCAGCGCATCGTCGAAGCGTATGAGCTGCGGCAGGGCGACGATTCGCACGGCCGCAATGGCCCCTCGCGTGAGGATTGATCGCACTCGCATGCGCGACGAACTGGATGTGACGATTCAATTCGCGACGCGGCGCGCCGGCGTGCCGCATCCCAAGTCGCTTGCGCAATGGGCGAACCAAGCGTTCGATGCGCGCGCGACCAGACGCTCCGGAAGCGCCGCCAAAGGCGGCCTGAAGCTGCCGCCGCGCCTGCCGCTCACGATCCGTATCGTCGGCGCCGCCGAAAGCCGCAAGCTCAATCGGACTTATCGAGGCAAGGACAAGCCGACGAACGTGCTGTCTTTTCCCGCGCTGAGCTCGAGC
This sequence comes from Pseudomonadota bacterium, assembly GCA_023428645.1. Classification (GTDB taxonomy): domain Bacteria; phylum Pseudomonadota; class Gammaproteobacteria; order Steroidobacterales; family Steroidobacteraceae; genus Steroidobacter. Next base: position 1,065 of record JAEYXD010000256.1, read on the forward strand.
GCCGAGCCGGGCCTGCAGGAGCTCGGCGATCTCGCGATTTGCGCGCCGGTCGTGGCGCGCGAAGCACGCGAACAGGGAAAGAATCCGCGCGCCCATTGGGCGCACATGGTCGTCCATGGCGTCTTGCATCTGCTGGGCTACGATCACGAAGACGATCGCGATGCAGAGGCCATGGAATCCCGCGAAATCAAAATTCTCTCTCAATTCGGTTATGCGAATCCCTATGGCTGAACCTGGCGGCACCGGCAAATGGCTGCGTCGTATCACGGATACGTTCAGCGGCGAACCGCGAGACATGGAAGAGCTCACGGACGTGCTGCGGCAGGCGAAGGAGCGCGGCATCGTCCACCCCGATGCGTACGAAATGCTGGAAGGCGCGCTGCAAGTCAGCGAGCTGCAAGTGCGCGACATCATGGTGCCGCGCTCGCAGATGGCGATCGTCAATCGCGACGATCCGCCGGAGGCGATCCTGCCGCTCGTGATCGAATCTGGGCACTCGCGCTTCCCGGTGATCGGCGAGGACCGCGATCAGATCGTCGGCATCCTGCTCGCGAAGGACCTGCTGCGTTATTTCAGCGAGGGCGGCCGCGATAATTTCGACATCAAGGAAGTGCTGCGGCCCGTCGTTTTCATCCCCGAGAGCAAGCGCTTGAACGTGCTGCTCAAGGAATTCCGCGCCAGCCATCACCACATGGCGATCGTCGTCGATGAATACGGCGGTGTGTCAGGTCTCGTGACGATCGAAGACGTGCTCGAGCAGATCGTCGGCGACATCGGCGACGAGTACGACGTCGACGACGAGCTGGACATCCGCAAGGAGGGGGAGCGTCAGTTCACCGTGCGGGCGCAAACGCCGATCGAGGACTTCAATCACTATTTCGGCACGAACTTCAGCGACGAGGAGTTCGACACGATCGGCGGTCTCGCGATCAATCTCCTCGGGCGGCTGCCGCGCCGCGGCGAGACGTTCGCGCTCGGGGGCATGGAGTTCAGGGTGCTGCGAGCGGATCGACGGCGCTTGGAGACGCTGCGCGTGATCACGCAGAAGGATGTCGAGCCGAAGGACGATTGAGGCGCCGCGCCCGCCACCAGCCGACGATCGTCAACACCAGGCATCCCCAGCCCGTCAGATCGCCGAGCTTCATGAACACGGTCGACGAGCCGTCTTCGATCAGCGGCACGTCGGCCACCAGCGCTTCCTGCGTCCATTGACCCGTGCGTTGCACGATGCGGCCGGCCGGATCGACGATCGCGCTGATGCCGGTGTTCGTCGAGCGGATCAGCGCGCGGCGCGTTTCGATCGAGCGAAAGCTCGCGAGCGCCAGGTGGATCATCGGCTGATGCGTGTTGCCGTACCACGAATCGTTCGTGCCGTTCACGAGCACGCTCGCCGGACCGCCGTCGCGCCACAGGCGGCGTACGAGCGACGGCAGGATGTCCTCGTAGCAGATCATCGGCAGGAACGAATGGCCGTCGAGCTGCAGATGGCGCAGCGACGTGCCGCGCGTGAACCAGTTCGTGCCAAAGATCTTGTCGAGCGCTGGCAGCGTCGCCGAGAACGGATACGTCTCGCCAAAAACGAGCAGCTCGATCTTGTCGTAGATGCTCGACACCATGCCGTGTTCCGGCGCGAGCAGCAGGCTGTTGAAGATGCGCTGCTCGCCGTCTCGATGGTCGTACGTCAGCGCACCGAACAACAGCGGGCGCTCGATCCCCGCGGTGACCTCGGGCACGAACATGGGCTCTGAGCGCGGCAACAAGCGGTTGTACGCCGATTCGGGCCAGATGATCAGGTCGACATCGGGCTGCGCCGCGATCAGCGCCTGCGACATCTCGCGATGGCGACGCACGAACTCGTCGGGGTCGGCCGCTTTCTCGCCCGCGCCGATGTTCGTCTGGACGATGCCGACCTTGAGCCGCGGCGCACTCGCTGTCATCGCGTCGACCTGCGGCAGTCGGATCAATCCATAGGCCAGGCAGGCGACGAACACGCTCGCGGGTACGGCGACGCGCGGCAGGTGGACTCTGCGCCTTTGCAGCCGCGCCTCGACGAGTTCGTAGAACGCGCCGTTGACGAGACCGATCAGCAACGTGAGTCCGGCCATGCCCGTGATATCGACGAACTGCGTGATCGCATGGAAGCGCAGCTGCGAATTGCCGATGTAGCTGGGGAACAGCAGCGGATACGCGAGCTCGAGCGCCGGGAAGACGATCGCGAGGCTCCAGACCGGCGCGATGCCCAGATTGCGCTCGCCGAGGCGGACGAGCGCGAGCACGATCGCGAGCAGGAACCCTTGGTACACGCACAGGAGCGCGTACCCGAGGAGGGCGACGACGATGTTGAGACCGCCGAACGTCTGAATCGTATGCACGACCCAGTAGTAGCCGCCGGCATTCGTGACCGCGCCGAACACCGTACCGAGCAGCAGCGCGCGCCGGGGCGAAGCGTCGCGGATCGCATACAGCACCGGTACGAAGCAGAACCAGATCAGCGGATAGAGATCGAAATCAAGAAAGGTGAGGAAGTAGAGAACGGCCGAAGCGACGCAGAGTGCCAGCGCTCGTTTCAGGGGCATCGCCGGACTCGCCGAACTCGCTGACATCGATGATTGCGCTCCACCTCGTTGGTCGTCGCCCAGTGTAACGGACCCCTCTCGCCAAAGCTGCGGGCGTACGGCCGGGCCGGCCGCGGATGCATGCAATCGGACTTGCCGGCGCGGGGCTGTACACCGTGATCCGCAGACACTTTCTGAGTCGTGATGGTCCGCTTACCCTGGGAGAATGACCGGCCACACCTTATGATGCCGCGCATCTTCGGGCTGATGACGGACGGCGAGTGGAAAATCTCTTGCAGGTGATATTGCTCGGCATTATCGAAGGCGTCACCGAGTTCCTCCCCATCTCGAGCACGGGTCATCTCCTGATCGCGCAGCACTGGCTCGGTCATCGCTCCGACCTCTTCACCGTCGCGATTCAGGCGGGTGCGATCCTCTCGGTGTCGCTCATCTTTTGGAAGCGACTGATTGCAATGATCACCGGGCTGCATGAGCCGGGAACCCGCGATTACGTCCTGAAGCTCGGGCTCGCATTCATCGTCACCGTGATCGGCGGCCTCGTCGCGAAACAGTTGGGGTTCGAGCTGCCCGACACCGTGTACCCGATCGCCATCGCGCTCATCGTCGGCGGCGTCATCATCTTCCTCGTCGAGGCGTACATCGAGCGCAAGCCCGTCGTGACGACCTTGTCATGGAACGCCGCCTTCTGGGTCGGCATCGCCCAGGTCGTCGCGGCCGTGTTTCCAGGCACCTCGCGCTCGGCCGCCGCAATGTTCGCCGCCATGCTCGCGGGCGTCACGTCGCGACCGGCCGCCGCGGAGTTCGCGTTCCTGCTCGCGATCCCGACGATGTTCGCGGCCACCGGCTACGAACTCGCCGAGCTGTACTTCGAAGGGGGCATCGCGAACGAGCCTTGGGGTGATCTGGCCGTGGCGTTCGTCGTGTCCACGGTCGTCGGCTTCATCGTCGTGCGCTGGCTGTTGCGCTACATTCAGTCGCATAGCTATCGCCCGTTCGGCTGGTATCGCATCGGGTTGGGACTGGCGCTGCTCGCCACGATGACCTGATGCGCAACAGCCGCCTCACGACGCTCATCGTCATCGGGCTCGTGCTCGGCATCGCGAGCGGCTACATCAGCAACACGTTTTTCGTCGACTCGAGCGCGCGCTTCGCGGAGCTCACCTCGCTGCTGCCCGCCGCGTTCCTGCGGCTCATCAAGATGATCATCGCGCCGCTCGTGTTCGCGACGCTCGTGGTCGGCATCGGCAAGATGAGCGATCTCGCGATGCTCGGGCGCGTCGGCGCGAAGTCGCTCGGGTGGTTCATCTTCGCGTCGCTCATTTCGCTGAGCTTCGGTCTCTTGCTCGTGCAGTGGTTCGAGCCGGGGGCGGCGATGCAACTGGCGATCCCGGAAGAGGGCGCGACTTCGAATGTCGAAGGGTCCGCATTGTCGCTGCAGAACTTCATCGCGCACACGATTCCGACGAGCATCATCGATGCGATGGCGCGCAACGAGATCCTGCAGATCGTCGTCTTCTCGGTGTTCTTCGGTACCGCGACCGCGGCGATCGGGGAGCGGGGCAAGGTCGTGCTCGACGTGCTCGATGCCGTCGCCCACATCATGCTGAAGGTGACGGGCTACGTGATGCTCGCCGCGCCGCTCGCCGTGTTCGGCGCGCTGGCCAGCACGATCGCCAAACAGGGTCTCGGTATCGTCTGGGTCTACGGCGTGTTCATCGGCGAGTTCTACCTTGCGCTCGCGGTTCTGTGGGTGGTTTTGATCGCGCTCGGCGTTCTCATCGTCGGGCCTTCGCTGCTGCGGCTCGTCCGCCGCATCCGCGAGCCGGTGCTGCTCGCGTTCTCGACGGCGAGCTCCGAATCCGCCTATCCGAAGACGCTCGAGGAGCTCGAACGCTTCGGCGTGAGCAACCGCGTCGCGAGCTTCGTGCTGCCGATGGGCTACTCGTTCAATCTCGACGGCTCGATGATGTACTGCACGTTCGCGATCATGTTCATCGCGCAGGTGTACGGCGTCGAGCTGACGATCGCGCAGCAGATCCTGATGGTGGCACTCCTGATGCTCACCTCGAAAGGCATCGCCGGCGTGCCGCGCGCCGCGCTCGTCGTGATCGCGGCGACGCTGCCGCAATTCGGCATTCCCGAGGCTGGCCTGTTGCTGCTGCTCGGTGTCGATCACTTCTTCGACATGGGCCGGTCCGCGACGAACGTCGTCGGCAACAGCATCGCGACGGCGGTCGTCGCCAAATGGGAGCGTGAGCTGACGCATCGCGACTAGCGTTGGCGGAGAGCCAACGGAACGCTTTGTCGCAACGCGCATTTAAGCCAAGGCTGCCCCCGCATCCGGGCCCTCCCGTAAGGAGGCGAGCATATTCGAGTCGAATC